>NZ_JBEXGL010000059.1:0-1088 GCF_040607315.1 Micromonospora sp. NPDC005305 | reverse complement strand
CCTCTACCGCACTCTAGTAAGCCAGTTTCCAATGCCATTCCCAGGTTGAGCCCAGGGCTTTCACAACGGACTTAAATAACCACCTACGCACGCTTTACGCCCAGTAATTCCGATTAACGCTTGCACCCTCCGTATTACCGCGGCTGCTGGCACGGAGTTAGCCGGTGCTTCTTCTGCGGGTAACGTCAATTGCTGAGGTTATTAACCTCAGCACCTTCCTCCCCGCTGAAAGTACTTTACAACCCGAAGGCCTTCTTCATACACGCGGCATGGCTGCATCAGGCTTGCGCCCATTGTGCAATATTCCCCACTGCTGCCTCCCGTAGGAGTCTGGACCGTGTCTCAGTTCCAGTGTGGCTGGTCATCCTCTCAGACCAGCTAGGGATCGTCGCCTAGGTGAGCCTTTACCCCACCTACTAGCTAATCCCATCTGGGCACATCTGATGGCAAGAGGCCCGAAGGTCCCCCTCTTTGGTCTTGCGACGTTATGCGGTATTAGCTACCGTTTCCAGTAGTTATCCCCCTCCATCAGGCAGTTTCCCAGACATTACTCACCCGTCCGCCGCTCGCCGGCAAAGTAGCAAGCTACTTTCCGCTGCCGCTCGACTTGCATGTGTTAGGCCTGCCGCCAGCGTTCAATCTGAGCCATGATCAAACTCTTCAATTTAAGTTTGATGCTCGTGAATTAAACTTCGTAATGAATTACGTATGTTCACTCAGAGACTTGGTATTCATTTTTCGTCTTGCGACGTTAAGAATCCATGTCACTTTGAGTGCCCACACAGATTGTCTGATAAATTGTTAAAGAGCAGTGCAACGTGGCTTTCGCTCACCGTTGCGAGGTGGCGTATATTACGCTTTCCTCTTTCAGAGTCAACCCGTTATTTCAGGATTTTTTCTCTTCAACCGACTGGCTGTTGTATGAAGTGATTCACATCCGCCGTGTCGATGGAGGCGCATTATAGGGAGTTCTCAGCTGGCCGCAACCGCTAAATGACAGAAAAATGACTGACTGCTGCATTCCACAGCAAAACCCCGCCTTATACCCTTTTATGCACAAAGTTATCCACAATCATGAGCGGATCGCG
>NZ_JBEXGL010000058.1:0-1137 GCF_040607315.1 Micromonospora sp. NPDC005305 | reverse complement strand
CCTAGTGTCCTGAGTCGTTATTTCGCCGGCAGATAGTAGGCTGTCGGGGTGGCTGGTCGTCCGCGTGGTGTGGTGGAACTGTCCGATGACGAGCGCGCGTGCCTGACCCGGTGGGCGCGGCGGGGCAAGTCGTCGCAGGCGTTGGTGTTGCGGTCGAAGATCGTGTTGTTGTGCGCCGATGGCCTGGTGAACACGCACGTCGCGCAGCGGCTTGGGGTGTCGCGGGACATGGTGGGCAAGTGGCGTAGCCGGTTTCTCGCGCGTCGGTTGGAGGGCCTCGTTGACGAACCGCGGCCGGGGGCGCCTCGTCGGATCACCGACGACCGGGTCGAGGAGGTGATCGTCAGGACGTTGGAGCAGCAGCCGTCCAACCAGGACAGTCACTGGTCGACGCGGTCGATGGCCAAGGAGACCGGGCTGTCGCAGACCGCGGTGTCGCGGATCTGGCGGGCGTTCGGCCTCAAGCCGCATCTGGTGGACACGTGGAAGTTGTCGGCCGACCCGATGTTCGTGGAGAAGGTCCGCGACGTGGTGGGCCTGTATCTCGACCCGCCGGTCAAGGCGATGGTGCTGTGCGTGGACGAGAAGTCGCAGATGCAGGCACTCGAGCGGACCCGGCCGATGCTGCCGATGATGCCCACGGTCCCCGCGAGGCAGACCCACGACTACGTCCGCCACGGCGTGGCCAGCCTGTTCGCCGCGTTCGACGTCGCCACCGGCACCGTCATTGGCCAGGTCCACCGCAAGCACCGCCATCAGGAGTTCCTCAAGTTCCTGAAGGTCGTCGACGCCAACACGCCCGCAGAGTTGGATCTGCACCTGGTCCTGGACAACTACGCCACCCACAAGACGCCCGCGGTGCAGCGGTGGCTGGCCGCGCATCCCCGGTTCCACCTGCACTTCACACCAACCTCGGCGTCCTGGCTCAACCTCGTCGAGCGCTGGTTCGCCGAGCTGACCAACCGCAAACTCCGCCGCTCCAGCCACCGCAGCCTCGCCGAACTCGAAGCCGACGTCCGTGCCTGGATCGACGCCTGGAACGCCGATCCGAAGCCCTTCGTGTGGACCAGAACCGCCGACGACATCCTCAACAGCCTCGCCACGTACTGCCGGCGAATTAACGACTCAGGACACTAG
>NZ_JBEXGL010000057.1:0-1264 GCF_040607315.1 Micromonospora sp. NPDC005305 | reverse complement strand
TGTCAATCCCCTGGATTCGTGGAGGGCTCCGTTATGCGGCCTGGGCCTCCAGGCGGGTCTCTGATCGTTCGTAGTCCATGGGTGAGCGCCAATCGCAGGCGGAGTGCCGGCGGCGCCGGTTGTAGAAGTCGGTGATCCAGGTCGCGATCTTCAGGCGGGCCTCGGTGCGGGTGCGGAAGTGGCGGCGGTGCACGTACTCGACCTTGATGGTGGAGAAGGTGGCCTCGGCGACGGCGTTGTCGAAGCACGACCCGACCCGGCCCATCGACTGGCGTACCTTCCAACGGGCGCAGGCCCGGGCGAAGTCCGCTGAGGTGTACTCGGCGCCCCTGTCGCTGTGGAAGATCACCCCTTCGACGCTGCCGCCGCGGGTGACGGCGGCCATGTTCAGCGCTGCGACGACCAGCCCGGCGTCGTGGTGGGCGCCCATCGCGTAGCCGAGAATGCGACGCGAGTACAGGTCGATGACGGTGGCCAGATAGAGCTTGCCCTCGTCGGTGCGGATCTCGGTCATGTCGCCGCACCAGGCGACATCCGGCGCCGGCGCGGTGAACACCCGCTTGACCAGGTCCGGTGCGGCCGGACGTTTGCCCTGGCGGGTCAGGTTCCGCCGGCGACGCTTGATACGGGCCGCCAGGCCGAACTCGGCCATGAGCTGCGCGATCGTGTTGTCGGACACCTGCCAGCCCTGCTCGCGCAGCTCGATACCGATGCGCGGGCTGCCGTAGGTGCCGCCCGAGTCGTCGAAGACCTTCCTGAGCGCAGCTGCCAGCCGGGCACGCCGATCCCGGCGGGGCGTGGGTGGCCGGTCGCGCCATTTGTAGAACCACGACTCGGACACCCCCAACGCCCGGCAGGCCAGCGCGTGCGGCACATCATGCTCGGTCCTCTGGGAAGCGATGAACCGGGCCACGCTCACCGGCCCGTCGCTTCCTTGACCCACAGGACCACGGATCGCTTGAGGACATCACGCTCCATCGCCAGCTCAGCGTTCTCCCGCCGCAGCCGGGCCAGCTCCGCCCGCTCGTCCTCCGACAACTGCCCGGCAGCGGCCTCACCGCGAGTCTCGCGGTCCTTCTTCACCCAGTTGGCAAGGGTCCCGTCGTTGATCCCCAGGTCACGCGCAACCTGGGCGATCGACTTGCCCGTCTCGCGCACGATGCGCACCGCGCCCGCCCGGAACTCCGGATCGAACTGGCGTCTCGTCTCAGCCATGAACCTTTATCCCTCAAGCTCTGGCCTCCACGCTACGAGGGGAATGGCA
>NZ_JBEXGL010000056.1:0-1355 GCF_040607315.1 Micromonospora sp. NPDC005305 | reverse complement strand
TCATGGCACCCCTTTATGTCAAGGCACCGCTGGAACCAGGGGTTTAGGGTGGTTGGTGGCGGGTCCGGGAAGTGGCTTGTCCGAAGGGCCGATGTCCGGGGTCAGGTCGGTCACGCTGGATTGCAGAGTCGTCCCCGAGTGCCCTCCCGGATCCGCCGCCTGTCGGCGTTTCTGGTCGGCGTCCATGCGGGCGTAGACGACGTTGGACAGCCGCCGTTTCAGCGCGCGCATGGCTTCCATGGAGGTCTTCCCGGCGGCCTTCTTCGCGTCGAAGTAGGCACGGCCTTCGGTGCGGTTGCGCAGCTGGACCACGGCCATGATGTGCAGCGTGCGGTTGATCCGTCGGTTGCCGGCGCGGGAGAGCCGGTGCCGCTTCTGGTCGCCGGAGGAGGCGTCCAGCGGGGCGGTGCCGTTCCAGGAGGCGAACCGGCCGCGGTCGGCGAACCGGCGGATGTCGCCGACGTCGGCCAGCAGCCGGGCCGCGCCTGACGGGCCGATGCCGTGCAGGTCCATCAGGGTGCAGCCGCGGGCGACCACCAGCTCCTTGAGGTCCTTCTCCGCCGTCTTGATCTTTTTGTCGATGCCCTCGAGTTCACCGATGAGCTCGACCACGAGGCGGCGCCGTGTTTTGCCCACGATGTCGCGGGGCTTGATGGTCGCGATCAGCGCACGTGCCTGCCGCGCGGACAGGAATTGCTTCGCCCCGCCTGGGAAAAGTTCCAGCAGCAGCCGGTGCAGCCGGTTGATGGTTTGTGTCCTGGCGCGGCCCAGCTCGTCGCGGCGGTCGACCAGCATCCCCATGACCTGCAGGTCCGGGTCGAGCTGGACCTGCACGAGGTTCGGGGTGCGCAGTGCGACCATCGCGACCGAGTGCGCATCCACCGGGTCGGTCTTGCGGCCGTTGCCGGTGGCGAACACCCGCACCTGCGCGGACAGCTTCGCGGGCACGTCGAGCACCGTCTCACCGTCGTGCAGCAGTCGGTGGGCGATGTGCTTGCCGATGCCGTTGCAACCCTCGACTGCCCACACCCGGTCGGGGTACTTGCGGCCGGCGGCGAGCATCTGCGCGTAGCCGGTCTTGTCGGTGCCGTACCTGCCCACTGCGAGCACCCGGGCGCGTTCGTCGACGACCTCGATGGTTGCTGAACGCTTGTGCGGGTCCATCCCGATGATCACCGACATCGGCGCCTCCCGTTGACTGAACTCGGTGAGTTGTCAGCAAGGAGGGCACCGCTACTTCGAGCAGGACAAACCCCTTTCCAGCCACTCCTCGCGCGGTGCCCGGCGAGACCGCAGGCCATGAGAGAGCCACACCAATGACACCGGTGGGCAGCCGCAATGTGGGAGCGTCTCGC
>NZ_JBEXGL010000055.1:0-1441 GCF_040607315.1 Micromonospora sp. NPDC005305 | reverse complement strand
CTAGTAGTGCTTTGTTAGGTTCGGCGGCGTTTGTTGAGGTGTAGCGGTTTCACGCGTTGGTGGCAGGTGATGCAGGCGCCGGTCCAGGTCGCGAGGAGCCGTTGCAGCTCGCGGATGACCGCGTAGAGGCTCAGGCCGGCGCAGCCGCTTTTGGGTCCAGACGCAGTTCGGTGATGAACAGGTGCGCGGCGGTGACCAGGGTGACATGGCGGTGCCAGCCGATGAAGGAGCGGCCTTCGAAGTGGTCCAAGCCGAGGCCGGTCTTCAGCTCGCGGTAGTCGTGTTCGATCCGCCAGCGGATCTTGCCGTAGCGGACCAAGTCGGCGTGGCTGGTCGCCTCGGGAAGGCTGGACAGCCAGTACTTGACCGGCTCGGCCTCGTTGTCGGGCCACTGGGCGATCAGCCACCGCTCGGGCAGGAGACCGTCGACGTCCCGGGCGACGCGATGCCCAGCCGGACGCACGCGTAGGAAGACGAACTGGGAACTCATCGTGCCTTTCGAGCCTTCCCGCCAGGTGATCGTCTCCGCGATGTCGCGTCCAGCCGCGCGAACGTGTTCGACCAGGCTGACCGCCGTCTTCGGGTAGCGCGGGTCGGTGCGGGTGGGTGGGCGGCCCCGCCCGGACCACACCCTCTCGACTGGCCGCACGTCTGGCTTGTGGGCGAGGGCGTCGCCTTTGACCTGCATGATGTAGCCGACCCCACGCTCGTCCAGGGCACTGCGGAACTGGCTGTTGTCTCCGTAGCCGGCGTCCGCGGCCAGCAGCGGTGGGCGCAAGCCATGCTCGGCCAGCTCGTCGAGCATCTCCACCACCAGCATCCACTTCGGGCGATGACGCTCGTCGGCAGGGATCCCGCACCGGGCCCGACGAGCGGCCACCCCGGACCGGTCAGCCTCGTCAACGGCTTGGTCGTCCCACGACGTCGGGAGAAACAGCCGCCAGTCCAGCGGGCACGACGCGATGTCGGTGACAGCGTGGACGCTCACCCCGATCTGACAGTTCGCGACCTTGCCCAACGTGCCGGAGTACTGCCTGGCCACGCCCGGCGATCCCTTCCCGTCCTTCGGAAAGCCGGTGTCGTCGACCACCCACGCCACCGGCGCGACCACATCAACAGCGCGGCGGGCCAGCCGCATCCGCACCGCCGTGGTGTCCCACGTCGAGGTCGTCACGAACTGCTGCAACCCCTGATGATCCACCCCGAGCCGATCCGCCATCGGCTGCATCGACTTGCGCCGCCCGTCCAGCAGCAGCCCCCGCAGATACGTCTCACCCTTCGCCCGCTGATCCGACCGCACCAGCGGGGTGAACACGTCCACGGCGAACGCCTCAAGCCGTTGCCGCACAACCGAAAGCTCGTCAGGGGTCACCGCAACATCGAACTACCCCGAACCACTCAAACGACTCAACGACACGCCGACCTAACAAAGCACTACTAG
>NZ_JBEXGL010000054.1:0-1460 GCF_040607315.1 Micromonospora sp. NPDC005305 | reverse complement strand
ACATCGGCCCTTCGGACAAGCCACTTCCCGGACCCGCCACCAACCACCCTAAACCCCTGGTTCCAGCGGTGCCTTGACATAAAGGGGTGCCATGACAGGACGCCTCGTCGGCGGCTCCTGCCGCCCCTAGACCTCTGGGACCTGTCGCGCATCACCTGGCAGAGTTCGTCGCACATCAGCTGTTGGGGCTCGGTGGCCGAGTCTCGGCTACGTCTTCACGAAGCCGATCGGGACCCCGTTGGATCCGCGCAACTGCACCTGGCTGGTCCAGGCGGCGCCGCAGGGCTACCGGCCATCCGGCTCCATGATCTCCGGCACGGCTGCGTCTCCGTCCTGGTCCTCAAGCGCTCGGCAACTCGATCGGTTCGACTGCGGTTGAGGCTCAGCGACGGCTACGGGATCGGCGGACCGCCCAGACCCCGCCAACGATCGCCGCAGCGGCCGGCAAGAGGCAGCAAAGCGTGAGGACGAGCAGATGCCACGGCTTGAGAGCTCCCATGGCTGAGAGGATAGGCACCGCTCCCCAACACCGCTGTCCCTGCGAGCCTCAGTTTGGAAGAGCGCCATCAAGCGGTCGGGATGCCCGAAACGCCTGTTCGCGGCGACCATCGGGCCGCCCGCAGGTGCCCGCTTGTGACCATCCGGCGCGCCGGCTACTGGCCCGTGGCTGGCCCACCCAGCTTGCCACCGGCTGAGCGGGTCACCTCGCCGATTACGCTCCTGGCGTGCCTCGTATCGAACTGATCACGGTGGTCCCCGCCAGCCCGGCCTCCGTGTTCGCGGCCTGTCTCGATGTCGGCGCGCACACCCTGTCAATGGGCACCAGCGGCGAGCGGGCGGTTGCTGGAGTCACCGCCGGATGCCTTGGCCCCGGCCAGACGGTGACCTGGCAGGCGCGGCACTTCGGCCTCCTGTGGCGGATGACCGTGCAGATCACGGAGTACGAGTCACCGCACCGGTTCGTTGACGAGCAGGTCAGCGGACCGTTTCGGCGCTGGCGTCACGAACACATCCTCACACCTGACCCGGATGAGCCGACCACGACGGTGATGCGCGATGTCATCGACTTCGCCGCCCCGGGTGGCCCGCCGGGCTCCCTCGTCGCAGCGGTGATCCTGCGCCCATACCTCCAGCGGCTGATCGGGCGCAGGAACCGGTTCCTCGCCCACAGCCTCGCCAGCTGAAGATTGCAGCGAACCTCGCCCGAACCCACCTCAGAGGAGCGGCCGGCTGCGGGGACAGTTGCGGCGCCTGAGTGAGTGGCGGATCTCCTCGTCGGGCAGTCGCCAGACCGTCCAGCCTCCCCGGACGGGGACAAGGTGGAGCGCCCTACCGGACGAACGACCTTGGCCCCGCCCGGGGAGGCTGGTAGCCCTAATGGGTTCAGAGCGGGTCGGGCTCTTGCCGCGACTCCTTTGGTATCCCCGGCACTCGATGCCTCGTCACAAGGCGGGAGCTTC
>NZ_JBEXGL010000053.1:0-1560 GCF_040607315.1 Micromonospora sp. NPDC005305 | reverse complement strand
CCCTGGGTGTCAGGGTTGGGTGAGACCAGTGGTTCAGAGCAAGTAGCCCTCCCGGGGCGAGGATGGATCTTCCTTCGATGACGATTTCCAGCGCGGAACTGTCCGTCGGGCACGATGGGGCCATGACCAGTGAGGGACCTCGCGCAGATCGGCCACGGCGACGTCGTTCGTTCACCTCGGCGGAGAAGCTGCGGCTGCTCGCCGAGTACGAGCAGGCCGTCGCCGACGGTGACGGGAACGGCTATCTGCGCCGTAACGGCTTGTACTCGTCGCTGATGAGTGAGTGGCGCCGCGCCCGTGACGCCGGGCTGTTGGAGGGGAAGAAGCCCGGTCAGAGCGTCGGACGCCCGAGTGGGGAACAGGCCGAGATCGCTCGGCTGCGCCGGGAGCTGGAGCTGGCGAACCGCAAGATCGCCCGGACCGAGGCGGCGTTGGACATCATGGGAAAAGCACACGCGCTCTTGGCCGAGATCTCCGAGAGCGCGGACACCGACACCAAGCCGACCAAGCCCTGACCGATGCCCACACGGCGTTGCTGGCCGCGCAGACGCCGACTCGTGCAGCGGCCCGGTTGACCGGGATCGCCCGCAGCACCGCCCACCGCCGCTCCCGCACCCCGCAAGCGTGCGCACCCACGCCTCGGCCGGCGCCGGCGAACCGACTGTCCGACGCCGAACGCGCCCGCATCCTGGCCGTGCTCGACAGCGACCGGTTCGTCGACACCACCCCGACCGAAGCGTTCGCGACGCTGCTCGACGAAGGCGTCTACCTGGCCTCGATCTCCACCCTCTACCGCATCCTGCGCACCAACAACCAGGTCCTCGACCGGCGCCGCCAGGCCCGACACCCCACCCGAGCACGCCCGGAGCTGACCGCCACCGGCCCGGGGCAGGTGTTCACCTGGGACATCACCAAGCTCCCCGGCCCGACCAAGGGCGTCTACTACGACGCCTACGTCATGATCGACATCTGGTCGCGGTACGTCGTCGGGCACCACGTCGCCGCCAGAGAGAGCGCCGAGATCGCCCACGACTTCATCACCGAGGTCATCACCCTGCACGGCGTCCCGCAGGTCGTGCACGCCGACCGCGGCACCTCGATGACCTCCAAACGCGTCGCGACGCTGCTGGCCGACCTGCGCGTCACTCGCTCGCACTCCCGCCCGCGCGTGAGCAACGACAATCCGTTCTCCGAAGCCGCGTTCAAGACCGTGAAGTACCACCCCACATTCCCCGAACGCTTCGGGTCACTGGCCCACGCCCGCACGTTCTGCGACACGTTCTTCACCTGGTACAACCACGAACACCACCACACCGGCATCGGGCTGCACACCCCCGCCGACGTCCACTACGGCCACGCCGCGACCCAACAAAAGCAACGCGAACAGGCCCTCGACACCGCCTGGACCACCCACCCCGAACGCTTCTCCCGCCGACCCAGACCGAAAGCCCTGCACCTGCCCGACGCCGTCTGGATCAACCCGCCCGAACCAGCAACCGATCAACCACTACCCCAAGCGGCGTAACACCCACTGGTCTCAC
Organism: Micromonospora sp. NPDC005305; assembly: GCF_040607315.1. Lineage (NCBI taxonomy): Bacteria > Bacillati > Actinomycetota > Actinomycetes > Micromonosporales > Micromonosporaceae > Micromonospora > Micromonospora sp. NPDC005305. The sequence goes on along the minus strand of NZ_JBEXGL010000053.1, from coordinate 19 downwards.
CGGCCTTGACAAGTACCGA
>NZ_JBEXGL010000052.1:0-1751 GCF_040607315.1 Micromonospora sp. NPDC005305 | reverse complement strand
AGCTCGATCGATTTGATCAGCGGCGCAGAGCTGTGAATTGCTCGAGAACGGCAGACGCCTAGATCGGCGCGTTCGGCGCCCCGGCTCCAGGCAGGCCGCCCGCCTCGATCCCATGTGCATTTCCGCCGCGCCAATGCAAAAACCCCCGCCTTTCGGGCGGGGGTTTCTGGCTTAGGGAGCCTGACGATTACCTACTTTCACACGGGAATCCGCACTATCATCGGCGTAGAGTCGTTTCACGGTCCTGTTCGGGATGGGAAGGGGTGGGACCGACTCGCTATGGTCATCAGGCAAAGAGGGTTGTTGCGCTGGCTTCGCAGCACAACCAATCTTGGAAGAAGCAGTAATTTTGGTTGTGTGTATCACACACGAGAATCCAACTTGTCGCTTTGGATCGCGGCCGGTGCTGTCGCACGGCGCAGATCTACAAGGCAGACTTGTTATAGGATCAAGCCTTACGGGCAATTAGTATCAGTTAGCTGAACGCATTACTGCGCTTACACACCTGACCTATCAACGTCCTGGTCTCGAACGACCCTTCAAGGGGATCTAGTCCCCAGGGATATCTCATCTTAAGGCGAGTTTCCCGCTTAGATGCTTTCAGCGGTTATCTCTTCCGAACATAGCTACCCGGCGATGCCACTGGCGTGACAACCGGTACACCAGAGGTTCGTCCACTCCGGTCCTCTCGTACTAGGAGCAGCCCCCCTCAATTCTCCAGCGCCCACGGCAGATAGGGACCGAACTGTCTCACGACGTTCTAAACCCAGCTCGCGTACCACTTTAAATGGCGAACAGCCATACCCTTGGGACCTACTACAGCCCCAGGATGTGATGAGCCGACATCGAGGTGCCAAACACCGCCGTCGATATGAACTCTTGGGCGGTATCAGCCTGTTATCCCCGGAGTACCTTTTATCCGTTGAGCGATGGCCCTTCCATTCAGAACCACCGGATCACTATGACCTGCTTTCGCACCTGCTCGAGCCGTCACTCTCGCAGTCAAGCTAGCTTATGCCATTGCACTAACCTCCTGATGTCCGACCAGGATTAGCTAACCTTCGTGCTCCTCCGTTACTCTTTGGGAGGAGACCGCCCCAGTCAAACTGCCTACCATGCACTGTCCCCGACCCGGATCACGGGCCAAGGTTAGAACCTCAAACAAACCAGGGTGGTATTTCAAGGACGGCTCCACCGAAACTAGCGTTCCGGTTTCATAGCCTCCCACCTATCCTACACAGATCGGTTCAAAGTCCAATGCAAAGCTACAGTAAAGGTTCATGGGGTCTTTCCGTCTAGCCGCGGGTAGATTGCATCATCACAAACACTTCAACTTCGCTGAGTCTCGGGAGGAGACAGTGTGGCCATCGTTACGCCATTCGTGCAGGTCGGAACTTACCCGACAAGGAATTTCGCTACCTTAGGACCGTTATAGTTACGGCCGCCGTTTACCGGGACTTCAATCAAGAGCTTGCACCCCATCATTTAATCTTCCGGCACCGGGCAGGCGTCACACCCTATACGTCCACTTTCGTGTTTGCAGAGTGCTGTGTTTTTATTAAACAGTCGCAGCCACCAGTTTATTGCAACCCCTTCACCCTTCTGGCGCAAGCCAGTCAAGCTACAAGGGCGTACCTTATCCCGAAGTTACGGTACCAATTTGCCGAGTTCCTTCTCCCGAGTTCTCTCAAGCGCCTTAGAATACTCATCTCGCCCACCTGTGTCGGTTTGCGGTACGGTCATCATTAGAC
>NZ_JBEXGL010000051.1:0-1858 GCF_040607315.1 Micromonospora sp. NPDC005305 | reverse complement strand
TGGATCCTGCTGGCTTATTGCCTGGTTCATGCGGCCAGGGCGAGTCGGGCGAGGTGGCTGGTGCGGGTTCGGTCGAGGGGGTGACCGTTCCAGTAGGCGGTCAGCCGTATCAGGTTGACCGCGACGGCGCTGAAGACGTTTTGCAGGTGGGTCTTGTCCAGGCCGCGGTAGCGGGCTTGGCGTATGCCGGTGACGTTGACGGCTTGGCTGACGGTTCCTTCGACGCCGGCGCGTCGGGCGTATTTGGCCTGCCAGGCAGCGGTGTGCTGCTCGGCGCGGGCCAGTTGTATCGCGTGGTGGACCTCGCGGGGACGCAGGGACAGCTTGCGGCCGGTGCGCCGGTCGGTGGTGCACTGCTGGCGCACCGGGCAGGGGCGGCAGGTTTCCCGGGCGAAGCGCACGACGATGACGTCGTTGCCGCGTTGGGTGGTCGGGCCCCAGGTGGTGCTGGTCTGACCCTGGGGGCAGGTGGCGCGCTGGTTGTCGAAGTCGATGGTGAAGGCGGTGCTGTCGAAGCCGGCTGCTGCCCGGGCCTGAACGGAGTTGTTGGTCCGCAGCGGGGTGACCAGCGTGATGCCGTAGCGGGCCGCGGAGGCGATGACCAGGTCGATGGAGGGATAGCCGGAGTCCAGGTAGTGCTCGTCCGGCAGCAGTCCGCGCCGTTGCAGCCGGTCGTGGATCGGGGTGGTCATCACCGTGTCGTTGACCGTCGCGTCGGTGGTCATCACGTTGGTGATGACGTTGGGCGGCTCGATGACCGGCGTGTCAGCGCTGTCGGTGGGGCTGGCGGGGTCGTTGCAGGTTTCGCTGAGGTGGACCTTGTAGCCGTTCCAGGGTTTGCTGGCGCTGCGTGTGGTGCCCCAACGGGCGTCCGTGTCGTAGGGCGAGGTGAGGCGGTGCCTTCCTGGCGGGAGACCATCTACCTTCGCCTCCCGCCGTCTGACCACCTCCCGCCCGTGCTCATCGTGCCCACGCACGTAGTTCTGCAGCAGCACCACCCGCAGCACCTCCACGGCCGGCAGCTGCGCCAGCCACGGCGGCGTCGACGGGCCGTAGACCGCCGTCAGCAGCGCGAACCCGTCACTGCCGTACGTGTTCGCCAGCTCCGCCCGTGCGGTCTGCGACGACGGCAGCCGCCAGTCGTGGACCCGCTGCCCGTACCGCCTGCTCCAGGCCGGCACGTCGATGACCTGCGCCACCCAATCCGGCGCCGCCGCGGCCAGGGCCTCCAGACACGCGCGTACCGACTCCCCGGCCAGCTCCAGCCGGCTGAGATCCCGCACCGCGGCCACCACGTGGGTGGCATCCGTGCGCTGCTTACCACCCGCCGCCAGCAGCCCCTCATCAACCAGCCTGGCCAACAGCAGGTCAAGGACCCGTTCCTCCAGGTCATGGGCGATCACCCGGGCCCGGAACTCGCTCAAGACCGAAGCGTCGAAACCGGTGTCGACCAGATCCAGCCCCAGCGCGTACTTCCACGACAACTTGTCCCGCACCGCCTCGGCCGCCTGCCGATCGGTCAGGTTCTCCACCAGCTGAAACACCGTGATCAATGCCAGCCGCCCCGGAGACCAACCAGGCCGGCCACGAACCCCGAACGCCACACCGAACTGCTCATCAGCGAACAGCTCACCCAACTGATCTCGCACCACCACCGGCAACGGCGCCTCACGCCCTGCATACATCGCACGAATCGCCGCAGCCACCTGCTCATCGGGCTCGGGCCACGGCCGCGGTTGCATCGACATCACACGACCCGTTTCCGCGGCTGTAGAGGGGAAGGAAGCCGCAAAACCGATCATGCATTCACGGCGAGGCAGCAACCGCCGCAACACACCCAATTAGCCAGCAGGATCCA
>NZ_JBEXGL010000050.1:0-4576 GCF_040607315.1 Micromonospora sp. NPDC005305 | reverse complement strand
AGCGCCGGCGCAGTCGACGCACAATTCATCTACGGCATCTGACCTCACCAGACACGGCGGCGGGGCCCGGACACACCGGGCCCCGCCGCCGGCCGGCCAGGTTCAACCGATCAGGCCTCTCACGTGATCACGATCAGTTGTGCGATCCGTGCCTCAAGGGCGTCGCACTCGCGCGCTCGGTCCGGTAGAGGCGTCGTTGCGAGCAGCTCACGGACAGCCCGGCAGTGCTGCGCCGCCGCATCCGTCTCACCCCGCCAGATCGCCGCCTTGGCCTGCACGATGAGGGCGTCGCTGTGCAGTGCACGGTAGGCGTTGCGGGAGGCGATGTGCAGCGCGCCCGCCGCCAGACGGTAGGCCTCCTCGGCGGCACCAGCCGACAGGGCGGCCTCGGCGAGGCCGATGCCCGCCTGGCATTCGAAGTACTGGAAGCCGTTGTTTCGGCTGATCGACAGGCTTTCGGTGAACCGGGCGTGGGCGTCGTTGGCGGCGCGGCTACCCAACAGCGCGTACCCCAGTGTGTTGAGGGTGGCCGCCTCGGCGCGCAGGTTGCGTTGTTGCCGGGCGAGCCGCAGCGCCTCGGCCGCGTTGTTCACCGCGGACACCCACTCGTTCAGTTGCCGGTCGAGCTGGCTCAGCTCATCGAGTACCGACAGCTCGCGCAAGGCCGACCCGGTGCGACGGTAGTACTCGAGGGCGGCGTCGAAGTGGGCGCGGGCGGGCTCGAAGTCTTCCAGCTGCCGCAGCACCATCGCCAGGTTGTGTCGGTTCGCCATTGCCGAAAGGTGACGCGCCGACTTCTCGTTCAATCGTTGAGCCGCCTTCAGGTAACCAACCGCCTCGACGAGCTGTCCCCGCTCGTGGCACATGGTGCCCAGGTCGTTCAACGTCACTGCCCGAACGTGGTTGAATTCGGGACCAGTACCGAGATCAAGTGCTCGCTGGTAGAGCTCCTGCGCTTCGTCGAGGTGGCCCAGCTCGGCCTGCACGAGCCCGAGGTTGTGCGACAGGTAGGCCTCGCCGACGAGCCAGCCGCTGCTGGCCGCAGCGGCGATGCCGCGGCGGTAGGCATCGGCGGCGAGATGATGCTTCCCGGCTGCCCAGTGCGCCTGGCCGATGGTCTGATACATGGCAGCCTGAGCGCGGACGTCCCCCGCCGCCTCCGCGGCGGCGAGTCCTGCCTTTCCGCTCGTGAGCCAGGCGACCACGTCTCCCGAGACGAAGAAGTAGCCGCGAAGCTGATCGGCCAACTGCCAGGACCGCGCGCCGTGCCCGTCAGCCGAGGCGGCTTCGATCGCGGCGACGAGGTTTCCCGCCTCCTCGCTGAGCCATGCCGTGGCCGAACCGAGGTCTGGAAACCGGGTCTCGGTCAGGTCGACGTCGACCGGCAACCGCACCATGTCTGCGTAGACCAGGGCCATCGCGGACGCTGTCCGCGCCAGGTACCAGGCATAGAGCCGGCCCAGCGCGGCGGTGCGATCAACGGGTGTCTGCCGGACCTCACCAGCTCGCACCGCGTAGAGACGCAGCAGGTCGTGATACCGGTAGTGGTCCGCACCGCCGGGCTGGAGCAGGTTCTCCGCGGCAAGGTGGTCCAGCGCCGGGCGGACCAGCCGCCGCTCGGCGCCGAGCAGCGCGGCGACCGCGTCGGCCGAGAAGCCCTCACCCGGAATCAGCGCGGCGGCCTGGAAAACCTCGACTGCCGCTGATGGCAGGTCCCCGCAACTGATCGCGAAGCTGCTCGTCACGGTGCGATCGCCCAGGCTCAGCTGTTCGAGCCGCGACCGCTCGTCAGTGAGCCGCTGCAGGACGTCGGCGATCGTACTTCTCCGGCGGCCGGCCATCCGGCCGGCCACCAGCCGCACGGCGATCGGCAACCGGCCACACGCCTCGACGAGGGCCTCGGCATCCTTGCGCTCGGCGTGGACCCGGGCCGCCCCCAGCTTGACTCGCAGCAGGTCCAGTGCCTCGTCCGGCTCGAACACCGGCAGGAGCATCGTGACGGCGCCGTCCAACTCCTCGCACTGGTTGCGGCTGGTGACCAGGACCCCGCTTCCACCAGGACCCGGCAGCAGCAGACGGATCTGGGCGGCGTTGTGGGCGTTGTCGAGCACGATCAGCACCCGTCGGTCGGCAAGCACGCTCCGGTAGAGTGCGGCAGCCTCGTCCTCGTCACCGGGGATGGCGCGGACCTCGACGCCGAGGGCTCTCAGGAGTCGAGCGAGCGCGTACGCGACCGGGACCGGCCGGTCATCGTTACCTCGTAGGTCGATGTAGAGCTGGCCGTCCGGAAAGTCCCGGCGTACTCCCCAGGCCGCCTTCAGGGCGAGGCTGGTCTTGCCGACACCGGCCATGCCGGAGATGACGCAGACGACTGGTGATCCGTTACTCGGATAGCGCAGCGCCCGCTCCAGCCGATGCAGGTCCTTGGCGCGGCCGCAGAAATCCGATGGCGGCGCCGGCGTCTGCCAGGGCGTGACGACCCCGGTGCCTTCGACTGGGCTGCCGCCACGTCGATCGCTCTGTCCGCTGACGATGGCCTGCCGTGCCTCGATCAACTCGGTGCCGGGATCCATGCCCAGCTCCTCGGCGAGCCGCTGACGGACACTGTCGAAGGCCTCGATCGCCGCGGCCTGCTGCCCCGCTGCGGCGAGCGCGACCACCATCCGCGCGTGCAGCGACTCGTGCCACGAGTGCCGCCCCGCCAGTCGTCGCAGAAGCGGAAGGACCTGCCGCTGTTGGTGCACCACCTCCCCGAGGCGCGCCAACCGGACAGCAATCTCCACGCGCTCCTCGGCGAGCGCCGTGACCAGTGGATCGCCGCAGAGTTCCAGCACGTCCTCGACGGCGTCGTCGCCGCGCCACAGGTTCAGCGCGTCGAGGAGCAGGTCGAAGGCGCGCTGGGGTGGGAGGCCCGACGAACCTGCCTCGGCCAGGCGGGACCGGTACGCCACAAGATCAAGCTGATCACCGCCGACCTGGAGCTGGTATCCGCCCGACTCCAGCGTCACCGTCGGCGGCCGGTCCGGCTGCGGCTTGGGTTCCAACAGCCGACGGATCCGGCTCACGTGTGTCTGGATCACGTTGGCGGCCGACGGCGGCGGGCGATCTCCCCACAGCAGATGGGTCAGCTCGTCCCGGCTCACGGGCCGGCCAGGAGTCAGCGCGAGGCGCGCCAACACGACGCGGTGCCGTCCAGCACGGAGATTGGCGGGCTGACCGATCCGGGTGACCAGCAGCGGCCCCAGCACCGAGATCTGAGCCGGACCCGTCGCGTTGACACTTTCCCGCTGCGGCGGCCGCGCCAGCTGCTTGATCCGCGTGCGGTCCTCGTGGTGAAGACCCAGCGCATCCGCGAGCGCCTGCAGTGAACGTCCTCGCGGCCTCCCGCTGCGCCCCTGTTCGAGGTCGCGAACCACACCGATGCTGACCCCGGCCTGATCCGCCAGACCGGCCTGGGTCAGGCCGCGGCCGACCCGAGCGTTCCGCAGCAGTTCAGCGAGGCTTTCATGTTCCCGATCGTCCATAACCGACTCCCCGTACCGAAGGACCGTCAGCCTAGAACCCCGCCTTGCGGGTTCTCCAGTGGCCGAACCGTCAACACTTGCACGGCGATCGATACCTGACGCCGGTATCAGGGTCTGACTCCTGCGTCCTTCCCGACGGATCGGAGTACGAGATTCACTACAGGATCCGTCCCTCCAGCCGTACGTCAGGAGCACTCTTCAGACTCTTGGCAGGCGAGGCCGTAGCCCGCCGATACACGGGAGGAGAGCACATGCAGTCTCACGCTCGACGGAGCGGTTGGTTGGCGCGTCGATCACTGGTGCCGATCGCTGTGCTGGCCGCAGCCCTGGCCTCGACGCCGGCGGTGGCGTCAGCGACGCCTGACGCTTCAGCGGTGGACGCGGCGGGGCTGGCCGCTGCCACCGTGCCGGGCGATCCGGCGCTGCCCGAGTACCCGGGCCTCGCACCGAGGGCGGGAGTGTCCGCTGCGGTGAGCACCACGCCGGTGCCGTGTGGTGACAACGGCGCCGACAAGGACATGCGCCGGTCGGATGCGATCACCCGGGCACGTAGCTGGCTCAGCGTGGGGGGCGTCCCCTACAGCCAGTCTCGCTGCTACCAGAACCAGTACGGTGACTACCGCACCGACTGTTCGGGCTTCGTCTCGATGGCGTGGGGTCTCGGCGGTTCGGGGAGCTCCTTCTGGACCGGAAACCTGGACACCCGATCGCACACGATCTCGCGCAGCGACCTCGCGCCGGGCGACGCCCTGCTCCGGCACACCGGGGATCCCAGCGAGAACCACGTCGCCCTGTTCGTGAAGTGGAGCGACTCCGCGCACACCGCGCCGGTGGTCATCGAGCAGACGGGCAGTGCGGACACCATCGAGCGCACCTGGACGTCCAGCTACGCGGGCCTCTACACCCCGGTCCGCTACGACAACATTCGGGAGGACGTGTCCGCGGAGGACGTGCCGATCTCGGGTGACTGGAACGGTGACGGTGTCGACACCGTCGGCGTCTTCCGCCCGAGCGAATCGACGTTCTACCTGCGCGACACCAACAGCGGAGCC
>NZ_JBEXGL010000049.1:0-5354 GCF_040607315.1 Micromonospora sp. NPDC005305 | reverse complement strand
AAGATTGTCCGGCGGTGTCCTACTCTCCCACACCCTCCCGAGTGCAGTACCATCGGCGCTGGAGGGCTTAGCTTCCGGGTTCGGAATGTTACCGGGCGTTTCCCCTCCGCCATGACCGCCGTAACTCTATGAACATGTCAAACACACTCACGTGGGGTGTTCGGTTGTTCAGAGTTGCACAGTGGACGCGTAGCAGCTTGGTAGTCAAGTCCTCGGCCTATTAGTACCGGTCAACTGAACCCGTTACCGGGCTTACATTTCCGGCCTATCAACCCAGTCGTCTAGCTGGGGGCCTTACCCCACAAAGTGGGTGGGATACCTCATCTTGAAGCGAGCTTCCCGCTTAGATGCTTTCAGCGGTTATCCCTTCCGAACGTAGCTAACCAGCCGTGCCCCTGGCGGGACAACTGGCACACCAGAGGTTCGTCCGTCCCGGTCCTCTCGTACTAGGGACAGCCCTTCTCAAGTATCCTACGCGCACGGCGGATAGGGACCGAACTGTCTCACGACGTTCTAAACCCAGCTCGCGTACCGCTTTAATGGGCGAACAGCCCAACCCTTGGGACCTGCTACAGCCCCAGGATGCGACGAGCCGACATCGAGGTGCCAAACCATCCCGTCGATATGGACTCTTGGGGAAGATCAGCCTGTTATCCCCGGGGTACCTTTTATCCGTTGAGCGACACCGCTTCCACATGCCAGTGCCGGATCACTAGTCCCGACTTTCGTCCCTGCTCGACCTGTCAGTCTCACAGTCAAGCTCCCTTGTGCACTTGCACTCAACACCTGATTGCCAACCAGGCTGAGGGAACCTTTGGGCGCCTCCGTTACCCTTTAGGAGGCAACCGCCCCAGTTAAACTACCCACCAGACACTGTCCCTGAACCGGATAACGGTCCGAAGTTAGATACCCAAATCAACCAGAGTGGTATTTCAAGATTGCCTCCACCCATACTGGCGTATGGACTTCACCGGCTCCCACCTATCCTACACAAGCTAACTCAAGTACCAATGTCAAGCTATAGTAAAGGTCCCGGGGTCTTTCCGTCCTGCCGCGCGTAACGAGCATCTTTACTCGTAGTGCAATTTCGCCGGGCCTGTGGTTGAGACAGTGGGGAAGTCGTTACGCCATTCGTGCAGGTCGGAACTTACCCGACAAGGAATTTCGCTACCTTAGGATGGTTATAGTTACCACCGCCGTTTACTGGCGCTTAAGTTCTCCGCTTCGCCCCGAAGAGCTAACAGGTCCCCTTAACGTTCCAGCACCGGGCAGGCGTCAGTCCATATACATCGAATTACTTCTTCGCATGGACCTGTGTTTTTAGTAAACAGTCGCTTCCCCCTGCTCTCTGCGGCCATACAACGCTCCACCCGCGCGGGGCTTCACGTCTCCGGCCCCCCTTCTCCCTAAGTTACGGGGGCAATTTGCCGAGTTCCTTAACCACAGTTCGCCCGATCGCCTCGGTATTCTCTACCTGACCACCTGTGTCGGTTTGGGGTACGGGCCGCTAAGAACTCGCTAGAGGCTTTTCTCGGCAGCATAGGATCACTGACTTCACCTGAATCGGCTCGGCATCACGTCTCAGCCTATATGCGCCGCGGATTTGCCTACGGCACGGCCTACACGCTTACCCCGGCACAACCACCGGCCGGGCTCAGCTACCTTCCTGCGTCACCCCATCGCTTGACTACTACCCGTCAGGTTCCCACGCTCGCCTCGTTCGGTCCGAAGACCTCCCGAGGTTCGGGTGGTTAGCACAACGAGGTTCGTCAGGGTCGCTCTTTCGCGGGTACGGGAATATCAACCCGTTGTCCATCGACTACGCCTCTCGGCCTCGCCTTAGGTCCCGACTCACCCAGGGCGGATTAGCCTGGCCCTGGAACCCTTGGTCATCCGGCGGAAGGGTTTCTCACCCTTCTTTCGCTACTCATGCCTGCATTCTCACTCGTGCCGCGTCCACAACTGGGTCACCCCGTTGCTTCACTCGCGGCACGACGCTCCCCTACCCATCCACACACCTGCACAAGGAATCAAGTCCAAGCGAGGTTGAAATGTGAATGCCACAGCTTCGGCGGTGTGCTTGAGCCCCGCTACATTGTCGGCGCGGAACCACTTGACCAGTGAGCTATTACGCACTCTTTAAAGGGTGGCTGCTTCTAAGCCAACCTCCTGGTTGTCTATGCGACCCCACATCCTTTTCCACTTAGCACACGCTTAGGGGCCTTAGCTGGTGATCTGGGCTGTTTCCCTCTCGACTACGAAGCTTATCCCCCGCAGTCTCACTGCCGCGCTCTCACTTACCGGCATTCGGAGTTTGGCTGATTTCGGTAAGCTTGTGGGCCCCCTAGACCATCCAGTGCTCTACCTCCGGCAAGAAACACGCGACGCTGCACCTAAATGCATTTCGGGGAGAACCAGCTATCACGGAGTTTGATTGGCCTTTCACCCCTAACCACAGGTCATCCCCCAACTTTTCAACGTTGGTGGGTTCGGCCCTCCACGCGGTCTTACCCGCGCTTCAGCCTGCCCATGGCTAGATCACTCCGCTTCGGGTCTAGAGCATGCGACTGAATACGCCCTATTCAGACTCGCTTTCGCTACGGCTCCCCCACACGGGTTAACCTCGCCACATGCCACTAACTCGCAGGCTCATTCTTCAAAAGGCACGCCGTCACCCCGCAAGGCTCCGACGGATTGTAGGCGAACGGTTTCAGGTACTATTTCACTCCCCTCCCGGGGTACTTTTCACCATTCCCTCACGGTACTCGTCCGCTATCGGTCACCAGGAAGTATTTAGGCTTACCAGGTGGTCCTGGCAGATTCACGGCAGATTTCAGGGGTCCGCCGCTACTCGGGAACACCCACAGAAGGTCAGCAACTTTCACCTACCGGACTCTCACCGTCTACGGTCAGCCATTCCAGACTGTTCGACTAGCCACTGACTTTGTAACTTCTCGAACAAGTGTCAGCTTGTTCAGCAGGGTCCCACAACCCCGACCACGCAACCCCTGACAGGTATCACACGCAGCCGGTTTAGCCTCAATCCGCTTTCGCTCGCCACTACTCACGGAATCACTTGTTGTTTTCTCTTCCTACGGGTACTGAGATGTTTCACTTCCCCGCGTTCCCTCCACACACCCTATGTGTTCAGGTGTGGGTGACACCACATGACTGGTGCCGGGTTTCCCCATTCGGACACCCTGGGATCACAGCTTGGTTGACAGCTCCCCCAGGCCTATCGCGGCCTCCCACGTCCTTCATCGGCTCCTGGTGCCAAGGCATCCACCGTTCGCCCTTGACAACTTGACCACAAAGATGCTCGCGTCCACTGTGCAATTCTCAACAAACGACCAACCCACAACCCGACACGCCCCACACCTGCACCCCCTGAAAGGGGATCCGGTTTGCGAGGCCAGGTCATGCCTGGCGCCGGCGGAACCCTTGGTTCCGCTCGTCGGCTCTGAAAGACAACACGAGGTTGTTCCTTCAGGACCCAACAGGGTGCTCTACATCCTCCCCCAGCCGCACCAGGACCTCGTTCCACACCACCACACGGGTGGCCGTACTAGAAGGAACCCAGCCGTTGCCAGGGAAAAACTCGCCAGTGTCTCCGCCATTGAGCACCCCGCCACCACATTCGGATGGCGCGGGCTCCATACCGTCTTTCGACGGATGGTGCTCCTTAGAAAGGAGGTGATCCAGCCGCACCTTCCGGTACGGCTACCTTGTTACGACTTCGTCCCAATCGCCAGCCCCACCTTCGACGGCTCCCTCCACAAGGGTTGGGCCACCGGCTTCGGGTGTTGCCGACTTTCGTGACGTGACGGGCGGTGTGTACAAGGCCCGGGAACGTATTCACCGCAGCGTTGCTGATCTGCGATTACTAGCGACTCCGACTTCACGGGGTCGAGTTGCAGACCCCGATCCGAACTGAGACCGGCTTTTTGGGATTCGCTCCACCTCGCGGTATCGCAGCCCATTGTACCGGCCATTGTAGCATGCGTGAAGCCCTGGACATAAGGGGCATGATGACTTGACGTCATCCCCACCTTCCTCCGAGTTGACCCCGGCAGTCTTCGATGAGTCCCCGCCATAACGCGCTGGCAACATCGAACGAGGGTTGCGCTCGTTGCGGGACTTAACCCAACATCTCACGACACGAGCTGACGACAGCCATGCACCACCTGTGACCGCCCCCGAAGGACCTCACATCTCTGCGAGTTTTGCGGCCATGTCAAACCCAGGTAAGGTTCTTCGCGTTGCATCGAATTAATCCGCATGCTCCGCCGCTTGTGCGGGCCCCCGTCAATTCCTTTGAGTTTTAGCCTTGCGGCCGTACTCCCCAGGCGGGGCGCTTAATGCGTTAGCTGCGGCACAGGGAACCGGAGAGGCCCCCCACACCTAGCGCCCAACGTTTACAGCGTGGACTACCAGGGTATCTAATCCTGTTCGCTCCCCACGCTTTCGCTCCTCAGCGTCAGTATCGGCCCAGAGACCCGCCTTCGCCACCGGTGTTCCTCCTGATATCTGCGCATTTCACCGCTACACCAGGAATTCCAGTCTCCCCTACCGAACTCTAGCCTGCCCGTATCGACTGCAGGCCCGCAGTTGAGCTGCGGGTTTTCACAGTCGACGCGACAAGCCGCCTACGAGCTCTTTACGCCCAATAAATCCGGACAACGCTCGCGCCCTACGTCTTACCGCGGCTGCTGGCACGTAGTTGGCCGGCGCTTCTTCTGCAGGTACCGTCACTTACGCTTCGTCCCTGCTGAAAGAGGTTTACAACCCGAAGGCCGTCATCCCTCACGCGGCGTCGCTGCATCAGGCTTCCGCCCATTGTGCAATATTCCCCACTGCTGCCTCCCGTAGGAGTCTGGGCCGTGTCTCAGTCCCAGTGTGGCCGGTCGCCCTCTCAGGCCGGCTACCCGTCGTCGCCTTGGTAGGCCATCACCCCACCAACAAGCTGATAGGCCGCGAGCCCATCCCAGGCCGAAAAACTTTCCACCCCCAACCATGCGGTCAGAGGTCCTATTCGGTATTAGCCCCGGTTTCCCGGGGTTATCCCAAAGCCTAGGGCAGGTTGCTCACGTGTTACTCACCCGTTCGCCGCTCGAGTACCCCGAAGGGCCTTTCCGCTCGACTTGCATGTGTTAAGCACGCCGCCAGCGTTCGTCCTGAGCCAGGATCAAACTCTCCAACAAAAATCTTTGCTGAACAATCATCCTGACAACAAAAGTGTTGCCAAAGGAATCCCAACCGAATCAGACCAAAGCCTGACCAGTCCGGGGTATAAATCAATTTGGCACTGGCTTTTCAAGCACCCTGTTGAGTTCTCAAAGAACAACCACACACCA
>NZ_JBEXGL010000048.1:0-5909 GCF_040607315.1 Micromonospora sp. NPDC005305 | reverse complement strand
TTATCCCGCCGCACATCCGGCGGGCCCTCGAGCGCGATCCCGACGATACGGTGGCCGGCGCGGCGCGGGGTTTCCGCCCGGCGTCTGGCAACTCCCCAGTGATACGGGCTCCACGCGTCGGTCACCGACCCTCCGGGACCGACCCAGGTCGACCGGGCGGCGCCGCACGCTAAGGCCGCGGCATCTCTGCCACCGCCATACCGGGCGGCCACGTCTCACCACGGTGAACCTACCCTGGTCCGCCGCCGGATTCCGTCGATCAGCTGCCGTCTCGTCCACTTCCGCGGACGACCTCGTGGGCCTGTGGATTTAAGGGCTCTGTCTCACATTCGGTGGTGACCGAAAGTAGTCAATGTCGTTGAGATCATGTGTGCAAGATCGGTGATCTTACGAAGATGGTCTTCTCGGGGCTGCTGCCGCTGGTGATCGACGACGTGACGGACGAGGGCGAACGGATCCTGGTGCGGGCTCGGACTCCCGAGGGGCCGGTGGCCTGTCCGGGCTGCGCGGCCGTGACGGGCCGGGTGCACGGGTATCACTAGCGCACCCTCGCGGACGTGCCGGTCGATGCCCGGCCGGTGGTGGTCCGGGTGCGCATACGTCGTCTGGTATGCCCGACCCAGGGCTGCCGTCGAACGTTCCGGGAACAACTGCCCGGGGTCCTGAGCCGCTACCAGCGCCGCACCTCCGACTGATCTCCCAGGTCGGTGCGGTGGTGCGGCAGTTGGCCGGCCGCGCCGGCGCGCGGATGTTGTCGGCCTTGGCGGTGGTCGGGTCCCCGCACACCGCCCTGCGGGCGCTGCTGCGCCTGCCGTTGCCCGAGCGGCTGGCGCCCCGGGTGCTTGGGGTGGACGACTTCGCGTTGCGGCGACGTCAGCGATACGCCACCGTCCTGATCGACGCGGTCACCCGTGAGCGCATCGATGTGCTGCCCGACCGCAAGGCCGCAACGCTGGGAACGTGGCTGCGTGAGCAGTCACAGACGTTCGGAGACCCGACACGCTGGCAAGCCGGCCCTGTCGGGTCCCGGCCGACGCTTCTATGACTTGTCAAAGGTGCGCTCGGTCCGCGCGCCGACGTGAGCTGGTGTGGATGGCGGTGCGGCACAGTTCGACAATGAGACGGTGCATGCCGATCTTCCGCGCTCCCTCGACGATGTGCGTGACGCCGCTTGGAGGCGCCGTCTAGCCAGGTCCGGCGACGACTGGTTCACCATCCGGTTGGATCAGCTCCTCACCGTTGCTGCAGGCACCCGGCTGCGGACGCTGTTCCCCTATACCAGCCACAACAGCCTGCACTTCAGCCGCTGCTCCGACTACCCGTTCACCCACGACTGCCCATGGATTTGGTTCTCGCCGGACGGCCGCTTCATCACGTATCCGCCGCACCCCAGTCTCGTCCTGCAAGGAAACCTGGCCGATCCGTTGCCGCCTCCGCTGCTCGACACCGACGACCCGCACGCTGCGGTCGATGCGGCCGTGAACAACCTGCCCGCCACATGGCGGCAGGTGTGGCTCGGCGATGTCGAGGCAGGGCGGCGGCATCAGCGGTAGCTGCACCCTTGCTGATCTTCGGCAGGCGAGCACAGCAATACCCGGTGCGACCAGGACCCATGGGGCGGAAATGGCAGAGCCGCAGGTAGTCATCCGGCGGATATAGATTGAGCACGGTCTGCGTGCTCTCGTTGCGCGCGTCATCGCTCCTCCTTCCCACGAAGTTTCAACGCGTTCAACGGTTGCGGACGCAGCCAAGGGTACCGATGGATGCGCGACTCGGGTTCACTGTTCGTAGACGGATCGCTACGTGTCTTTCTTGGGGGAAGCGGCAACAGGCTGCTGCCGACCAGTGAGATCGGGTGCCAAGCAGCGCTGGAACTCGCCCGGTGCCTGCGGTTAGCTGACGACGCTTCACGGCCTTGGCCGCAGCGTTCGCTGCCTCCTTGCTGCTTTCATCGGGCGCGCTCCGGACCGAGCGTAAGCTGGTCCGGCACTGGGCATTACCCCTTGATGACGGAGCCGGTCGAAGGTGCCGCCCAGGAGCTACGGCCCGAAGCCGTGTGGCAGATGCTGCTCGACGAACATGCGCCACCACACGACGAAGAGCGAGGCTGGCTCTCCCCCGCCTTCTGGCCCCTGCTTCAAGCCGCGTACGCCGAACCGGTGCTGCGGTCGGCGTACCCTCGGACACCCGTGGACACACTGGTGCCCGGGCATGGCCCACACATCTGGGGCATTCCGGCGGAGGAGCGACGGCCGACCGTGGCGGTCTGGTCCGACGGCTGGTATTCCGTTTTCAGCCGCGCGGCACCGGACAGCGAGCGCCTCTTGCAGACCAGGGATCCGGTCGAGGCGGCGGCACTCTTGGCGCGCCTGTACGTGGAGAGCCTCGAAGAGCCCGGTCCTGAATCGGGCGTAGAGCCCTGACAGTCTTCTGGGGCCGATCCTCTGAGTGAACGGTCACTTGACCTGCCTGCCCATTCCGCTGACCGTGGCCCGGACGCCTCGCTTACAAGCTCTGTGCGGATCGTCCGGCGTCGTCTGTCCGCGTTCGCGACCTCGGGCGACTGTCCGCACGCTTCCGCCGAAGGGCGCCTTCGTCCACGCCGGTTGCTGTCGCCGTTGCTGTCGTTAGCTCCACCCGATCCAAGCTGTCGTTCCAAGTCGATGACCCGTTGGAGTGCCGGTTCGTGCGGCTCCGCTGCAAGTAAGAGCCGGGGCTGCCCGACCTCCGCTGCGCCCCGAGTGCCTCATGACCTGCGGAAACTCTGTCGGACTACACACTGGTTCGGTCGGCACTGCGGGGATCGTCCACGCGGCGGCTGCGGTAGATGTCGCCCCTGTTGGCCTCGGCGCGCCACGGGCGGGCGAGATCCAGCGCGATGTGGAACTCGGGAGCGTCCCGGTCCAGGGTCAGCACGGCCAGCTCCGTGGTGGGTTCGACGGAGACCAGGTTGCTTCCGTCGGGGCCGATGATCGCCGACCGCATCAGGTTGGCACTCTGCTGGGGGACCGACAGGCTGAGCCAGTAGTTGTTGATCCCGGCGTGTGCCTGAGCCTTGAGGAAAAAGATCGAGTCGACCGGCCAGGCTGACAGCAGCAGGCAGTCCACGCCGAGGCGTTCGTACTCGGCGAACAGCTGCGGGAAATTGATCTCGATGCAGATGGCGCAGCCGAACCGATAGCCGTCGACGTCGAACACCACCGGTTCGACGCCGGGGCTGTAGAAGCGGGTGATTTCGGTGTTCGAGCAGAAGCGCTTGTCGTACCGGGTGACGACCCGTCCGCGGTCGGATATCACGTAGAGGCTGTTATGTGGACGATGCGGCGGTGTCAGCGGGTGCGCCGAGCCGAGGACGACCCACATCCCGAGTTCCGCGGCCAACTCGGCCACCTTGCCGGCCTCATCGCTGACCGCAGCCCAATCCACGTCATCCCAGTCGGCGATCTGCTCCTTGGCATAGCCGGACAGGAAGCCCTCTGGGAAGTGGATGAGGTTGGCATGCGCCTTGGCGGCTTGACGCATCAGCGCGCGAGCCTTGCGGCCGTTTTCTCGGGCGTCGGCGGTTGCTGTCGGCTGCGTAGTGGCGATCCGCACAGTCATCGCGGCATCGTTCCATATTGCCTGCTCGATGTGCAGCGCTGGCAGCAGCCGCGCTGACGAACCGAGCCACCCGAGGAAGCAGATGGATAGTCACCAGCCGTTACGGCCAGTTCCTTGCCGCCCGCTGGTAGCCGCCAGTTTGCGGGTGTTGCTCGCCGGTCTAGCTGCTCGTCGCTCTCTAGCGGAGGAGGGGTGACCCCCGGTCGGGGGGATGCGGTTTCAAGCTGTCGGCTGCTGCCAGCCGGTGTCGGCCCGCGTCGAAGAGCAGGTGCCGGATGTCGTCGTTTCACGTTAAGGTCCGACCCGCATCAAGGCTCGCGCTGCCTTCTTGCTGCCTCGCTGCCTGACGCCTCGTCTACAAGCCCTGTGCGTCATGTCCGCACGCGTTCACGTGTGCCTACTTCACCATCCGTATCGGCCAACCGGCCAAGATGTTGTAGACGAGATCAACCAGGGCCATAAGGCCGACCACAGCGAAAGCTACGCCCATCACCCGTTCGAGCAGGATGAAGCGCGCTATGCGCTCCTCGTGCGGAACTCGCCGACTCCCGCTCGCGGTGGACATCGACCGCCGTACGTGCCATTCCGTCATGCCGCGAAAGTTGGTAGCCAGGCCGACACCGACGAGGCTCATAGCCAGGCACAGGGCGGCACCCGCTAGGACTCGCCACGTCTCCATCTGACCCCTCCCGGTGTAGCTACCGGATCTTAGTTGGCGGCCCCTGAGTCGCGTCCGCGTCGCCATACCCCTGACGGCTCTCGGCTCGACCCGCGACATCTCGTTTACAAGCTCTGTGCAGCTCGTCCGTCCCGTCTGGGAACGGTCGCCGGCTCGGAGCCCCGTCCGTCTCCGCGCTCGCTGGCCCGCCGCCGTCTGGTGCGGTTGCTAATGAGAGTTGCCGGGTCGGTTGCGGCAGACTCGGTTCCGGTAGCCGCTGGCGGGTGAGCACTCCCCGTTGCAGGACGCGGCGCAGTCCTAGTGACAGATCGTGCCCCTGCCGGTGGTCGGGAGACGTGACCGCTGATGGGATGTCGTGCCCGCCGCTGGCGTGAGCACTTGTTCATTAGCTCGCGGGAGTTCTCCCGAACGCTGCCTGAGTCCGCTGTGGACTAGGGAGGCTGACGTGCTGTTCGTAGGAGACGACTGGGCCGAGGACCACCACGACGTCGAGGTGCAGAACGCGGCGGGCCGGCGGCTGGGCAAGGCGAGACTCGAGGAGGGGATCGGCGGCGTCGCCCGCCTGCACACGCTGGTCGGAGAGCATCTGGGCGAGGGCGATGAGCCGGTCCAGGTGGTGATCGGCATTGAGACCGACCGGGGCCCGTGGGTGCAGGCGCTGATCGCCGCCGGCTACCAGGTGTATGCAATCAACCCGCTGCAGGTGGCCCGGTATCGGGAACGGCGCGGGGTGTCGGGGGCCAAGAGCGATGCGGGTGACGCGCACGCCCTGGCTGACATGGTGCGCACCGACCGGCACCAGCTGCGCCCGGTCGCCGGCGACAGCGCTGGCGCCGAGTCGGTCAAGGTCGTGACCCGGGCGCACAAGACGCTGATCTGGGAACGCACCCGTCACACCTTGCGGCTGCGGCAGGCACTACGCGAGTTCTTCCCCGCCGCCCTCGTCGCCTTCGACGACCTGGCCGCGCTCGACACCCTAGAACTGCTGGGCAAGGCACCCGACCCGGCCTCGGCGGCCCGGCTGACGACCACACAGATCACCAGCGCGCTGAAACGGGCCCGCCGCCGCGACGTCCCGGCCAAGGCGGACAAGCTGCAGGCCGCGCTGCGCAGCCAACAGCTGGGCCAACCCCCGGTGGTGACCGCGGCATACGCCGCCACCGTCCGCGCCCAGGTAGCGATCCTGACCACGCTGCACACGCAGATCAAGGCAATGGAACAGCAGGTCGAGGCGCATTTTGGGCAGCACCCGGACGCTGAGGTCTACCTCAGCCAACCCGGCCTGGGCCGCATTCTCGGCGCCCGGGTGCTTGCCGAGTTCGGCGACGACCCCACCCGCTACACCGACGCCAAAGCCCGCCGCAACTACGCCGGCACCAGCCCCATCACCCGCCAGTCCGGGAAGAAGAAGATCGTCCTGGCCCGCTACGTGCACAACGACCGACTCCTCGACGCCCTCGGCCGGCAGGCCTTCGCCGCCCTGATCGCCTCCCCCGGCGCCCGCGCCTACTACGACCGCCAACGCGCCCGCGGCCTCGGTACTTGTCAAGGCCGGTGAGACCAGTGGGTGTTACGCCGCTTGGGGTAGTGGTTGATCGGTTGCTGGTTCGGGCGGGTTGATCCAGACGGC
>NZ_JBEXGL010000047.1:0-7685 GCF_040607315.1 Micromonospora sp. NPDC005305 | reverse complement strand
CAGCCACTCCTCGCGCGGTGCCCGGCGAGACCGCAGGCCATGAGAGAGCCACACCAATGACACCGGTGGGCAGCCGCAATGTGGGAGCGTCTCGCTGGGCACCTGGACCGAGTCTGGCCGGACATCGACCCTGCAGAAAGTCTCTAAGTAGCCGAAATGAGTGTGCTGTCAGCGGAGGTGTGTGCACCACCGGCGGGCTGTTGAAATGCCTTCGCGAGAAAAAACCGGGCGATGACAACCCCGCCGCACAGCGCCGCACCAACCCACACAATCAACCGCACCCAGACCGCCTCCGGGTTCTCCGTGTAGCCATCGAGGCCTGGCGGCAGAATCACCATCTGCAGCGCCGCGCCCATGGGGACCGCCAGGCCGGCGATGAGGCCGATCACGCCAGGACACCGCACAGCGGCACCCACCGTGCCCAGCGCCGAGCCAAGAACCAGGCTCGCGACCCACCACCACAGCATCTCGGCCTGATACAACGCGAACGGCTCGCCGCGGAGGATGAAGTCCAGGCCGTAGTAGGCGGTGACGGCAGCAGCTAGGGCGACAACACCGGCCACCGCTCCACGAAACCGCGCACCGACCAACCACCCGGCCGCAACCGCCAGCGCCGCCCATGCCCACCCCGCGTCTAGGAGCAGACTTGCAACCTTGGCGACGTCCGCCCACCCTGTCTGCGCCGTCTGACTACCGAACGTTCCATACGGAGACGACACATCGTTGCTGGCGGACGTAACGGTGCCGAAGGCCGCGCCGAGCCCGAGACTGGCGAGCAGCCATCGCAAACTTCCCACCCTCGACACCGTACTCTGATCTCGATCATCTTCTGCGGCGTCCTCTCCTGCCGCGTTCCGCGCGCCGACTGTGGCGGATCAGTTGGCGGACGCATGTCGCACGTCAGTCGACGGAGGGACAGGCTCGACCGCGTCTGTGATCCGAAAACCGATGCGCGACACATCTTCGCCACGTGATGCGCGACAGCGCGATGAACCTAGGGGAGCATCAGTGGGCGTCGGGACGTACGGATCTGCCGAGATCAATCCGTCGGCTAGCATTCGGCCTAGCCCAACTGGGCCGCGTCCGGGCCCTCGCCCCAGATGTTCATGATCGTCCAGCGTGTTAGCCCGTAGACCAGCGTCCAGCCGACCGGCGTCAGGTAGGTCCTCGCCGTCGAGCCGGAACGGCTGCTCCAGATCACCTGGGCGGACCGCAGCGGCAGTGGGCTCGACTCGATCGTCACCTGGCGCCTGGAGCCCGAGGGCCGGGGCACCCGGATGCTGATGGAGCACTCGGGTTTCGACCTCGACAGCCCGTTCCAGGCGATCGCCCACCGCACCATGGGCAGCGGCTGGCGCTCCTCCGTGGTGCGCTCCATGCTCACGGTGCTGGAGCAGGAGACCTGACGCGGCGTGGGCGCCGCCCCGGACCACGGTGGCGGACACCCGCCCTCAGAGCCGCTCCGGCGTGCGGATGCCGAGCAGGTGGAGGCCCTGCGCGAGTACCCGCGCGGTCAGGTCGCAGAGCACGAGCCGGCTCTCCCGGACCGGCTCGTCGGCCCGCAGCACCGGGCACCGCTCATAGAAGGCGCTGAACGCGGCGGCGAGCCGGTACAGGTACCCGGCCAGGTGGTGGAACTCCAGGTTCACCGCCACCGCGCCGACCACCGCACCGAAGCCGACCAGCTCGAAGGCCAGCGCCCGCTCGGCCGGCTCGGCCAGCGAGATCCCCGCCTCCGGCCGGGCCGCCACGCCGGCCCGCCGGAAGATCGACCGGATCCGGGAGTACGCGTACTGCAGGTAGGGCGCGGTGTTGCCGTCCAGCGACAGCATCCGCTCCCAGTCGAGCACGTAGTCCTTGTGCCGGTCACTGGAGAGGTCGGCGTACTTGACCGCGCCGATGCCCACCGCCCGGCCCACCTCGGCCGTTTCCGCTTCGCCCAGCTCCGGGTTCCGCTCCCGGGCCAGCGCGGTGGCCCGGGCCACCGCCTCCTCCAGCAGCCCGACCAGCTTCACCGACCCGCCGGCCCGGCTACGCAGCATCCGCCCGTCCGGCCCGAGGATCGAGCCGAACCCGACGTGCTCGGCTCGGGCGGGCGGAGCCAGCCAACCGGCCTGCGCCGCGGCGGCGTAGACCATCTCGAAGTGCCGCCGCTGCGGCAGCCCGACCACGTAGAGCAGCCGGGTCGCGCCCAGCGTGCCGGTCCGGTGCCGGATCGCCGCCAGGTCGGTCGCCGGATAGCCGTACCCGCCGTCGGACTTGCGCACGATCAGCGGCAGCGGCGCACCGTCCCGGCCCACCGAGCCGGGCGGGAACACGCAGGCCGCACCGTCGCTGCACCGCAGCAGCCCCATCCGGTCCAGCTCCTCGACCACCGGGCCGAGCAGGTCGTTGTAGCTGCTCTCACCGTGGAAGTCCCGCTCGGTGAGGGTCACGTCGAGCAGGTCGTACACGGTGAGGAAGTAGCGCTCGGACTGCTCGACCAGCAGCCGCCACAGCCGCAGCGTCGCCGGGTCCCCGCCCTGCAGCGCCACGACCCGCAGCCGGGACCGCTCGCGGAACGCCTCGTCGGCGTCGAACTTGGCCCGGGCCGCCTTGTAGAACGAGTCGAGGTCCCCCATCGACAGCTCCTGCGCCGCCTCGGCCTCGCCCAGGTCGGCCAGGTGCTCGATCAGCATGCCGAAGGGCGTGCCCCAGTCGCCCAGGTGGTTGGCCCGCACCACCCGGTGCCCCAGCGACTCCAGCAGCCGGGCCGCCGCGTCGCCGATCACCGTCGAGCGCAGGTGGCCGACGTGCATCTCCTTCGCCACGTTCGGCGCCGAGTAGTCGACCACCACGGTCTCCGGCGCGGTGGTCGCCGGCACCCCGAGCCGCGGGTCGGTGGCCAGCGCGGAGACCAGCCCGGCCAGGGCCTCGTCGGCGACGGTCAGGTTGAGGAAACCCGGACCGGACACCTCCGCCGCGCTGCACAGGTCGGCCAGCTCCGCGCGTTCCAGCACCTCGGTGGCGACGGCGCGCGGCGGCCGGCCGATCCGCCGGGCCAGAGCCAGCGCCGCGTCGGACTGGAAGTCCGCGCGCTGGGAGCGCCGCACGACCGGGTCGACCGGCGCGCCGGCCACCGTCGCGAACGCCGGCGCCAGCCGGTCGGTCAGCAGTCTCTCCAGATCCATGGGTACGCCGATCTCGCTCTGATCCGCCGCACGCGGATCACCGGATGGGGATGCGGGCGGACCGAGGACGATCGGCGATGACCGGCGGCTCGATCCGCCGGTCGCAGTGAGGAATGCTCAGCGCAGGCGGTCGCGGGACCGCCGGCGTCGCAGCGCGCCGAACAGGACGTCGGGGGACGCCGTCGGGAACGCGTGCGAGCTGGTCATGCGAGCAGCCTAGCGGGCCGGCCCGGGGGCGGCGCAAGGCCGTACCCGGGCCGGCCGGCCGGCGTACCCGGAATCTCAGGCCGGCGTGCCGGCGGCCTTGCGGTAGCGCTCGGCCCGCCGCCGCACCTGGGTGTACGCGCTGGTCAGGCCCATCGCCCGGCGGACCTCGACCAGGGTGCGGCGCACCTCGGCGCGGGTCCGCTCGGTGCCCTCGACGATCAGCTCGTCGACCAGGCCGGGCTGCCCCTCGAACCGGGCCCGCCGCTCCCGCACCGGGTCGAGGAACCGGTTGAGCGCGCCCGCCAGTTCCTCCTTGACCTCGACGTCGCCGACCCGCCCGGCCCGGTAGCGCGCCTTCAGGTCCGCGACCGTCGCCCGGTCGGTGTGGAACACGTCGAGGTACGCGAACACCGGATTTCCCTCGACCGTGCCGGGCACGTCGGCGCGGATCCGGTTCGGGTCGGTGTACATGCCCATCACCTTGCGCCGCACGGTGGCCGGGTCGTCGGAGAGCGCGATGGCGTTCCCCCTGCTCTTGCTCATCTTCCCGGCGCCGTCGGTGCCGACCAGGGTGGGCGTCTCCGACATGATCATTTCGGGTACGGGGAAGACCTCGCCGTAGAGGTGGTTGAAGCGCCGGGCGATCTCCCGGGTCACCTCCACGTGCGCGGCGTTGTCCTTGCCCACCGGCACGACCTGCCCCTTCACGCAGAGGATGTCGGCGGCCTGGAGGACGGGGTAGCCGAGCAGCCCGTACGGCATCTCCTCCTTGCCGGCGTCCCGGCTCATCTCCTTGAGCGACGGGACCCGTTCCAGCCGGGGCACCGTGACCAGGTTCTGGAACAGGGTGTTCAGGTCGCCGACCTCGGGGATCGCCGACTGGAGGTAGAAGGTGGCCCGGTCCGGCTCGACGCCGGCGGCGAGGATGTCGGTGACCATCTCGCGGGCGTTGCGGGAGACCTGCTCGATGTCCTCGCGGCTGTTCCGCGTGGTGAGCATGTGCAGGTCGGCGATGATGAAGAAGCTCTCGTAGCGCTGGTGCAGCTTCACCCGGTTGGCGATGCTGCCGACGTAGTGGCCCAGGTGCAGCCGCCCGGTCGGGCGGTCACCGGTGAGCATCCGTGCTGCGGACATGGTCGTACGCCTCTCGTGGCGGTTCGGTGGAGGACGCGCGGGCGCGCGGGAGCGACCCGGGGTGTGCCCGGATCAGTGGGGTTGGCTCGTCAGTGCGAGCGCCGCCATCGCCCGCCGGCGCGGAACCGCAGCCCACCGGCACGGAGGACGTCGAGGATCTGCTCCCGACCGTCGTCGGCACGGGCCGGGAGAACCGGAGCGGCAGCCGCCGGGAGACCGTCGAGGGTCTCCGGGGCGCAGGTGCTCGGCCGGACCATGTCTGACACGGTAACCGGTTCTCCGCCCCGCGCGCAGACCGGAACGCCCTGCTCAGTCCCGCCGGTAGCTCTCGGCGTAGTAGTCGCCGACCTGCTCGCGGTACTCGGCGCGGCCGAAGTCGTCGGGGTCGAAGGGCGGTGACTCCTTGACCTGCTCCCGGGTCCGGTCCACGTGCACGGCGCGCTCCAGGTGGTCGACCCGGGCCACCGTGCCGACCGGCAGCAGCACCTTCCGGCCGAAGATCCACGGCCCGGTGTCCACCACCAGGTAGCCGGCGCCGGCGTCCTCACTCGCCCGGTCGACCGCGCCGATCCGGCCGTCGGTCGCCTCCACCCGGTAGCCGGTGAGGTCGATCGGGGTTCCCGGGCCGGGCGCGTCGGGGCCGTCGTCGGCGGCGCCCTCCGACCGCTGCCGCGGCACGTCGTCCGGGCGGGTCTGCTCGTAGCCGCCCGCGAGGGCCGACGGGTCCCGCCAGATCCACGGATTGAACGGCTGCATCGTGCCACCTCCGGGTGTCGTCGTGTCGCCACTCCGAACAGTGCCCGATGGGCGAAACGGGGAAACACGAAGGCAATTCCGAACTCACCGGAGAGCGATTCTGCGAGATACCTCATAATCGACTCCCACCGATAGCTCGGCCGCATCTGCCGAGGTAGGAGGTGGTATAGCGGTCGCCCGGCACACCGGCAAGCGGGCCGGAGTGTCCATCCCGCACATTCGGTGGGGCCGGCGGCCACACCATTCTGATCCCGCATCCGATCGGCACGAGGAAAGGGAACGCAGATGCAGCGGGTCATTGGACGAATCGGGATGGCGGCGGCCGGGGCGGCCGTCCTGGTGGCGGTGGCGGGCACCGGCGCGCGGGCCGCCGTGGTCAACCCGTACACCCCGGAGGCGCTTTGCGGGCTCGGCTTCACCGCCGTCGACCAGGACCCGATCCACGACGCCGCCACCGGCGCGCGGCTCGGCACCGTCCACCTTCTCCGCAACCCCCTCACCGGGTACGGCTGCACGGTCACCCTCAAGTCCGCATACGTCGGCGCGCTCACCGGGACCCGCGTCTACCTCGACCCGGAGTGGACGACCTTCGGCCTGGACGAGGGCAGCCGGCGCTACGCCGCCGGCCCGGTCCACGGCTACCTCGGCGCCGGCTGCGCGATCTGGGGCGGCTCGATGACCGACGCGGCCGGCGTCGTCCACCACCACGACCGGGCGAACCCGGCGATCGGCGGGGCGGTGACCTGCTTCTGACCACCGGCGGCGGGCCGGATTCGCCCGGCGCGTGGACCGGCCCGCCGCTACGGTCGCCAGGTGGGCAGGATGCGGGGAATCCACGAGCGGCCGGCGGGGCTCACCTACCAGCCGGACCTGGTCGACGACGACGAGGAACGTTCCCTGGTCGCCACCCTCGACGCGCTCGACTTCCGGGAGGTCCGCATGCACGGGCAGATCGCCCGGCGCACCGTCCGGCACTTCGGCTACGACTACGACTACGGCTCCTTCCAGCTCACGGCCGCGGAGGCGCTGCCGGTGGCACTGCGCTGGGTCCGCGAGCGGTGCGCGGCGCTCGCCGGGGTCGACCCCGAGGCGCTCGCCCAGACCCTCGTCACCCGCTATCCGCCGGACTCCGTCATCGGCTGGCACCGTGACGCGCCCGCCTTCGGGCCGACCGTCGTCGGCCTCTCGCTGGGCTCCGCGTGCCTGTTGCGGTTCCAGCGCGGCACGGGGGACAACCGCCGGGTGTACGAGCTGGAGCTGGCGCCCCGCTCCGGGTACGCGCTCACCGGGGCGGCCCGGACCGCGTGGCAGCACAGCATCCCGCCCGTGCCGGCGCTGCGCTATTCGCTGACCTTCCGCACGCTCCGGTCCTCGCGTGCCTGACCGGAGCTGGGGAGACGTCCCGCTGGCATACTGGCCAGCCATGGTGCTGTCGCGCGGCTGGTCGCTGTTCCTGGTCGGGGTCGGGGTCTGGACCTGGGTGATCTGGCCGAGGTTCGCGGTCGCCATCTGGCACGACCCGCGGGCGTGGTCGGCCGGCACGGTCGGCCAGGGCAGCCCGACCAGCTTCCTCTGGGTGCACGCGCTGCTCATCGCGGCCTCGCTGGCCATCGGCACGACCGTCGGGGTGCTCGGCATCCGAGGCTGGCTGGCGGCCCGCCGCCGGCCGACCGCCTGAGCGTCGCGTTGCCCGACCACCCGCTCGCCGGATGCCGCGGCGACCGGGAATGCGGAGGCCCTCCGACGCGCTACAACTCCTGTGCGCGGGCCGCCCGGCCCTGGCCGGGAGCGGGGAACCGCCGCCGCAGCAGCGCCGAACAGGAAAGATAGTCCTGCGGTGATGATGTGACGCGGGACGCTACCCCCGGATTTGACGATCAAACCGAGGCCGCGTAACTTTCTCTCTGCCAACGCGGAACGGGGCAAACGGGACGAACATCCTGGAGCTCCGAACCGGGGAATGGCACCGGCGCCGACGGGGTTGCACCTCGGCGGAGCCGGACCGGGTGGGGCTCGCCGAAACGCCGCAGGGCGGATTTGGCGGAGCGGAACCGACCGGGTAAGGTTGACGACCGGCAGGGACACGGACGAGCGAGCGGGAAACCGCAGCGGCCGTCCTGCCAAATCCGATGACCAAGCACAGCGGTTAGCCGCTGCGCGTGTGCAGCGGCACCGACCCGTACGAAGCGTGACAGACCGGGACACACGGTTTGACACGGCAGAGACGGTGAGGTAACGTAGTAAAAGTGCCCGGCGCGGGAGCGGCGGGTGTAAGGACGAACGAAATGCCCCGGACGGGGTCCTGCTGGTGCGGGGTTCCGGTTGGTGTGTGGTTGTTCTTTGAGAACTCAACAGGGTGCTTGAAAAGCCAGTGCCAAATTGATTTATACCCCGGACTGGTCAGGCTTTGGTCTGATT
>NZ_JBEXGL010000046.1:0-9376 GCF_040607315.1 Micromonospora sp. NPDC005305 | reverse complement strand
CTCGGCTGGTCGGTGCTCAATTTCGTGGTGCTCACCGTCGCGGCGCGCGCCCGCTCAGCGGCGGCGGTCGGCCGGGCGCTCCTCGCCGTGCTCCTCGGTCTCCTCCAGCGCGTCGGCCAACGGCTCGGTGAAGTCGTCGCCCGGAACCGCGACCTCCTCGGCCCGGTCCTGCTCGTCGGGGCGCCCGCCCGGCGGCGGCTCCGGAGCCGTGGCGCCCCCGGCGAAGCCGTACTCGTTGGGCTCGTCGTGCCTGCTCATGCGCGGGACCTCCCGGTCGTCCGGTTTCCTCTCGTGGCTCACGCCCGGCGGTGGTCGTCACCCGCCGCGGCGTCTCCCCGAGGTGCATACCCCGCCAACGCGGTCCTCGATCACCCGCGGCCGGTTCCGCAGGCGGCGGGAAAGGCGGAACCGGCCGGCGGGCTCAGGTCAGCTCGGCGACCGCCTCGAAGACCAGCCAGAGGCCGGAGATGGCGAAGAGGACGGCGGCGCCGTACCGGATGGCCTTCTCCGGCAGGTGCCGGCCGAGCAGGCGGCCCACCAGGATCGCCAGGGCGTCGGCGGCGACCATGCCCAGGGTCGAGCCGAGCCAGGTGCCGAACCAGCCGTACTTGGTGGCCAGGGTGATGGTGGCGAGCATGGTCTTGTCGCCCAGCTCGGCCAGGAAGAACGCCACACCGACGGCGACGATCGCGTGGCGGCTGCTCTTCTCCGCCTTGCGCTTCTCCTCCTCGGTCAGCTTGTCGCCGCGCAGCGTCCAGGCGCCGAAGCCGAGGAACGCCAGGCCGGCGACGAGCGAGATCCATTCGGTGGGCAGGGCCGCGTGGAGGCCGTAGCCGATGGCGACCGAGGCCAGGTGCACGACCGCGGTGGCGACGGTGATGCCGATGAGCACCGGCAGCGGCCGGAACCGGGTGGCGAACGTCAGGGCCATGAGCTGGGACTTGTCACCCAGCTCGGCGACGAAGATGACGCCGAAGCTGACCACCAGCGCGACGAGGAAACCGTCCATGTGAACCTTCCCGATCAAGCCGGGACGAGGTACGGGGCGCCCTCGACCCGGCTGCGACAGCCTGAGTCGAAGGTCTCGCCCGCCCCGGGGACCGGGGCCGCGTGGCCGGATGCGGAACGCACCAGTATGTCGACCACGACATTGGGGGCTACTCCCCTTCGCGCCGCCCAGCCTAGCCGATCATCAGGGGGCGGGCCGCGCCGGGTGAACAGGGTCACCGGGCCTCAGTCCGCGCGGGCCAGGCTGACCCCGAACAGCCCCTCCGGGTCGGTCCAGAACGCCTGCCGGACGAACCCGGCCGCGACCAGTTCCCGGGCGATCCCCGCCGGCCGGAACTTCGCCGAGACCTCGGTCCGCAGCTCCTCGCCGGCGGCGAACGCGACGTCCAGGTCGAGCACGCGCACCCGGACGGGGCGCTCCGCCCGCAGCCGCATCTCGATCCACTCGTGCTCCGGGTCCCAGACCGCCACATGCCGGAACGCCGCCGGGTCGAAGTCCGCCCCCAGTTCCCGGTTGATCACCCGCAGCACGTTGCGGTTGAACTCGGCGGTCACCCCGGCCGCGTCGTCGTAGGCGGGGACCAGCACCGACGGGTCCTTCACCAGGTCGGTGCCGACCAGCAGCCAGTCGCCGGCCTCCAGCGCCGCGCGCATCGCGGTGAGGAACTCGGCCCGCTCCGCGGGCAGCAGGTTGCCGATGGTCCCGCCGAGGAACAGCACCAGCCGCCGGCCGCCGGTGGGCAGCCGGTCCAGGTGCCGGGTGAAGTCGCCGACGATGCCGCGCACCCGCAGCCCGGGGTACGCGGCGGCGATCTGCTCGGTGGACCCGCGCAGCGCGCTGACCGAGACGTCCAGCGGCACGAAGCTGCCCAGGTCGCCGTGGCGGGTGAAGGCGTCCAGCAGCAGCCGGGTCTTCTCCGACGAGCCGGAGCCCAGCTCGATCAGCGTCTTCGCACCGGTCAGCGCGGCGACGTCGTCGGCGTGCGCGGCCAGCACCGCCCGCTCGGCCCGGGTCGGGTAGTACTCCGGCAGCCGGGTGATCTCCTCGAACAGCTCGCTGCCCCGGGCGTCGTAGAACCAC
Source organism: Micromonospora sp. NPDC005305 (assembly GCF_040607315.1). Taxonomy (NCBI): domain Bacteria; kingdom Bacillati; phylum Actinomycetota; class Actinomycetes; order Micromonosporales; family Micromonosporaceae; genus Micromonospora; species Micromonospora sp. NPDC005305. The sequence continues at coordinate 7,287 of NZ_JBEXGL010000046.1, read as the reverse complement.
TTCGGTGGCAGCCACTTCGGCGTCGCGGTCAGGCCGAGCCGGACGTCCTCCCGCAGGCCGCGGTCGAGGTCCTGCTCCTCCAGGTGGATCTCCAGTGGCTCCGCGCTCATCAGCTGTCCTTCCTGTTCCTACCGGTGTGGGAAACGGGATGTCAGGCGACCGTCAGCTCCCGGACCTCCAGCCCGGTGGCGGTGGCCACCACCAGCCGGCCGTCCGGCACCGGCCGCCAGCCGGGGTCGTCGTCGGAGGGCTCGGAGGCGAGCAGCACCGAACCCGGGGTACGGCGTACCGACAGCGCGTGCCCGGCCACGCTGGCCGCCACCGTGGCGCCGTCGGTCAGCAGCAGGTTCAGCCGTGATCCGGGGGCGGCGGCGGAGACCGCGGCGACGGTGTCGGCCACCGCGTCGCCGGGCGTGGCGCCGGCGCGCAGCCGGTGCCGGACCAGCGCCCAGAGCAGCGCCGAGTCGGTCGGCACCTCCAGGGTCAGCAGGTCGCGGACGGGCAGCCCGCCGGCCAGCGGGACCAGTGTGTCCGGCCAGCCCCGCACCACCCCGTTGTGGCTGAACAGCCAGCGCCCCTCGGCGAACGGCGCGGCCGCCGTCTCGTGCAGCGGCATGCCGACCGTGGCGGAGCGGACGGCGGCCAGCACCGCGCCCGCGACCGTCACGGCGGCCAGCTCCGGCAGGGTCGTGTCGCTCCACATCGGCTGCGCCCGCCGGTAGCGGACCGGGTCGCCGCCGACCGGGTACCAGCCGACGCCGAAGCCGTCGGCGTTGATCGTGCCGCCGCCACGCATGTCACGGGGCGCCCAGGACTGCCGCAGCAGCCCGTACGGCGGGTCGAAGAGCAGGCTCCGCAGGCTGACCGGCGGACCGAGGTACGCCAGATGGCGGCACATCAGGCGGCGCCTCCCGTCACGCCGTCTCCTCGGGACGGGCGTCGCGGGCGCAGCGGAAACCGCTGAAGATCTGCCGCCGGATCGGGTAGTCCCAGTTGCGGAAGGTGCCCCGGCAGGCCGACCGGTCGGTGCCGAACGAGCCGCCGCGCAGCACCCGGTGGTCGTCGCCGAAGAACACCTCCGAGTATTCGCGGTAGGGGAATGCCGCGAAGCCCGGGTGGCCGCGGAAGGTGGACGAGGTCCACTCCCAGACGTCGCCGATGAGCTGGTGCACGCCGAGCGGCGACGCCCCCTCCGGGTACGCGCCCACCGGCGCCGGCCACAGGTGCCGCTGCCCCAGGTTGGCGTGCGCGCCCGTCGGGTCCGCGTCGCCCCACGGGTAGCGGCGCGACCGGCCGGTCGCCGGATCCCAGCGGGCCGCCTTCTCCCACTCCGCCTCGGTGGGCAGCCGCCGGCCGGCCCAGGCCGCGTACGCCTCCGCCTCGTGGAAGCAGACGTGCACCACCGGCTCGTCGTCGCGCACCGGCGACCAGCGCCCGAACCGGCGGTACGCCCAGCCGTCCCCGTCGCGCCGCCAGTGCATCGGTGCGGTCAGCGCGGCCTCGACCCGGTGCCGCCAGCCGGCCGCGCTCCACCAGCGCGGCTCGTCGTAGCCGCCGTCGGCCAGGAACGCGCGGTACTGCCCGTTGGTGACCGGTGCCGCGTCGATGGCGTACGCGGGCAGGTCGACGGTGTGGGCGGGGCGCTCGTTGTCCAGCGCCCACGGGTCGGTGGAGGTGCCCATGGTGAACGGGCCGGCCGGCACCAGCACCTCGCCGCCCACCCGGGCGCAAGGCTCGGGCGGCGGCGGAGCGTCCAGCACCGGGCCGCCGGCGCGCAGCTGGTGGGTGGCGAGCATGGTCTCGTCGTGCTGCTGCTCGTGCTGGACGATCATGCCGAACGCGAAGCCGTCCTCGACCAGCTTCCGGTCGGTGAACCGGATCCCGTCCAGCAGGTCGTACACCTTCTCCCGGACGGTCCGCACGTACGCCCGCGCCTCGGCGGGCGGCAGCAGCGGCAGCCGGGGCCGGTCCCGGCGGGGCTGCTTGAACGCGTCGTACAGGTCGTCGATGTCGTGGCGCACCGGGTCGCGCCCGCCGACGTCGCGGACCAGCCACAACTCCTCCTGGTTGCCGACGTGCGCCAGGTCCCAGACCAGCGGCGACATCAGCGTCGAGTGCTGCCGCACCAGGTCGTCGTCGTCCACCGCGTCGGCGAGCAGTGCGGTGCGGGCGCGGGCGCGCTCCAGCTCGGCGGCGATCCGGCTGCGCAACCGCTCACCCTCGATCGCCGGCCGCTCGGTCATGGTCACCGGTGTCCCCTCTCCGCGGCGGCGCGGCGCCGCCGGATCGCTCGGCTCGTCTCGTCGTGGATCCCGGCCGGCAGGTCCAGCCGGGGCAGGGCCGCCAGGGCCAGGTCGAACAGCGCGGCCGCAGCGGTCGCCAGCGGCCGCTCGGCCAGCCCGCGCCGGGCCGCCGCGACCCATCCCCCGGCGACCGGGGCGGCGACGGCGAGCGCGTCCCGGGTGGTGGCGGGGTCGGCGAAGAGCGCCGCCAGCACCGCCAGCGGCACGGTCCACTCCCGACCGGGCTGGGCGTCCAGGTAGCGGACCTCCAGGTAGCCGCGGGGGCGGACCGGTGGGAAGAGCGTGCTGAGGTGGTATTCGAGGTCGTCGGTGGTCGGCGGCTGCGGCAGCGCCCCGGCCAGCCAGTCGGCGAAGGTGACGCCCTCGGGCGGCGTCCAGTCCGGACCGTCGCCGCGGACGCAGAGCAGCGGCGCGGCCAGCGCGTACCCGCTCCAGGCGGCGATCGGGTCGCGGTCGGCCCGCACCGGGGACCAGACCGGCCGGGTGCGCGCCGGGTCGATCGCCAGCCAGGCGGCCATCCGGGTGGAGGCCCAGCCGGTGGGCCGCCCGGCGTGCCGGTCGGCGGTGGCGAAGGCGGCCAGCAGCGGCGGCCCGACGGCGTGCGCGGCCGCCCACCGCTCGGCCAGCCGATCCGGCTCGCCCGCGTCCAGGCAGACCTGGAGCCCGGCGGTGCTGTACATCATCGCCCGGCCGGCCGGCCCGTGCCGGTCGAGGACGGAGCGCATGGCCCGGTAGCGCGGCGTGTCCACGACGGGGCGCGGGGGGCGCCAGGGGTCCATGCCGGTGCGGCCCAGGACCAGGCCGGCGGCGTCCAGGAGGGCCCGCAGCTCGGCGAGGTCGGCCTCGGTGGCCAGGATGAGCGCGGCGACCGACGGTCGCGGCGCGGAGGAGATCTCCACCTGCCCGCCCGGCTCCACGGTCACGGTGCCACCGCGCCGGAGCCCGGCGGCCGGGCTGGTGGGGTCGAGGGTGACGGGGCTGTGCCGTCCCAACGCCCGGTGCAGTCGCTCGCGGTCGACCGGGCGGGTCGGGTCCGCGGCGTCGTGCACCGTCCATTCCAGCTCGACGCCGGTCAGGCTGGGTGGCCCGGTCTTGAAGCAGATCCTGGCGATGTGCCCGCGGGCCGCCGCCTCATCCCCCAGCACGGTGGTCCGGTCCAACTCCGGCGACATCACCACGAGACGGCTCCTCTCCCCGGGGCGCGCGACCACGCTGTCGGCCGGCGCCCGTGCCGTGGCGGCCGGGCGTCGGCGGTCCCACCATCTTCTGTCTAGCAGACGGATTCCGCGTGCCCGGGGAGATGAATTTTTGTCCGGAATCCGGTTGCGGCGGGGGCGGTGCCCGCTCAGCGACTACGGCTTCGACGTCGACTTCGGGTCCGACTTCGGGTCCGACTTCGGCTCGGCTTTCGGCTCCGACTTCGGCTTGGGCGTCGACTTCGGCTTCGACTTCGACTCCGACGTCGGCTTCGACTCCGGCGTCGGCTTCGGCTCCGGCGACGTCTCCGGCACCAGCGCCAGGCAGTAGCTCTCCACCCGGTCGGCGCCGCCGGCGGCGGTCACCAGATCGGCGAACCCGGGGCTCTCCAGCGCCTTGGCCCGCTGCTGGTCCGACTTGGCCAGGTAGGCCCGACAGTGCCCGGCGAGCTTGCCGGCGCTCGCCGGCCCGCCGGGTCCACCGGAGCTGCCAGGTGTCGGTGCGCTCGACGGGACACCGCCGGAGGCCCCACCGCTCGGGGTCGTGCCCCCGGAGGGCGTCGGGGAGCCCGGATCGCTCGCACCACCGGTGCTGCTGCCCGGCGTGGTGGGGGCCGGCGGCGGCGCCGGCTCCGGGGTCCGGTCGAGGTTCACCGCGGCGAACGCGACCCCGGCGGTGGCGGTGGCGGCGAGCCCGGCCAGGACCGCGCCGACCCGGAAACGGCGTCGTGGCCGCGGCGCGGCGGCCGGGGCCGGGGCCGGGTTGGCCCGGGCGGCGCGGAACGCGGCGAGCGCCTGCTCCTCGCCGGCCAGTTCCGCCGCGGTGCCCGGGGCGGACGCCGCGGCGAGCAGGTGCGCCAGCGGGTCGGCCGGCGCCTCCGGAGGTGTCCCGGCGCGGGCCGCGTCGAGGAAGCGCTCCGAGTCCGCCGGATCGGCGGGCCAGTCGGACCGGCCAGAACTCATCCCGTTTCCCTCCACGTCAACCGTCCGCCGGCTCGGCCTTGGGCGCCTGCGGCGCCTGCCGTCCCCGGCCGGTGCGGGCGCGGGGCGGCGTCGCTCCCCCGGCCCGGTCCGCCGGCTGATCCGCATCGGCGCGCTCCAGCAACCCGGCCAGACGCCGCAGCCCCCGGTGCGCGGCGGTGCGCACCGCACCGGCCCGCCGGCCGAGCACCCGCCCGGCGGTCTCCGCGTCGAGCCCGATCACGGCCCGCAGCAGCACCGCCTCCGCCTCCCTGGGCGGCAGGCTGGCGATCAGCGCCAGGGCGCTCTCGGTGCCGATGGTCTCGCCGGCCCGCTCGGCGGTGTCCGCGTCGCCGGCCAGCTCGCTGAGCGCCTGGACGGGCACCGGCAGGGCGGGCCGCCGGCGCTGCCGGCGCAGGTGGTCCATGGCCCGGTTGCGGGCGATCGTGACGGTCCAGGCGCGGAACTCGCCGCCGGTGAAGCTGGGCAGGTCGCGGGAGATCTGCAGCCACGTCTCCGAGGCCACGTCCTCGGCGTCGCCGCCGACCAGGGCGGTGAGGTAGCGCAGCAGGCCGGGCTGCAGGCTGCGGTAGAGGAAGCGAAACGCCTCCTCGTCGCCCCCCTGCGCGGCGGCGACCGCCTCGCTCAGCTCACCGGTCATGGATCCGCCGTTCCCGCCGTGCCGACTCCCCGCACCGGCGCCCACCGGTGCCGGCGTGCCCGACGCCCGCCCGGTCGGACAACCGGACCTCCACCCGCACCATCAGTCCCCCGCTGACCTGATCGGCACCAGCACCGGAAGGGTGCGGGCGCGCGTATGGACACCGCCGTGTAAGGACGGCCGTCGGCGGACATACCGTACCGGCGTCATGGGGCGGCCGGGAGCCGGGCCAACGCTAGGAGCGGCCGGTGGGTTCGACAAGGTGCCGCCCGCCGGAGAAAGAGTGAGAATTCTCTACGGCCCGGCACGGCGGGTCGGCGTAACGAAAACCGTCCGCGTTGCGCTGCGCGGCCGGCGAACCGGGACGAAACACCAGGTCGGAGCCGGACACACGAACCTCTGGGCACATTTTACTGCCCGATCGTACGCGATTCGTCACCGTCAGCCGACCGGTGCGGGGGCGGTTGACCGTTCGGCCCAGGCGCCTCCGGCCGCCCGCCGGTCGTGACGGGAGAGATCGCGGGAAATACTCTGCGGCCCCTCTGGGTACGGTATTGACGTGTTGACTTCCGACGTCGTACTCAGCGGTCGGTACCGCCTTGATGACCGTGTCGCCACCGGCGGCATGGGCGACGTCTGGCGTGCCACCGACCTGGTGCTCGGCCGGCCGGTCGCGGTGAAGGTCCTGCTGCCCGCGCTGGTCTCCGACCCCGACTTCATCGCCCGCTTCCGCTCCGAGGCGCGGATCATGGCGTCGCTGCGCCATCCGGGCGTGGTCCAGGTGTTCGACTGCGGCGAGGACGAGCTGCCCGACGGCAGCCGGGCCGACTACCTGGTCATGGAGTTCGTGGCGGGCGAGCCGCTCTCCCGGCGGATCGAAGCGGCCGGGCAGCTCGGGGTCGGCGAGACCATGTCGATCGTGGCGCAGGTGGCCCAGGCCCTGCACGGCGCGCACGCCCGGGGCATCGTCCACCGTGACGTGAAGCCGAGCAACCTGCTCGTGCAGGACGACGGGACCGTGGTGCTGGTCGACTTCGGGGTGGCCCGGTCGACCAACGTCACCAGCATCACCAGCACCAACGCGGTGCCCGGCACCGCCCTCTACATGGCTCCCGAGCAGGCCGCCGGGCGGCCGGTCTCCGGCGCCACCGACGTCTACGCGCTCGGCGCGGTGGCCTACTGCTGCCTCACCGGCAGCCCGCCGTTCACCGGTGACAACCCGCTGCAGGTGGCCGTCCGGCACCTCGACGACGAGCCGCCGGAGCTGCCGGCGGAGATCCCGCCGCCGGTCCGGGACCTGGTGGCCCGGGCCCTGGCCAAGGACCCGGCGGACCGCTTCCCCACCGCCGCCGCGATGGCCGAGGCGGCCCGCGCGGCCGGGTCCGAGTCGCCCACCGCCATGGTGCCGGTGACGCTGCGCGGTGCGACCGGATCGAGCCGCACCCGAGACGACCTGACGGCCACCGCGCCGGGCGCCCTCGTGGCGCCCGCCCGCCGGCCGGGGCGGCGCGGCACGCTGGTCGGCGCGCTGGCCGCCGTGCTGGTGGCGCTGACCGCGCTGGGCGCGGCACTGGGCGCGGCGAGGAACGCCGATGCGCCGGCCACCCGGATCGACACGACCGCGCCCGCGGTTGCCCCGAGCAACTCGGTCGCGGACGCCGCGGTCACCGAGGGCCCGCCGACGGACGAGGGCGGCCACAGCTACCGGCCGGTGGGCCCGACCGGCCGGCCGTCGACCTCGGGCTCGGCGACCCCGAGCCCCTCCGCCAGCGGATCGGGCCAGCCGAGCCCGTCCGGCGTCCCGTCGACCCTGCCGACCGCGCCGAGCACGGCACCGACCACCACCTCCCCGCCGGTGCAGACGACCGCGCCGACCGAGACCACGACGACCACGACGGCCCCCGCGGACGGTGGCGACGGCGGTGGCGAGGGCGGCGGGGCCGAGCCGGTGTCCGACCGCTGACCCCACGGCAGTCGGACCGCGGCACCCAGACCCGAGCAGCCCAGACCCGAGCGGCCGAGGGCCGAGGACGTCCCGGCCGGCGGCGCCCGGAGCCGGTCGAGCCGGCCCCGCGGTTCTCGCGGGGGGGGCGCGGCGCGGCGGGGGCGCCCCGGGGGGACACCCCCCCCCCGGCCGCCCCCAAGAGGGAGGGGGAGGGGGAGGGGA
>NZ_JBEXGL010000045.1:0-9917 GCF_040607315.1 Micromonospora sp. NPDC005305 | reverse complement strand
TTATCCCGCCGCACATCCGGCGGGCCCTCGAGCGCGATCCCGACGATACGGTGGCCGGCGCGGCGCGGGGTTTCCGCCCGGCGTCTGGCAACTCCTCAGTGATACGGGCTCCACGCGTCGGTCACCGGCCCTCCGGGACCGACCCGGGTCGACCGGGCGGCGCCGCACGCTAACGACCTTGTGCGCAATAGTTGATGGCGCGTGGCCTGGGCGTTTTACCAGGTGAGGCCGGCGGATTTGTCCGAGACGATGCCGGCGATGGCGTTGATGGTCTCGGGGAGCAACTCCCGGCGGCCGGTGAAGCGTTGCAGGACGCGCCACCATTTCAGTTCCGCGATGGTGTGCTCGACCGCGATCCGTTGCGAGGACTGGTGTTTGCGGTCGTGTTCCCACGCGGTCTGCTGCTCGGGCGGTGCCCCGGGTCGTAGCTTCAACGGCGGCGCGCAGACCGGGCCGGGGTGGTCTCGGGCCAGTCCTTGGTAGCCGGCATCGACCAGCAGTGTGACGTCTGGGTAGGCGTCGAGCAGCGTGTCGATGCCTTCGATCCGGGCTGCGGTCAGGTCGTGCATACGTCCGGGGCGGGTGGCACCGCACCACAGGGTCGCCCCGTGGTGGTCGGCGGCGACGGTGGTTTTGATGGTGTTCTGTTTGAGTTTGCCGGACACGAACGCCTTGCGGCCTGGGCGTCCTTGTTGGGGTCGCCGTACCCGGATCTCGGTGGCGTCCAGGCGCAGGGTGACGCCTTCGGCTGCTCCGTAGGCGAACACGTCGGCCAGGGTGTGCAGCCGTGTCCCGGCGGGGGTGGCGAAGCCGCGTCGGGCGAGCAGCGCACGGATCTGGGTGACGGCACGGGTGCTAGTGGCCCGGTCGACGCCGTACGCGATCGCGAGGGCGGCGTGCGGGATCGCTAGGCGTAGGTGGACCAGGGTGATCACGACTCGGTCGGTGAAGCTCAGCCGTGGTCGGCGGCCGGCTCCTGCCTTGCGGACGCGCTCTCGGGTGCGGCGGGCATGCAACCGGTCCTCTCGGGCCGCGGTCCATGGGGGTTGGAGTTCGGTCAGGAGCAGGCCCAGGTGGTTGCGGCTGAGGCCGGTAAAGGCACAATGGGCGAAGGCCGCGCGGATGGCTTTGATCGACACAATCAAGACATCTGCGCGGCCGTCTATGTCTGGGTCAAGCCGCCACGCCGTCCAGCGCTGCCGGGCACAAGGTCGTTAGTGCTTGGGGATGGGTGGCAGGTCGGCGTGGGTGATGGTGTAGCCGCCGTTGACGACGGGTGCGAACGGGGCAGGTGCCATGCTGGTGCCGATTTCGGATTCGGTCCAGTCGCCTGCGTCGTTCCTTGTCATGTTCATGAACTCCCAGGAGAAACCGACTCGGTCGCGCGAACGGCGGGGCTTGTCCTTGCCTGCGTCGTACACGCTGAACCCGAAGCGTTTGCCAATCCAGTAGTCCGGCCCGCCCGGGCTCACGGTGGTGATGACCGCGGTCAGGGTCGCATAGCCGGGGGCGGTCACCATCGAGTCGACCTGGCCTTCGGCGGTGAAGGTCATGTTCCACTGGGCCGCGTAATGTGTGATCTTGACCGTCCCGGTCGCGTCGTTGGGCGCGCCGGGCAGCGATTGGCCGTCGGCGGTGGGTATCGGCCCGCGGGTGTAGGGCGTGGCGTGCGCGGTGAAGGCAAACGACCGGATGTCGTCGTCGTCCTGGTAGGTGAGGCGTACGTCCGCGGCTCCGACGACGCTGGCGATCTTCGGCTTGCCCGGCGAGTGGTTGGTCTCAGCGGCGGCAGTCGCCGTCGTCGTGATCAGGCCGATGGCGGCGGCGAGCATGGCGATTGTGGCGGCGCTTCTGATACGCAAGGTTGACCCTTTCCAAGAGTCTATGGGCGGTAGCGGCATATTCGGTGACTGCTTACCGGCTTTGGTGACGGCGGCGCCGGTAGTACGCGGCGGTCACTACGGCGAGCAGGGGACCCCACAGCAGCAGCGGGGCGTAGCACACGGTCATCACCCAGTACGCGATGCCGTCCGGGGCGTCCGGGTGGCCCATGTTGTCCGGCCCGTTCCAGGTCCAGGCACCCCAAACGCTGATCAGGGTGACGGCTGCGGCGCCGAGCGCGGCAGGTACGACGGCGGCCAACACCGGGATGCGCCGCCCGCCGAGGAGCGGCACCCAGCTGGGCAGGACCTCACCCCAGTGTTGGACGAGGCCGAGGGTCAGCAGCCCGAGCAGTTCGGCGACCACGCTCAACCCGATCAGGTAGAACGACAGGGCGCCGGGGAAGTTGTCGGCGTGCAGGGGGGTGCCTGCAGCGAAGCCGGCTGGAGCACCGAAGGCGAGCGCGATCCGCCACAGACCACTGGGCACGAGGGTCAGCGAGGCGACGCTGGCGGCCAGGTGGATCGGTCGGGACACCACCGGGCCGGGCCGGGCACCGGTCTTCGCGCGGATCGGCTGCGGGTCGACAAGTGATGCGGTCATGGCTGAGGACCTTTCACGGAACGCGGTCATCGATCGCGGGATGCGCGGCCGGAGTGCTTCCGACCGCTGCGTCCAGCCTTCCCAAGCGGCCGGCCGCGCACCATGCGCCGATCGGGAGGTCCTGGCCCGTACGGCCCTCGCGCGGGTATGCCGAACGGGCTACCGGACCGCGGCCAGCAGCCCGTACCGTCACTGCGGTGTCGTCTACGAGCACCGCGATCGCGGCCGTCTGCACGCTGGGCGCGGCCGTATGGGCAATGCTGGGTCCACGGCGGTTACGGCACCGCTTGGCCGGTCTGCTCGCTGCCGCCGCGGTGCTGTCGCTGGTGACTAGCTTCGCTCAGCCGCGCCCGGTACCGGAGGAGGCCGCGCTCTGGAAGCTGATCGAGGTCGCGGCGCTGCTGGTGCTGCTGCGCGGCGTGGCGCGGTGGTCGCCGATCCGCGCGGCGGTATCCGTCGGCTGCCTGGCGGCCGCGGCGTGCGCGCTGTGGCCGGTATCGGTACTGGAGACGCCCTCGTGGCTGGAAGGAGCCGGCGCGGCGGCCTTCTGGATGTTGCCGGCGCTGGCCGCCGCGGCGCTGGGCGGGTATCCGCGATGGCAGGCACACCGCACGGACGAGGCGGTGGCGCAGGCACGCCGTCGTCAACAGCTGGACCTGGCCAGAGATCTGCACGATTTCGTGGCGCACGAGGTCAGCGCGATCGTGGCGCAGGCGCAGGCGGCTCGGTTCGTGGCCGATACCGATCCCGCGCAGGCGCCGCGGTCGCTGGAGCGCATCGAGCGGGCCGGGTTGAACGCGTTGGCGCTGATGGACCGGACGATTCAGATGCTCCACGACGCGGACGGCCGCGCCATCCCGGCCGCGCCCGCACCAGGCATAAACGGACTGCCCTCAATTGTCGAGCAGTTCGGATCTGCCGGTACCACGACCTGCCACCTCGACCTCGACCCGGCTGCGGCTGCGCTGCTCTCGCCTCAGGCACAAGCGGCGGGATATCGGATGGTGGTGGAGGGACTGACCAATGTCCGTCGACACGCAGTCAACGCGAAGGCGGTCAGCGTGGCGGTATGGTGCGGCACCGCCGACACGGTCGAGGTGGCCGTCCGCAACGACGCCCCGGCGACCGGCCGCCGGTCGCGCGGCGCCGCCGCACGACGGGGCGGCCACGGGTTGGCCGGGCTTCGCGATCACATCGTCGCCGTTGGAGGTACCTTGACGGCCGGACCGCACACCGACGACAACGGCAACGCCCATTGGCGGCTGACCGCGACCTTCCCCAGCTCACCGGCCAGAGACGACACATGATCCAGCAACCTGTCCCCACCCGCATCCTCATCGTCGACGACCAGGACCACATTCGCAGCGGCTTCCGGCTGGTGCTGGACTCACAACCGGACATGACCGTCGTCGGTGAGGCCGCGGACGGGACATCAGCCGTCGCCCAAGCGCGCGACCTCAGGCCGGACGTGGTCTTGGCCGACATCCGCATGCCCGGTCTCGACGGGTTGGAGGTCACCCGGCTACTTGCCCCGATCGCCAGAGTCGTCGTGGTCACCACGTTCGACCTCGACGACTACGTACACACCGCGCTGCGAAACGGAGCCTGCGGCTTCCTCCTCAAGCGGTCCGGACCAACCTTGCTGATCGAAGCCGTCCGCGCCGCCATGGCCGGCGACACGCTGATCAGTCCCCAGATCACCGTCCGGCTGCTCCACACCCTGACCCAGGGCGCGGCACCCGGACCGGCAGACACGGCGCACCCGCTCACCGCGCGCGAGCTGGCGATCGCCCGACTGATCGCCCACGGACGCACCAACGCCGAGATCGGCGCCGAACTGTACATCAGCGCCGGCACGGTCAAGACCCACGCCGCCAACATCCAAGCCAAGCTCGCCGCCCGCAACCGCGTCGGGATCGCCGCATGGGCCTGGCAACACGGCCACATGACACCCGACCAGTCGACCAGGTAGCCGTTACGCCGGGCGTTGCCCAACGCTGCACTGGCTGCCGAACTCGTCACCCGGTTCTTACTCGAAGCATTGACGCCGTCGCCGGCTTGGTCTCCGACCGCACGATCACCTGGCAAGAACCCATGCCGTCCCAGGCCAGCACCCGCCCTTATTACGCACAAGGTCGTAAGGCCGCGGCATCTCTGCCATCTGGTTGACGATGCTGACCTCGCTTTTGCCGAGGCGAACCTCGGCGTCGAGGAGGCCTCCTGGCCAACCCCCGCCGCACCGGGTGCCATGGTCTGCAGCGCACCGACCAGGACGGCCTGACGCCGATGGCGCCATCGCGCGACATACACGTGATTCATCGTTGGAACAACGCCCCGCACTGGGTCATCTCCCGCACGATCGCCCACCCACCGCTGGTCAGTGAGGAGCAGCCGCGCGGTTGGCTAGCCTTCGCACATGTTGGACCTACGCCGCAGGAAGCCCTGGCGGCACAAGACGGTTGAAGCGTGATTCTCGTCAGTGGATGGCCGTCGCTGACCGTCGTGCTGAGCGGCAGGAACTCGCCGGCGAGGTTGTTCATCCAGGAGAGGTTCGGGCGGTGCTAGCTCGGCGTCGTGCTGCTCTAGCGAGCAGCGATGGGTGCCGCCGCCGGCTTCCGGTCGCCGTTGCCCTCGGCACCGAACGGGGTGCGCAGTCGGGTCATCGCAGCCGCACTCACGTCGACGGCAGGTGTGTGATCGAAGGGCGCTTCTGCTCCCGGTGCTGCACGGAACGGACTTGAATCTTGCACGGCTACATCAGTCAACAGCTGCTCCAAAGTTTGCGCGCCAGCGCGCGACTCACCCGCTCGCATCTGCAAGCCGGGTGCGGTAGATGAGCGGGGTGGATCCGGCCGCTCGCCGGGGCGGCGTCGGATCGCGTTTCGCTCCGCCCTCCAAACCCTAACCCAGAACGACCACCCCGTACGGCTTGGGCCGGGGTGCGGGTGAGAAACTCCGCCGGTTCCGACCGCGGCCTGCATCTGGCGTCGACCACCATGCGCCGGGATCGATCGGTCAGCGCCGGGCAGGGCGGCCGCTCCCACGTTGGTCCAAGATCCGCGGAACCACGGACGCCGTTCCACTCGCCGCCGGGCGCACCGCGGCTTGCGATCGCCGGCTCGTTCGTCATCCACGACTCCCCCGCGGTGAAGGGCGAACGGGCCGGGTGGCCGGGCGATCGGTAGCGACGAACAGGGCGAGGGCGACGGCCTGAATTCCGGCCACGGCGATGATCATGGCGGTGATCGAGTAGTCGTAGAGGGCACCGATCAGCACCCCACCGACCAGGGTCGCCGCGCCCAACCCGGCGGCGAAGATTCCGTAGGCGGTGCCCCGCCTGCCAGTGGGGACGATGTCGGCGATGGCCGCACGCATGGTGGATTCCTGGATGCCGAGGACGGCGCCCCAGGCCAGGACCCCGGCGACCGCCGTCGCCGCAGTGGTGGTGAAGGCAGCCAGCGGGATCAGAGCGGTCAGCACGGGGACGGCGGCCAGCACCCGGAGGCCGGTCCGGTCATACAGCCACCCGGAGGCTAGCGCGGCGATCGCGTCGACGCCCATCGCGGCGGCGTACACGACCGGAACCACCGCCACCGGTACGACGTGCCGGGTGGCGAGGTGGAAGCTGAGCACACCGAAGGTGGCGTAGCCGGCCGTGGTCAGCACCGTGAAGGCCAGATAGGTCCAGAACACGCGGGGCAGCCGGACGCCCGGCGGGGCGGGCGACGCACCGGGTTGAGGGCCCGGTTCGAAGCGGCGCGGATCGGGCACGCCAGCGCGCAGCCACAGCAGCAGGAGCAGCGCCGCCACAGCCGGTACGGCCAAGGCGAGGAACGCGGGTCGGTAGTGGTAGGCGGTGGCGGCCAGAACGGCGGCGACCAGCAACGGCCCCGCAACCGCCCCGGCCTGGTCGAGCGCCTCGTGCACGGCGAAGCCCTTGCCACGGCCGACGGCCGAGGCGGCGTGGGAGATCATGACATCGCGCGCCGGGCCCCGGATCGCTTTACCGGCACGTTCCGCGACAAACAGCACCGCAGCCAGCCACAATGCGCTGGTCAGCCCGAGAGCGGGCACAGCGACCATGGTCAGGACGTAGCCGACCAGGACCAGCGGCCAGTAGGCCTGGGTCCGGTCGGCGAGGGGTCCGGTGCCCAGCCGTCCGGCCAGGGCGAACGCCTCCCCGACGCCGGTGACCAGGCCGACGAGGGTCGCGGATGCGCCGAGGGTGGCCAGGTAGGGTCCGATGACTGACCGGGCGCCCTCGTACACCACGTCCGACAACAGACTGACAACACCGAACGCGGTCACGAACCGCCACGGCGTCCACCTGATTGTCGGCGCCGCGATCTTCACTTATGCAGTCTGGCCCACCGGGATGCGGGTCGGGTGTGGATCAGCCCAGGCGCCCAGCTGCCCGCCGCCGTCCTGTCGTGCCGGAAGACCCGCTCTCGACATCAGCCGTGGTCCACTCACTCGAGGCCTGGATGGCCGCCCGGCGTGGTTTCCCGCCGGCACCGGCCACGAACGAGCGCCCCATGGCGGAGCGGAGCGTTTGGCCAAGTACGCCTCGGGCAATCGCGCGGCGGAGCACCGGCAACGGGGGGATCAGGTAATGAAGATCCACGACCCGGCCAGTCAGGCGATGCAGAAGGACTACGACGTCACCGACATCGAGCGCTTGATGGGCAAACGGGACCGGAAGAACGTCGACGACGTGATCGAGTGGGAACGGCGGTTCACCGGCGAGGTTCAGCACATGATCGAAGACTTCTACCGGGCGCGGGACAAAGCGATGGACTTCCCGCATGAGCCCGACCATCTCTACAAGAAGCTGAAGAGCAGCCGATAGGGCGTGCAGGGACGCATCGGTCTACAGCCAGGGGGCGTACGAGGCATGCGGGGCAGCGTCGCGGTGAAGCCGAAGGTGACCGGCCGCGAGTCGGTGGGGCTGGCCGACGTGGTGTGGGAGAACGCGCGGCAGAAACCGGACAAGGTGCAGTTTCTGCGCCCGAACCCGGACGCCCGGTCGTGGCCCGCGCAGCAGGCCGGCGCCGGCGACGCGGGTACGGTGACCTGCCGGCAGTTCCGCGACGACGTGCTGGCGTTGGCGCGAGGACTCATCGCCGCAGGGGTCGCGCCCGGGGACCGGGTGGCCTTGATGAGCCGCACCCGCTACGAGTGGACCCTGGTCGACTATGCGGCGTGGACGATCGGGGCGGTGACCGTTCCGGTGTACGACACCTCGAGTGCCGATCAGCTGGCCTGGATCCTGGCCGACTCCGGCGCGGTGGCGTGCGTGGTGGAGACATCTGATCATGCCGCGATGCTGAACGCCGTGCGGGAGAGGCTGCCGGGGCTGGGGCAGGTGTGGCAGATCGACGCCGGTGACCTGATCCAGGCGGCGGCTCGGGGCCGGGCCGTCGACGACGAGCAGGTGGCGGCCCGCCGCGTTGCGGTGTCGGGCGCGGACGTGGCGACGATCGTGTACACCAGCGGGACGACGGGCCAGCCGAAGGGCTGCGTGCTGACGCACCGCAACATCGGCCTCGACGTCGGCAACGCGGTCGCGGTGCTGCCGGAGTTGTTCCATGAGCGGGCGTCGACGGTGCTCTTCCTGCCGTTGGCGCACGCGTTCGCCCGGATGATCCAGGTGGGGATGGTGCAGACCCGGGCGACGATGGTGCACAGCGCCAGCATGAGCGGCGTGATGGATCAGCTACGCCGTTACCGGCCCACGTTCGTCCTCGCGGTGCCGCGAGTGTTCGAGAGGATGTACAACCGGGCGCGACAGAAGGCCATCGAGAGCCACCAGGGTCCCCTCTTCGCCGTAGCGGACCGGGTGGCCGTGCGGTACAGCCGGGCCCTGGACCGCCCGTCCGGCCCTGGCCCGGCGCTCCGGCTGGCGCGGCAGGTCCTCGACCTGCTGGTCTATCGGAAGCTGCGGGCGGCGCTCGGCGGACGGTGCCGCGTCGCGATCGTCGGCGGCGCCCCCCTCGGTGAGCGGCTCGGGCACTTCTTCCGCGGCGCCGGCCTAACGCCGCTGGAGGGGTACGGGTTGACCGAGACCTCCCCGGCGCTGGCGGCGAACCAGCCGTCGGCGATGCGGATCGGCACGGTCGGCCGGCCGCTACCGGGCGTGGAGTTGGCGATCGCCGACGACGGAGAGGTCCTCGTCCGCGGCGACGTCGTCTTCCACGGGTACTGGAACAATCCGTCCGCCACCCGCGCGGCGTTCACCGCCGACGGCTGGTTCCGCACCGGCGACCTCGGCAGTCTCGACGACGACGGCTATCTGCGGATCACGGGACGCACCAAGGAGATCCTCGTGACCGCGGCCGGCAAGCACATCGTGCCCGCACCGATGGAGGATCGGGTACGCGCGGACCCGCTGGTCAGCAACTGCATGCTCCTCGGCGACGCCAAGCCGTACGCCGCGGCTCTGGTCACCATCGACCCGCAGGCATGGCTGCGGTGGAGAACCGCGCACGGTCACCCGCGCACATCGGTGGCGGAACTGCGCGACGACCCCGCCCTGCGCGGGGAGATCCAGGCGGCGATCGACCGGGCGAACAGCTCTGTCTCCCAGGCGGAGGCGATCAAGACCTTCCGCATCCTGCCCGACGACTTCAGCGAGTCCAACGGTGAACTCACCCCCACCTTGAAGATCAAGCGCGAGGTGGTGCAGCGGCACCGCGCCGCCGAGATCGAAGCCCTCTACACCGGCCACTAGGGCGCGTTTAGTGCTCAGTAAGTTCACTGAGCGTTGCTTTCTGCGGCGGCATGCCACCAGCCGGGCGGGGCCGGCCCGGTGACCGTCGCGGTCGGCTGGCCGGGCTGTAGCCCGAGGCGTCGAAGAGCGGCGGCGTGGATACGGACGTCGAACCAGCCGTGCCAGTGGCCGTCAGGACCAATACCGCAGGCCAGCGTCCAGTTGACCTCGCTCGACTCGAACGGCATCCATTCGATGCCCCGGTCACGCAGTCAAGCGCGGGCGGCAGCCAGCGGCTGCAGGCAGCCAGGTACGTTCTCATAGGCCACGATGGTGACCCAGTCAGCGTTCATGGCGACCATGATGCCTGGCAGGACGTCTTGCGGCATATAGCCCGCGCCGTCTGGCGGTGCATAGCAGTGGAGATCGTCCGACCCGATGTCGGCGTGTCGGTGATCGAGGTATGGCGAGGTCTCCGGTAGGTGGACAAACTTGCCGTCCGCTACCACGCCGTGCACATCGCCACGATCAACGAATGGCTTCGACCCGGCTTATGAAGCAGGGCTTACGGCCTGTTTCATAACTCGGTGGAGTTGTGAGACAGCGCCCTTCTCGGGCGTCCGCGCCTCGCCCCGGGTGGGGCGGGTGCGGTTCCTGCGTCATCGGGGCCGGTTTCGCCCGCGCGTGTGCGTGGGCCAGAGCCTTCCCCTCGGCCGGCGTTGGT
>NZ_JBEXGL010000044.1:0-13810 GCF_040607315.1 Micromonospora sp. NPDC005305 | reverse complement strand
ACAACCGAAAGCTCGTCAGGGGTCACCGCAACATCGAACTACCCCGAACCACTCAAACGACTCAACGACACGCCGACCTAACAAAGCACTACTAGGCAGTGTCTTCAAAGGTTCAGATCCAATGAAGTAGCGCGACGATGACGGTTGCCCGGTACGACGTGGCCGTCTTGTCGTAGCGGGTGGCGACACTGCGGCACCGCTCCGAGCAGGGCTTATGAGACCCGACCTAGCAGCCGGTAGCGTTCCACTGTGATCCGTGGAGCGGTGTTCTTTGATGTCGACGGGACGCTGACGCCGACCAGCAGCGGGCAGCACCTGGCGGAGTTCCTCGGCTATGCCAAGGTCATTCAAGAGGTGCAGGCCGGCTACGGCGCCGGCACCCTGAGCAGCCAGGAGGCGGCGGTCCTCGAAGCTCGTGGCTGGGCAACACGGACACCCACGGAGGTGCGTGGGTTCATGGAGTCGCTGCCGCTGGTGGACGGCATTGCCGAGACGGTTCTGTGGTGCCGTCAACATCAGCTGGCACCCGTCCTGGCCACGCTGGCGTGGGACATCGTAGGCACCCAGCTGTGCGACCGCTATGGCTTCGATCGAGCCTGCGGACCGCGCCTGGAGCTGGTTGACGGCCGTTACAGCGGGAAGGTCGCCGAGCAGTTCGACGAACTGAGCAAACGCGACTTCGCGGTGAGCGTGGCCGTCGAGCTGGGCGTGGACCCGAAGCGCTGCGTTGCCGTCGGCGACGGGCGCTCCGACCTGCCGCTCTTTGCTGCGGTCGGGCTGGCCATCGCCTTCAACGCAACCCCGGCGGCTCGCGCAGCCGCCCACGTATCAATCGACGGAACCGACCTGCGGGCCGTGCTGCCACTCCTCGGCGCATGGCTGAACGCCATGCCTATATCGGGGAAATGACGAGCCTATCGAATCGCCTCTCGGCGCACTGTTCTCGGCATGACAGGACCTTGCGCTGGCGGCCATCCTGTCGCCCCTAGCGCTGGATCTGTCGCACATCACCTGGCAAAGCTGCGTCGCACATCAGTTGTCAGATCACAGACGCGGTCAAGCCCGGCCAGCCGGCGTGTCCCGCGATCTCGATGGCAGTCTTGGTAAATCGCCTATGCGGATGATGGCCCTCTCGACGTCGCCTCGACCCGCATCTGGCTCCGGCACCCTGTCCCGTGATCCGCAAGCTGGGGACCACGTAGTCTCCACGGGTGAAGGAGATTGTGACGTATGTAGAAATGACGGCCCGTGACCAGCTCAATCCGGCGGCATCAGTGCCCGGACTGGTCTTGGAGTCCCTGAATCGAGATTCGCCGCTGGTTGTTGACCTGCGGGCCAGGATCGGCGCCCCTTACGGTTGGAAGAGCGCACGCCGGACGGAGGAAGAATGGGGCCGATGGTTTGCCCAGTGTCCGACCAGGACCTTTTGGCTACTGTCCATCGGGGGCGAACCTGTGGGCATGGCCTCCTACGACCTCCACTCCGGCGATGAAGTGGAAATCGAAGCGTTCGGGCTACTGCCTGATTTCGTCGGCAAGGGCCTGGGCGGATGTGCGTTAACGCTTGCAGTCCAACGGGCGTGGAAACTGAGCCCCCCAGTGAGTAGGGTCTGGCTGCACACATCGACCCTGGACCACCCCCGCGCCCTACCCAGTTACCACCGCCGGGGTTTCCGCACCTTCAAGACCGAGGAGGACGAGCGCAACTGACCGGACGGGACACGCCCAAGATTACAGGACAGAGCACAGTCGGTGCCTTCAAAGGATCTTGATGTCGGATGATGTAGCGCGTGGGTCATCGCTACGAGTTGTCTGACGTCGAGTGGGAATCGCTGTCGAGGTATCTGCCGTCGGCGGTGACGGGTGGTCGACCGCGTGCTGATGATCGGCGGGTACTCAACGGGATCGTGTGGAAGGTCCGGGTTGGGGCGGCGTGGCGTGATGTGCCGGCCCGCTACGGGTCCTGGCAGTCGATCTACACCCGTTTCCGCAGGTGGGCCCTCGACGGCGCGTTCGCCCGGATGCTGGCCGGGGTGCAGGCCGACGCGGACGCCGCCGGTGACATCGACTGGCTGGTGTCGGTCGACTCCTCCCCGGTGCCGGCCAGTCCCGACGTGACCCCCGCCGCCCACACCAGGCGGCGCGAGGATCAGTTGGCCCGCGGAGGCCCGCCCCACCACCTTCAGGTGGGGAGTCGCTCGCCCCAAAGGCGAGGATCCACAACACCCACCGCACACCCGGTGAACGTTAGTGGACACCGCACTAGCAACGTCCAGCAAGGAGTGCTGCTCCCCGCCCGGCGGGGAGCAGCTTGTCGTCCGGGGGCCCTCGGACGCCCTTCACAGCGGCCACGCTGCATCGACATGCGGCTCTGGGATCCGCCGTGGCGGAGTTGGTGGGAATTCCGACCTGAGACTCGAATCCCACCGGCAACCCGTGGTCCCGCAGCCCTGACCGCACAGCCTCAGCGGCTTGTGATGGTCTCGACGAAGCGGCGGAAGACAAGCCAAGGAAGGTCCCAAGCGCCATGGGCCCCGAAGCTGCGCTCAGTTCTCGGGTGAGTGACAAACTGAACGACGACCGAAGCGGGCCGCTCGGACCTGCGGGCCTGGAACCAGTGGGGACCGCACATGAGCGTGACCGGGAACATCACCGAGATGGTGACGGTGGATCCTCGGAGATCACCCGCCCGGCCAGTTGGCAAGACACCTCAACGTGAACCGGAAGCTGTCGATCAGCCCGGCCGCCTACCAGCGCCGGTTCAGCACGGCCCGCCGCGTCACCGCGGGTCAGTGGTCCGGTTGGGGTGGGGGAGCGGGCCGGCTCGCGCAGGCGCCCGTCGACGGGCCCGGCGGGCGAGCAGGTTCAACCCCAGGGCGTACGCGGCGGCGCTCACCAGCAGGGCGGTGCCGGCACCGCGCCCCCAGTCACCCACCGGCACAGGTGGTACGGCCCAGACATCCGTCGACAGTCCGGCCAGTGCGATCGCCGTGCCGGCCGCGAGCGGTGGGACGGCCCACAACAGCCCGTACGGCGCGGCGAACCGGTCGTCCTGCACCAGCCCCGTCAGGGTGGCGACGAACCAGCCGAGCAGGAGTAGGAGCACGAGCGGCCAGCGCGCCCCGCGCCCCAGTCGCCCCCTGAGCAGCGCGCCGAGTCCGACGCCAGCAGCGGCGTAGAACGGATAGGCGGTCACCTCGCACAGGAGGACCCGCACCAGGATCGGGTCGTCGAGTGCCGGGCTCGTGAAGAAGATGCTTTCGCGAGCCCGGGCGAGCGGGTACGCGACCGCGACGGCCACCCCGGCCAGGAGCACCGCGAGCGGGACCGCCGCCGCCAGCGCCCTCGCCTGTGCGTTCCGGCTGGCGAGGGCGGCGCCGGCCAGCAACGCCAACACCTGCCCGCAGAGGACGCCCGAGGTGTACCGGAAGATGCGTGTGGTGTGGAGCAGCTCGTACTGCTGTGCGTCACCCTGCGGGTCGTCGTTGACCCAGAAACCGTAGAACCTGTCGTTGAACGGGATGGCCACGAGCACCAGCAGCGCCATCGCCGGCACCGACCAGACAGCCGGGTGCGTCACGGTACGCCGGAGCGCCGGCAGACCGACGCCTGCCATCCCCACACCCATCTGCCAAGCCTGCCGGTCCCGGCCGGGGTGAGGCAAGGCCCTCGCCGCCGGTCGGGCTGACTCTCCCTGAGCCGGAGGGGCGTCACCGTCGACGCGGGCATCGGCGTACGGCCGTCACCGCCGGGTCAGTTCGACCAGTTCCGCCCGCCCTTCGGCCGCCCGCTCGGGCAGCAGCAACAGGGTGCAGGCGCGTTCGAACCGGGCGTCGATACGTTCCCAGGCCCGAATCGAGGCGGCGAGCGCGTCCTCGTCGTGGTGCAGCCGCCCCGCGGCCCGCCGGAGGCAGGCCGCCGCCCAGTCGTTCTCGGCGCCGTCCGGCGCGGCCGCCGCGAGCCGGTCGGCCCCGTCGGGCAGTCCGGCGACGACGGCGAGTTCGGCCGCGGCAGCGCGGGCATACGGCCCGTACCGGCCCTGCGACTCGCTGCCGAACACGCGCATGACCAGCGCCGCGGCGGCGTCCGTCCGGGGCGTGTGCACGGCGACACGGGCGTCCACGAAGGCCAGGAACGCGACGAAGTTGGGCACCTGCTCGGGGGCGGCCAGGCCGGTCACCTCCAGCGCCCGAGCCCGCCACAGTCCGAAGCGCTCGCCGTCGCCGAGCAGACCGCACGCGAGCGCGGCAGCCAGGACGGCGAGCCACAGCCAGGGGGCGGCGGGCCGGCCCGCCCGGCACCAACCGGCCCACATCGCCTCGGTGTGCCGCAGCGCCTCATTGAACCGCCCGGTCAGCGCGAGGGCCGGGATCAGTTTGCTCGCCGAGGCGTACGGGTGGTTGCTGACCAGGTCGTCCCGGTACACCCGCTCGGCGGCGGCCAGTGCGGCCGGCAGATCCCCGGCGGCAATCGCCCAGGTCGCCGCCATGTGCACGGCGTCCACGATCTCCACACCGGCGGACGGGTCGTCGCGCGACAACTCCGGCAGCAGGGCGATGCGTTCACCGGTCACCCGGTGCGCCTCCCGCAGCCGGCCGGCCCGGCCGGCCGCGCCGCCGACCGCATCCAGGCTCGCGCTGATCAGCACCGGGTCCCCAGCGGCCCGGGCTGCCGCGAGCGCGGCGGCGGCGAGCCGCGGATCGGGGTCGCACCGCCCACTCGCCGTCCAGGCGTTCGCCAGCGTCAGGCCGGCTGCCACCGTGGGCTTGCCCACCGTGCCGGCAGCGGTTGCCTGCCCGAGCAGCTCACGCAGCCGCTGCTGGGGTATCTCGGCGGCCGGCTCGGCATTGAACCGGTTGGCAAGCTCCACGGCCCGGGTCAGCGCGAGCGCGCGGGCGTCGCCGTCGCCGGCCGCCCGGGCGCCTTCCGCAGCGGCCAGCAGGTGCCGGAACGCCTGCGGGCTGCAGTTGGTGGCGGTGACGATGCAGTCGGCCGCGTGCCGCAGGTCCGGCACGGCGTCCCCCGGGGCGGGGGCGTGGGCGGCCGCCCGTTCGAAGTGAGCGGCGGCTTCGAGCAGGAACCGGTGCACGTACGCGAGGTGCCCGAGCGCCCGGGCCAGTTGGTGGGCCAGCGGGCTCGGCCCCGGCGGACAGTTCGTCAACGCCGCCCGCAGGTCGTCGGCGACGGCGCGGAACTCCTCCCGGCAGCGGTCGGCCGGGTGCCCCCGCAGGGCGACCGCCGTCTCGGCAGCCCAGCAGAGGTGCCGCTCGCGCAGCGCCGGCTCCTCCCCGGCGGCGGTGAGCCGCTCGGCGGCGAAGGCCCGGACAGTGTCCAGCAGGCGCCATCTGCTCACGGCCCCGCGCTCGGGGACGAGGAGGCTCTTGTCGGCCAGCCGGCCGAGCAGGTCGGCGACCGCGCCCGGCGCGCCGACGTCGGTGACCGCCACCGCGGCGGGAAGGTCGAAACTGCCGACGAACACCGCCAGGCGACGGAGCAGCAGCCGTTCATCGTCGTCCAGCAGGTCGTGACTCCAGCCGACGACCGCGCGCAGGGACCGGTGCCGTCGGTCCGCCGCGCGCCCGCCGGCCAGCAGGAGCAGCACGTCGTCCAGGGCGGCCAGCAGGCCAGCCGCCCCCAGCGACGCGCTGCGCGCGGCGGCCAGCTCGATGGCCAACGGCATCCCGTCGAGTCGGGCGCAGAGCTCTGCGACGACCGCCGGGTCCCCGTCGAACTCCGGGTCGGCCGCCCGGGCCCGGTCATGGAACAGAGTGACCGCGTCGGTGCCGAGCGGCAGCGGCCCGACCGGGACGACCTGCTCACCGGGGACGGCGAGCCGCTCCCGGCTGGTGGCCAGCACGGTCACCTCCGGGCAGGCCGACAGGATCCGCTCCACGAGACCGGCCACCGGGTCGAGCAGGTGCTCGCAGTTGTCCAGCACGAGCAGCGTGCGGCCCCGGCCGAGGCGGTCCGTGATCGCGGCCAGCAGTGGCTGCTGGACCTGCTCGGTGACCCCGAGCGCGGTCGCCACGGCCTGGACCACGAAGTCGTCCCGGACCGGCACGAGATCGACGAAGACCCCACCCAGCGGGAACGTTGGCGCCGCTGCGGCGCCCACCGCGCCGGCCAGCCGGGTCTTGCCCACCCCGCCGGGTCCGAGCAGCGTCACGAGCCGCCGGTGCGCGAGCGCGGCGAGGACGGCCTCCCGCTCGCGCTCGCGGCCCACGAAGGCCGTACGCGGGTCGGGCAGCCCGGACATCCTGCCGCCGGGGGTGGTGCTGTCGCCCGCCGCGGGCCGGGCGAGCGCCGTGAGGTCGAACCGGTCGGCGACGCCGTACTTGCGCAGCAACGACGACACATGGCTCTCCACGGTGCGCACCGAGATGAACAGCCGTTCGGCGATCTCAGCGTTCGTCAGGCGCAGTTGCAGCAGCGCGAGGACCTCCGCCTCTCGCTTGGACGGCCGTTCGGTGGCGATCGAGGACACGGCGCCATTGTCCCGCACCGGCAGCGGACGTACGTGCCGTCTTTCCGTGGCCGAGTCCGTGGCGCCACGGATGTCCGGACACCCTCCCGGGCCGCAGGCTGGGTGCCGTCAGACAGCGGGCCGACATCCAGGACCGGCCGGCATGAGCGGAAGGACTGCAAGCATGAACGACACCTCGGGCCGCAAGGTGGTCGCCTCGACCTACGTCTCCCTCGACGGGGTGATCGCGAACCCCCACCTGTGGATGCTCTCGTACATGACCGAGGAGGGGCAGCGGTACGCCTTGGAGCAGTTGTTCGACAGTGATGCCCTGCTGCTGGGCCGGGAGACGTATGAGGGGTTCGCGCAGGCGTGGCCGAACATGCCGCGCGACGAGGCCGGCTTCGCCGACCGGATGAACAGCCTGCCGAAGTACGTCGTCTCGACGACGCTGCAGCGGGCCGACTGGCACAACTCCGCGATCCTTGCGGGGGACGTGGTCAAGGAGGTCGCGGAACTCAAGCGGCAGCCTGGCAAGGACATTCTGATGTACGGCTTCGGCCGGCTCGCCCGCACCTTGCTGAAGAACGACCTGATCGACGAGCTGCGGTTCTGGGTGCACCCGGTCCTGGTGGGGCAGGGACGGGTGGACAACGGCGACCTGCTCTTCCGGGACGGCGGCAGGGGGAACCTACGCCTGGCCGGACAGACCGTGCTCGACTCCGGTGTCGTCATCCTGCGCTACCAGCCGGCGGGCAGGTAGCGGACCGTGAGAGGACAGACCACGATGTACGGAAAACTTCGTCAACTGGCGCTCGGCGCCGCGCTGCTGACGGTCGGCCTGACCGGCGCCGCCCCGGCCGCCCCGGTGGCGGCCGCCCAGCACGCTCCCGCTCGCTGGTCCACCGGCTGGGCGAGCGCCCCGCAGCATCCCGTGGCGGGCAACGAGTGGGACGGGCCGAACTGGTCCGTCGACGGGTTCCGGGACCAGTCGGTGCGGCAGGTGGTCCGGCTCAGCGTGGGGGGCAGCCACCTGCGGATCAGGCTGTCCAACCGCTACGGCACCACGCCGCTGCGGGTCACCGGGGCCACCGTCGGCAGGACACGGGCCGGCGCACAGGTCCTTCCCGGCACCGTCCACCGGCTCACCTTCCACCACTCCGCCGGTGTCACCGTCCCGCCCGGCCGGGACGCCGCCTCCGACGCTGTGGCGCTGCCCACCAGGGCGCTGGAGCGTCTGACCGTCACGCTCTACTTCGCCGGCGCGACCGGTCCCGCCACCTTCCATCAGGAGGGGCTGACCACCACCTACCGCGCCGTCGGCGACCACCGGTACGACCCGGGTGACGGCGCGTTCGCCGGGGAGGTCAGCGACTCCTGGTACTACCTGGCGGGGCTCGACGTCACCGGCGGGGCCCGCCCGGCCCGGGGCACGGTGGTGACCGTGGGTGACTCCATCACCGACGGGTACGGCTCCACGCCCGGCGCGGACAACCGCTACCCCGACCAGTTGGCCGAGCGGCTCGCCGCCGCGGGCAGGCCGGTGGGCGTGGCGAACGTCGGGATCAGCGGCAACAAGCTCGTCGGCAGCTCGACCTGCTACGGCGAGAGCGTGCTCGCCCGATTCCGGCGCGACGTGCTCGACCAGCCCGGCGTGCGTACGGTGATCATTGAGGTCGGCCTCAACGACCTCGCCACCAGCGGCCTTCCGGACTTCGGCTGCGGTCCGTCGCCGGTGGTGACCCGTGACGACCTCATCGCCGGATACCGCACGCTGATCCGCGCCGCCCGCGCCCGCGGGATCACCGTCCTCGGCGCGACTCTCACCCCGGTGGTGGGCAGCATCTACGAACCGGTCGAGGAGACGCGGCTCTCGGTCAACAGGTGGATCCGTACCAGCGGGGAGTACGACGGCGTGATCGACCTCGACCGGGCCGTCACCGACCGGGGGAGGCCGGGCCTGTCGCCGGCGTACGACTGCGGCGACGCCCTGCACCCGAACGACGCCGGGACGCGGGCCATGGCCGACGCGATCGACCTCCGCCGCCTCTGACGGAGCAGCGCGGGAGCGGGCGAACGGCGTCGGATAGCGTCCAACGGCACTGAACGGTGAGCGGCTTGGCGTGCCCTACCTCCCAGAGCCGGCCGGGCCGCTCTTCTCGGCGGTCGGGCTGATGGGCGATGATGTCGGGGCGGGCACGGCGACTCTCGGTTGTGGAGCGTCAGAGACTTCACGATATACCGGCGCCGTGCCCGTCATGCCAGAGCGCTGCGAACGACGCGTGCGCTGCCCGGGGCAGGCGCACTAGGGGGAATGGATGTCGGAACTGGATTTCCCCCCTCTACGGGTGGCTGGTCGGGGGCGTGGTTGGTACCGGGGCGACTGCCACGTACATTCGGTGCACTCGGACGGCAAGCTCACGCCGCAGCAGCTTGCGGCCGACGTCCGTGCGGCTGGGCTGGATTTCCTCGCGACCACCGAGCACAACACGCCCGACGCGCATGGCGCCTGGGGGCGGCACGCCGGCAACGATCTGCTGGTGATCCTGGGCGAAGAGGTCACCACCCGCACCGGGCACTGGCTCGCGCTCGGCATACCCGCGGGACAGGTGGTCGGCTGGGACTACGGCGTGTTCGACGGGATGCTCGACCGGCATCTGGATGAGGTCCACCGAGCCGGTGGGCTGTGTGTGGCGGCCCATCCGCATGCGCCCTACGCCTCCGGCACGTTCATGTACCCGTACCAGGGGCTCGACGCGGTGGAGGTGTGGAACGGACCGTGGAGCTCGGATGTGCCCTGGCAAGCCGACAATGAGACAGCCCTGGCCGAATGGGGGCGCGCCCTGGCCGCGGACATCCACCAGGGGCGGTGGCGGCCGGCAGTGGGCAACAGCGATACCCACCTTGAGGGCCAGATCGGCATCGCGCACACCGTCGTACTCGCCGAGGAACTCAGCGCCAACGCGATCCTCGCCGGCATCCGGGCCGGCCGCAGTTGGATTGCCGAATCGGCTGCCGTCGAGCTGTCCTTGACGATATCAGCCGGCAGTCACCACGCCGGGATCGGCGAGCGGTTGACGACCGGCGGTGAACCGGCCGTGGCGCGAGCGGAGGTACGCGGCGTGCCCTCCGGCATTGTCAGCTTCCACACCGTGCAAGGCAAGATGCACAGCGCACCGTTGCCCGGCACAGGTGCGGGCGCCGTGCAGTGGCACACCAACGCCGAAGAATCGGCGTTCATCCGCATCGAGGTGCGCCACCCCGAAGGGCACATGGCGGCGCTCAGCAACCCGATCATCCTGACCTGAATGCGTGGTTTGCTGACCCTCCTGTTGACTCCGCCCCACGATCCGCCCAAGACAGCGACCAGCCGGTTGATACCGAGGCGCTATGGAAGGAGACGGACGCCGGCGAGCGCCGGTAGCCGGGGCCGCCTCTCCCCTCCTCATCTGCCCGTAGGCCGCGTGCTTCGGGTGAGCGTCCGCTCATGTCGATGAGGAAGGGGACAGGTCTGCCGTCCCTAGCCGATTCAGCTCCAATGGACGCCTCGTTCGGCCTTCGGGTAGAAGGGGCGGCCCCAATTATGTGGTGACAGTAGTTGCCAACCGCCTTGGTGATGATCTTAGGTTTCATCGTGGTGATGGTGGCGGGTAACAGTTGGCGCTGGTGGCTGACTGCGGGCGGCGCTGCGCTTGCGTTACTGCCGCTCGGGCAGGGTGCGCCCATGGTCGCTGTAGTGGCGGCGACCTGCGGCTTGATCGTGGTCAGCGCTTGGGCGTGGGGCACCCGTAGTGGCCGTGCTGTCGGCGTGGCTGTCGGCATCGTCTTCATCGCAGGGCAGGGCGCCGCGTTCGCCGTCTCGCAGTGGACCCGCAGCCTGTTAGCCGCGCCATGGCTCGACTGGTTCGCGGTGTGGTTGCTGGTCGGCGTCCTGTGCCTGGCCGCGCTGGTCATCGACCGGATCGTGCACCCCTTCTCCGCCCCTAGCCCTCGCGGGGGCAACGGGACGGCGGGCAAAGTCCAGTCGGTTGCCGCGATGGCGACGTTGGCAACCGTGGTGCTGCTGTGCGGCTGCGGGCTTGGCGTGGTCGGGTTCGACGGCGACGGCAGGCTGCGGTTTCCTGCTCGCGGGGACGAGGTCCTCCCACTGCCGGCGTCGCTGCGCCTGGTGTCGGCCGACATCTGCGCCGATGGTGGCAGCAGCGGCAACTGCACCGCCGAGTTCGTGGTGATGGCCGCCGATGACGTCGACAGGACAACGACCGTGACCCGGCTTGTCGAGCACCTCCGCAGCGGTGGTTGGCCGCTCCATCCCGAACATGGCGTTTATCGCGGCTCCCGCGAGACCGGCGGGATCCTGAACTGGACAGCGCACCGGATGTGGCTGTACGCCGATGTCGAGTCGGCACCGGAGCTGGCGCCGGCGCCACCGCCGGAGGCGGTCGTCATCTACATCGACAACCTATGACACGTGGCCGGGCTCGACCAGTGCGCACTTTGCCGCCGTGATCCGCGCGGTTGCAATTGAACGGTTGGGCCTGCTGCATTTTGGGAGCCCGCTCATATGAGCGGGCTCCCCGGAGCCTGGCCCGACTCGAACGGTGCTGCCACCCGTGGGCTCAGTGACGAGCGGTACCGGCGCCGCGCGTTGGGCAGGCCGCCCTGCAAGCGTAGTGCGTCCTGTCCAACAGAGGGGTCTCCCCACATGCCGCTGACCGCGATCGTGCAGCCTTACAGTCGGTCGATCAAGACGATGCTCGGTCTTGTCGATGAGCGCGGAACGGTGGAAGCGACGGCTGGCGTAAGATCACCAGGTGCATGCACTGCGTTCTCCACCGACGCGGGGTCGTCTCCCTGACCTGGCACGAACTCAATCTTCGCGCCCGCGGTCGCAGCCGCCCACTGCCCTATCTCTCGCACATCATCGTCCCGACGTTCGGTCTTGCTGCGACCCCTCGTTCGTAAGGCGCTTCCGGCGAGAGCCGCAGCGTCCGCTGACGTTCACCAGGCCCGGTCCAGAGGCGACATCCGTCCGCGCTGGTGCGGCCTCGGCCGCCACTGTTGATGTCAACGGCTGATGTCAGGTCGCCGCTGCAATCGGCACTCAACGCTAGGAGGAGTGGCCCCTGTCGGGCGCCGCGAGTCGGATACGACCATCGCCGCCGATCGCGCACTGATGGACCGCATCGCCGACCTCCAGGCGGCGTACCTCCATCAGCTCGCCGCGCTCCCGACGGCCGCCCGCCCGGCCAGCACCGAGGTCAGGCCCGCCGGATACTCGAGAAGTACCCGTCCAGCTCTGGGCCCAGCAGCTCGGCACCACGCAGACAGTCAGCGATGCCCGCATCCGCAAGATGCTGAGTCCGTAGCCGGTCCTACTCAGCGTCCTGTGCCTCGATCAGGTCGAGGTCGCGGACGCAGAAGCCGTGGTGCTCGAAGGTCTCGTTGAGCACCGTGCCGAGGCACTGCCGCACCAAGCGGCCCCGGGCGTACGGCGGCCAGACATCGTCGTCGGGCACCGGTGCTCGCGCTGCGAGCTGCACAGCGGTGACCCCGTCGAGCCAGGCCTCCAGCTCGGCGGCCTGTGCGTCACGCACGCTCACGATCTCGTCGAGGGCCGGATCGAGCGAGAGGTCAAGCCCGTGCGCTGCACGGTAGGGCTCGACGGTCGTCCCGATGCCCATCGGCGTGAACAGCTGCGTCGAGCCCAGGCAGCAGCGGCGGAACCACGAGTCGTGGACGAAGATTAGGTGGCGCATCGTCTGCACCGCCGACCACTCGTCGTTCACGCTGCGGCGCTCGATGCCGGGCGTACGGCGGATTCGCTCGATCGTGGCGGCCCAGCCGGCATGGAGCTGACGAGATGCCTCGCGCAGATCGGCAGGGTCCTCGGAGCGGATCAGCACCCGCACCGGATGACGCCGGTCGAGCTCTGCCTCGACGTACTCGGTGACCTCGACACCGTTCACCACGAGGTTGGTGATGAGCCCGTCGATCACGGCATCCTGCATGACGACGCCGATCAGGCGTGCCCCGGTCAGATCGCACTCGCGGAACTCCGCACCGTGCAGATCCTCGTCAACATACCGCATCATGCTCCGCATGCTAGGTCCGAGCACCGACAAGCCAGCCTCCCCGGCTTGATTTGGCCTCTTCCAGGTCCCACGGGCACATAGGCTTGCTATCCGCCGATCAGGACGGCGCCGTGAACGCGCAACCCGAGTTGCGTATCGGTTCGTGTCGATCATCCCACGCGAACCCCCACCACCGGGCCGGGCAACGCCTCCATCATCGCCGCCACGTCCGGACGCGAGCGGGGCCGGCTGGCTTCCAGTTTGCGCACGCGCGGGTCGGTGTTGCCCCGGACGATGCGGGTGCCGTCGTCGCAAGCGATGGCCAGCTCGGTGTCGGTGATGTGGATGGTGACGGTCTTGTCCGCGTGGACTCGGCCGAGCGCGACGTTTTGCCCGACGACCACGACGACGCCGCTGTTGGAGGCCCGCCGCTGCAATGCACCGGTCCGGCCTCGGGTTGCGGGGTGAGCGGGTTGGGTCGGGTGCACAGCAGTTGGCGGGTGTCCAGGTCGAAAAGGCTCGCGCCTTCTCGTTGATGCGGATGCCGACACGTTGCCCGTCGAGGGATTTCGGCGGCCAGGCCGGGCGCTGGCGTTGTACGCGCCCACTGCCCGCGACCCGTGCCGGCGACTCACGTATCCGAGGACGTCGCCGGCACGGTCGGCGTCGTCGAAGAGCGCCAGCGCGACGGTCGTGGTCGGCCGGCGAGACGCGGCCACGACGGCCGCCCCACAACAACAGCACGCCCGGTGGCCGGAGGCGTAGGGCGCGCCAGCATGGGATCTGCCGCGCAGCGCGAACGCTGGGCGCGCGACGCCGACCGGAACTCGGGGCTGGCCCCGCGCCAGTTGGGCGAGCGAGACGGCCGACGCGGACGCGTCATCGGCCATGAGCAACCGGGCGTCCGACCGCGACCAGGCCGTAGTGGGGCGTGACCGGGGCGTTGATCAAGGCGGCGTTCGACATGATCGCCTTCCGATCGTCAGTCGTCCATACGGTATGTATGCTTGCTGACCGGGACCTGCCCCTCCAACTCATGCCATCCCACCCATTAGCCGGGTGACGCTGGCCAGATCGGAGTGACTTGGGCTGCTCACACGCTCAGGACTGCCCCCTCTTTCCCCTGCTCAACGCAAGCTTGAGCGTCTGGCGTAACCACTACTGCGACAGTGCGGAGGGTCGGTACTTGTCAAGGCCGGTGAGACCAGTGGGTGTTACGCCGCTTGGGGTAGTGGTTGATCGGTTGCTGGTTCGGGCGGGTTGATCCAGACGGC
>NZ_JBEXGL010000043.1:0-19489 GCF_040607315.1 Micromonospora sp. NPDC005305 | reverse complement strand
CGCTCGTCATCGGACAGTTCCACCACACCACGCGGACGACCAGCCACCCCGACAGCCTACTATCTGCCGGCGAAATAACGACTCAGGACACTAGGGGGTGTCCGGCGGATCATGTGATGGCCTTGCACGGCTCAGCCATTTCCTTGACTGGCTTCCAAGCGCACCGGGGTGCGGTCGTAGGGTTCTCGCTGTGACAGTTCACCGAATGCCCGCTGCGGAGGTTCCAGTCTCTGTCGAACTGGTGCGCCGTCTGCTCGATCAGCAGCACCCCGATCTAGCGGACTTGCCGGTCGAGGTTCTGGCCAACGGCTGGGACAACCTTGTGTGTCGGCTTGGTGAGGAGTTCCTGGTCCGGTTGCCGCGGCGCGCCATGGCCGCCGAACTCGTCGCGCACGAGCAGCGGTGGTTGCCGGAGTTGGCCGGCCGCCTGCCGTTGCCGGTGCCAGCGCCGGTGCGTGTCGGGCAGCCGACGACTCAGTACCCGTGGTCATGGAGTGTCGTGCCGTTTTTCCCGGGCCGGATCGCGGCGCGGTCGGAGCCCGACGACCTCTGGTCGGCCGCGGCGACGCTCGGCGGTTTCTTGGGCGCGCTGCATGCCCCGGCTCCTTCGGAGGCACCCGTCAACCCGTTTCGCGGGATTCCACTGGCCGGGCGCGCCGAGGGAGTCCTGACCGGGCTGGCGCACGTCGATCCGGCTGACCGTGCCGTCGCACTGCGGATCTGGGAGGCGGCCACCGCTACACCTGCTTGGGATGGTCCGCCGCTGTGGCTGCACGGGGACCTGCACCCGGCCAACATCCTGGTCGACCGCGGCCGAATCAGCGCCGTGATCGACTTCGGTGACATCACCTCGGGCGATCCGGCCACCGACCTGTCCGTGGCCTGGATGCTGTTCACGGCGGAGCAGCGTGCTGCTCTTCGACAGACGTATGGCCGCGCAGACGACGCGACCTGGGAGCGGTCGCGTGGGTGGGCGCTTGTCCTGTCCCTGGTCTTCCTGACGCACTCGGCGGACAACCCGCTGATGCGCGGCATCGGCGAGCGCGCCTTCCGTGCGGTGCTGAATTAGCAGCCGACCTCCAGGTACTACATGGCAGAGCATGACGCCGTAGGCTCCAGGGCGCTTGACTTGCAGTAGCGGCCCAGGGGGCTGGACGGCGGGCTGATCAGGTCTTAATCCAGAGACGGATCGAGGCCGCGGTAACGGTGCCGTGGAAGACATAGGCTCGCTTGTCAAAGCGCGTCGCCACCGCCCGGAAGTGCTTGAGCTGGTTGATCGTGCGCTCGACCTCGTTGCGGCGCCGGTACATCTGTTTGTCGAAGCCGGCGGGCCGTCCTCCTTTGCTGCCGCAGCGACGACGGTTCGCCCGCTGGTCCTTCGGCTCGGGGATGGTGTGCTTGATCTGACGTCTGCACAGGTAGCGGCGATTGCGGCGGGAGCTGTACGCCTTATCGCCGCCGAGGTGGTCCGGCCGCGTCCGGGGACGCCCGCCGCCAGGGCGCTTCACCTGGATGCGTTCCAGCACCGGGATGAGCTGGGGGCTGTCGCCCCACTGGCCGGGAGTGATCAGCAGGGCCAGCGGCCGGAGGCCGCCCTCCCCGGCGAGATGGATCTTGCAGGTGAGGCCGCCGCGTGAACGGCCGAGTCCCTCATCGGGCCGGTGCTGGCGAGGAACCGACCGTCTCTTCGGGATCAGGGGCGCGCTGCGTGGTGCCCCGGCCGCATGCTGGTGAGCCCGGCACGAGGTGGAATCCACGCTCACTATGCTCCAGTCGATCTGCCCTTCGGCGTCGGCATCGGCCAGGACAGCCTGGAGAATCCGATCCCAGGTCCCTTCCGCGGACCAGCGGCGATGGCGCTCGTACACCGTCTTCCAGTTCCCGAACCGCTCGGGCAGGTCCCGCCATGGGACGCCGGTGCGGATCCGGAACAGGATCCCGTTGATCACCCTCCGGTGATCACTCCATCGCCCGCCCCGGCGACCCGGCTTCGGCAGATGCCGTGCGAGTCGTGCCCACTCATCGTTCGTCAGATCACCCCGCCCCACGACCAGAACGATGGTCCAGGGGCCAGACGGTCATGATCCGCCGGACAGACCCTAGCGGCCGTCCGACGGGTGGCCCGTGCCCTGCGCCCGGGGGTGCCGGTGGTCGGTCAGCCGGAGTCCGACGCCGCGCACCGCGACGACCGTGACGCCCGTGCCCAGCTGGTCGAGCTTGCGGCGCAGCCGCTTGACCAGGGACTGCACGTCGGCCTTGTGTTGCAGCCCCTCGTCGTGCCAGACGGAGCGGTGCAGCTCGGCGTAGCTCCAGACCCGGACCGGCTCGGTGGTCAGGCAGGCCAGCAGGTCGCGTTCGAGGCGGGTGAGGACGACCTCCCGGTCCGCCCACCGGGCGGTGGAGCGGGCGGCGTCGATCACCAGCGTGTCGTCCGGCGCCGCTGGGGTCGCGGTGGCGGCCGGCGGTGGCGGCGCGGCGGGGTCCGCCGGTGACCCGGCGGGTGTGAGCAGCTTGCGCAGTTCGTCGAGGTCGGCGACCAGGAGCAGGGGCGCGACGCCGTCGAGGAGTTCGGTGAGGCGGATCCGTTCGGCCGGTGACGCCGTCACCCCGATCACCAGCGGGAACGGATGGTCCACCGGGTCGAGGCCACCGGTGGCCCCGCTCGTGTCCTTCTCGGTCATCGTCACCCCCGCCCGGAGCAACCAGCGGCAGAAACTGCCGCTCTCGAGAATCGCCATGACAGTCAATGTCAACCGGGCCGACCGACGGGGGCCTGTTGGTGACATGTTGCTCACGTAGAGTGCTTGATCGCGCTTTCCTGTCGATCATAGTGTCCACTCAGGCAGCCGGCGTAGACCCGCACGGCGCCTAGGGGGCTTGGGGGGCTCGTTCAAACCGATGTGATCCGACGGGAGAGGGGTCTCCTGCGCCTTCCGCCATGGCTCGACCATCCGCGGGTCGTTCTGGAGGAGGCAGCACCGATGCTGAGACGTCCACACAGGAGGGGCCTGGCCGGTCGGCTGGTGAGCGCGGGCGCGGCCCTGGTTCTCGCCGCGACCGCCATGGCCGCCACCGGCACAGGCGCACAGGCTGCGCAGACCGGAACGGGAACCGGCGCATCCGCCGGTGACAAGATCCGCCCCGAAGTCACCCGGCAGCTCCAGGGCAAGAGCGAGGGCGACTTCTGGATCCACTTCGGCGCCAAGGCCGACCTGGGCAAGGCCGGTGCCGCCAAGGACTGGGCCAAGCGGGGCACCGCGGTCGCCGACGCGCTGAAGAAGACCGCCGCCGACAGCCAGGCGAAGATCCGCGCCGAGCTCGACCGCTCGGGCACGAAGTACCAGACCTTCTGGGCGACCAACGCCATCAAGGTCACCGACGGTTCGCTCACCATGGCGCAGAACTTCGCCGCCCACGCCGAGGTGGACGGCATCTACGCCCCGGTCGAGTACAAGCTGCCCGAGGTCACCCAGGGCACCGACGAGAAGTCGGTGAACGCCCTGGAGTGGGGCATCGCGAACATCAACGCCGACGACGTCTGGTCCCAGTACGGGGTCAAGGGCGCCGGCATCACCGTGGCGAGCATCGACAGCGGCGTCCAGTTCGACCACCCGGCGCTGGTCAACTCGTACCGCGGCAACAACGGTGACGGCACCTTCGACCACAACTACAACTGGTTCGACGCCGCCGGCACCTGTGCCACCGCGCCGTGCGACGAGGACGGCCACGGCACGCACACGATGGGCACCATGGCCGGCTCCGACGGCGCCAACCAGATCGGCGTCGCCCCCGAGGTCAGGTGGATCGCCGCGAACGGGTGCTGCCCGACCGACGCCGCCCTGATCTCCTCCGGTCAGTGGATGCTGGAGCCCACCGACCTCAACGGGCAGAACCCGGACGCCAGCAAGCGGCCGAACATCATCAACAACTCGTGGGGCACCACGTTGCCCTCCACCGAGCCGTTCATGGAGGACGTGACCGACGCCTGGACCGCCTCGGGCATCTTCGGCACCTGGTCCAACGGCAACAACGGGCCCGCCTGCCAGACCAGCGGCTCGCCGGGCAGCCTGGCCAGCAACTACTCGGCCGGCGCGTACGACATCAACAACAACATCGCCAGCTTCTCCTCCCGCGGCGCCGGGCAGAACGGCGAGATCAAGCCGAACCTGTCGGCCCCCGGGGTGAACGTCCGGTCCAGCGTGCCGGACAACTCCTACGCCAGTTACAGCGGCACCTCGATGGCGGCGCCGCACCTCGCCGGGACGATCGCGCTGCTCTGGTCGGCGGCGCCCACGCTCGTCGGTGACGTCACGGCGACCCGCGCGCTGCTGAACGACACGGCGGTGGACAAGGCCGACACCCAGTGCGGCGGCACCACGGACGACAACAACGTCTACGGTGAGGGCCGGCTGGACGCGCTCGCCCTGCTCAACGCCGCACCGATCGGCGACAACGGCACCCTGGCCGGAAAGGTGACCGACTCGGCCACCGGCGCCCCGATCGCCGGCGCCACCATCGCCCTGACCGGTCCGGCGACCCGCTCGCTGACCACCGCCACCGACGGGACGTACTCGTCGCTGCTGCCGGCCGGCGACTACCAGGTCACCGTCTCGGCGTTCGGCTACCAGACCAGGACGCTCTCGGCGACGGTGACCAAGAACGTGACCACGACGCTCGACGTCGCGCTGACCGCCGTGCCGAGCGTCACCGTCAGCGGTCAGGTCACCGACGGCTCCGGACACGGCTGGCCGCTCTACGCGAAGGTGAGCGTCGAGGGTCTCCCCGTCTCCGACTACACCACTCCCGCCAACGGCCGCTACAGCCTGAAGCTGCCGGCCGGGGCGACCTACCGGCTCAAGGTCGAGTCGCAGTACCCGGGCTACCCGACCCTGACCAAGGAGGTCGTGGTCGGCTCGGGCAACACCACCAGCAACATCGCCGTGCCGGTCGATCCGAACGCGTGCACCGCGGCGCCCGGCTACACCAACAGCTCCGACGGCGAGTACGAGACCTTCGACGGCGCCAGCGTGCCCGACGGCTGGTCCGTCGTGGACAACGCCGGCACCGGCCAGGTCTGGAAGTTCAACGACAGCGGTGACCGGGGCAACCTGACCGGCGGCTCGGGCGGGTTCGCCATCATCGACAGCGACGACTACGGCAGCGGTGGCCGGCAGGACACCTCGCTGGTGAGCCCCGTCGTCAACCTGACCGACGTCGCCGCACCGGTGATCCGGTTCAACCAGGACTTCAACTGGCTGGGCTCCGACCGGGCGGACGTCGACCTGAGCCTCGACGGCGGCACCACGTGGAGCAACGTGCTCCGGCAGGCGGCCGACGTGCGCGGGCCGAGGGTCACCGAGGTGCCCATCCCGCAGGCGGCGGGCCAGGCACAGGTCCAGGTCCGGTTCCACTACTACGACGCCTCCTGGGAATGGTGGTGGCAGGTCGACAACGTGCTGATCGGCAGCAAGATCGTCTGCAAGCCGGTCGACGGCGGCCTGGTGCTCGGCCACGTCCGGGACAAGAACGACAACGGCTACGTCAACGGCGCCACCGTCACGAGTGACGACCGCCCGGCGGAGAAGGCCACCACGGTGGCGACCCCGGACGACACCGAGCTCCCCGACGGCTTCTACTGGATGTTCTCGTCGCTGACCGGCCGGCACCCGTTCACCGCCAGGGCCGGCAACTACGTCAGCCAGACCAAGCAGGTCGTCGTCGAGACCGACTGGGCGACGGCGGCGAACTTCCAGCTGGCCGCGGGCCGGCTGGCCGTGCAGCCGACGTCGGTGACCGGCACGGTCCGGATGCCCACCGGCAAGGTCACCAGGACCTTCACGGTGACCAACACGGGCGGGGCCCCGGTCACCGCCGAGTTCAGCGAGCAGGACGGTGGGTTCGTGCTGCAGCGGGCCGACGGCTCCCAGCTGTCCGAGCAGAAGCTGCTCGGCTCGACCGGCGCGCCGGTCCAGCGGCTCACCACCCCGACGTCGCTCGCCGCCCGCCCGTCCGGCAAGTCGGCCACCGCGGCCGCCGCGCCGGCCGGTCCCCAGGCGGAGCCCTGGACGAACATCGCCAACTACCCGGCCAACGTGATGGACAACCGGGTGGTGAACCTCGACGGCAAGATCTACTCGATCGCCGGCGGTGACGGCACCACGTCCAGCGCGAAGAACTACGTGTACGACCCGATCGCCCAGACCTGGACGGCGATCGCCGACCTCCCCGCCGCCCGCAACGCCATGACGGTCGGGGTCGTCGACGGCAGGATCATCGCCACCGGCGGCTGGGGCGCCGCCGGACCGGACGGCACCACCTGGTCGTACGACCCGGCGGCCAACACCTGGACGAAGAAGGCCGACAACCCCGCGCCGCGGGCCGCCGCCGGTCAGGCCGTCGCGGACGGCAAGCTGTACGCCGTCGGCGGCTGCACCACGGCCAGCTGCCTGCCGATGTCCAACTCGGTGGTCCGCTACGACCCGGGCACCGACGCCTGGGAGACCCTGCCGAACTACCCGAAGTCGGTGGCGTTCGCGTCCTGCGGCGGGATCGGCGGCACGGTCTACTGCACCGGCGGCAACGACGGTTCCGTCGCGCAGAAGGCCAGCTACGCGTTCGACCCGGGCGCCAACGCCTGGACCGCCGTCGCCGACGCACCGGCCGACAACTGGGCCAGCTCGTTCGCCGTCGCGAACGGCAAGCTCCTGGTGGTCGGTGGCTCGCAGGGCGGCGCCATCACCAACGCCGGCTTCGCGTACGACCCGGCCACCGACTCGTGGGCGAACCTGCCCAACGCCAACACCCCCCGCTACCGCGGCGGTGCGGCGTGCGGCTTCTACAAGATCGGTGGTTCCTCGGGCAGCTTCAACGCCACGAAGGACAGCGAGGTGCTGCCCGGCCTCGAGGAGTGCGCCGAGGGGCCGGCGGACGTCAGCTGGCTGACCATCGACAAGTCGAAGGTCACCCTGGCGCCCGGTGAGAAGGTCACGGTCACCGTCGGCATGACGGCCAACGTGGACCAGCCGGGCACCTACTCGGCGTCGGTCGCGATCAAGGAGAACACGCCGTACACCGTGCCGCCGGTGGCGGTCACGATGATCGCGCAGCCGCCGACCAGCTGGGGCAAGCTGATGGGTACGGTCTCGGGCCGGAGCTGCCAGGGCGCCGTCGCACCGCTTCCCGGCGCGGTCGTCCAGGTCGACTCGTGGGCGATGTCCTGGACGTTCGCCACGGACGCCGACGGCAAGTACGCCTACTGGATGGACCGGCGCAACAACCCGCTCAGCATCATCGTCGCAAAGGACGGCTGGAAGCCCCAGACCCGCCAGACGAAGATCAACAACACCACGCCCACCGTGGAGGACTTCACCCTGTCCCCCATCCGCTGCTGACCTCTGACCGCCGACCGTCAGGTCCGGCCCGCCCGGTGTTCCTCACCGGGCGGGCCGGACCGCGTTCACGACTCTGATCAGAATCGGGCGCGGCCGTCGGCACGCGCGCCGAGGGCCGCGTGCGCGGTCAGGACGACGCGAGGCGGAAGCCGATGCCGCGTACCGCGAGGATCGTCGGTACCGCCCCCACGCGGCCGAGCTTGCGCCGCACCCGGCGCACCACCGAGTGCATGTCGGAGCCGCGCCCCAGGTGGTCGTTGCCCCACACCGCCCGGTGCAGCTGCGCGTAGGTCCAGACCTGACCGGGTGTGCGGGCGAGGCAGACCAGGAAATCGTGCTCCAGCGGCGTCAACCCGACCTCACGCTCCCGCCATCGCAGGACGCGCCGGTCGGAGTCGACGTCCAGACCGGACACCGGCGGGCCGGCCGGCGGCGGGTCTTCGGCGACCGCGTCGCCGGCGGCAACCGGGTCGTGGATGGGGACCGCGTCGCGGGCGGTGGCCGGGCGCGTCACAGCGGGCGCGCGGAGCAGGTCGAGGAACCGCCGCGCCTGGTGCGCGCTGGAGACGATCAGGAACGTCTCGGTGCCGCCGAGCAGCTGGGCCAGCTGCCGGCGTTCCGCGGCCGAGGACGCGATACCGATGACCAAGGACGGCACCCCCGCCATCATCCGCCCTTCCGTTCCACCCTTTTCGTGAGGCTTTTTCCACGCCGCCGGACAATGACCGGTGAAAGCGCGGCACAGGCGGTGGGAATCGGCCGTCGGCGTGGGTGGATTCGGACGCGTGACGGCCGGCAGGCAGGAGAAATGTGCTGAAGCTGATGTTTTGTGAGGCGTTGCTGATCTGTTGATCGGCATCATATAGCCGCACAACGATGATTGGTATAGCAGTTAACGTCGATGTAACGGCGGCGGCACGAGTTCAATCAGCGGCAAGGGTGAGGTTGAGCAGTTCCAGTCCCGAAACCGGCCGGAAACCGACCTCGGCGTAGAGCGTCCGGGCGGGAGTGTTGTCGACCTCGGTCTGCAGGGACACCCGCAGTGCCCCGGCGGCCCGCGCCTCGTCGACGACGTGCTGGAGCAGGGCCTTCGCGACACCGCTGCGCCGATGGCGCGGGTGGACGTAGAGGTCGCGGATCAACCACGCGGCTCCCAGCAGCAGCGACGCCGGGGTGATCGCCGTCGTGATGAAACCGCAGATCTGATCGGCGCGGACGGCGGCGGCGACCGCGAGCCGGCGCTGTGCGACCTGGTCGTGCAGCCAGGCGCGGGTGCGCCGAGCCGACGGCGCCTGGCCGTAGTGCACCCGGTAGTCGTCGAAGAGAGCAGCCACCTGCGCGAATGCGTCCTGGCCCGGCGTCACCGGCGCGACCGTCGTGAGCATGCCGTCCAGTCTCGTCGAGGCCCACCCGCGGCGCCGCGGCGGCCCGGCGGCTACGCGGGCACGTCCTGCCAGAGCTCGTTGAAGGCGGTGCTGTCGAAGAAGGCGGTCCCCTCGACCACCTTGCCGTTCCGCATCCGCAGGAACCAGGCCACCGTGTCGGTGAACGTCGTGCCGATCGTGGTGGTGCCCGCGCCGTTCCACGCGACGATCACCGTGTCGGTGCTCGGGTCCTCGTGGATGCCCCGGATGAGCACGGGCCGGAAGGGGTTCTCGGCGGTGAAGCGCGCGTCGAAGGGGGTCAGCACCTCGTCGACGAACTGGCGGGCCGGATGGTACGTCCCGGCCGCCCTGGAGCGGCCCGTGATCTCCCACCGCATGTCCTCGGCGAAGATGCCGGTGATGCCGCCGGTGCCGGCGGACCAGGCGGCGAAGGCGTCCGCGACGATCTCCCGGTTGGCGGTCATCGGCGACTCCCCTTCTCGTCCTGCGCGGGCGCCCCCGGACCCTCGGCCGCCCCGCTCATTCTCTGCCGCCGCGTCCGCGGGCGGGGCGGCTTCGGCGCACCGTCCTCCCACCGGGGGCACCGCGCCCCGCCGGTACGCCCCCGCGCCACCTACCCTGAGCGCGTGGATCGGTGTGACGAGTGCCTGTTCGTCTATTCCGCGCTCGACGACGGGGAGGTGCCGCAACGGTTGCACGACCTGGCCGGGCGCTATCCGGCCGCCCTCCACGGGGTGCCGGACCCGCGCCGGCGGCCCGCGCCGGAGGTGTGGTCGCCGCTGGAGTACGCCTGCCACGTCCGGGACGTGTTCCGCGTGCAGGGTGAGCGGCTGGCCCTGGCGCTGCGCGTGGACGAGCCGGAGTTCCCGCCGATGGGCCGCGACGAACTGGTGGTCAGCGAGCGCTACAACACGCAGGACCCGGAGGTCGTCCTCGCCGACCTGGCCACGGCCGCTCACGGCTTCGCGGCCCGCTTCGCGGCGCTCGGCGCGACCGAACTGGCCCGCACCGGCGTCTACCCGTGGCCCCGGCGCGAGGCCCGGACGCTGCGCTGGCTCGGCCGGCACACGGTCCACGAGGCCCATCACCACCTGCTCGACATCCGGCGCGCCACCCTTGGCCGGCCTGCTCTCTGGGACTGACATCGCCCCTGGCGAAACGTACTGTCCTCGTGTGACGGACAACTGGCGGGTACGCGTCGCGGATTCCGAGGGACGTGTGCTGGGCGTTGGTGTCCTGATCGACCGGCAGCAGGTCATCACGCTGGACTACGTCGTCAGGGAACTCTCGACGAACGACGCACCGACAGACGCCCTTCAGGTTCTCTTCGTCGGCCCGGGCCCGGGGCGGGCGTACACCGCGACTCTCGCGGACGTGCATCGCGACGAGGGAGACGAGGCCGTCGGGATCGCCGTCCTCCGACTGGTCGAGCCGGCGCCGCCGGACGTCCTGGTCGCGCCTCTCGGCCGGTTCCAGCCGGACCGGCACCACCGGCTGCGGGTGTTCGGCTTCCCGCCCGGTTATTCAGAGGGTGTCTGGATTCGCTGCGAGGCGGCCGGCTTCAGTGGCGGGGGCGGCCGGTGGGTCCAGCTCGACCTCACGACAGCGGCGAAATTGGGACCGGGCTTCGCTGGCGCCGGGGTGATGGCGGACGACGGCGTGGTCGTCGGACTTGTTGTGGCGGCGGCGAGCGGTGGTGCCTTCGGGTGGATGGTGCCCATGGAGGAAATTGCCCGCCTGTGGCCCGAGTTCGCCGACCTGCTCGGTACTGGAGGGCTGGTGACCGTCCCGCCACCGGCCGAGATGGCGCGTCCCACAGGCGGCCCGGTCGGCAAGATCACCACGAAGGGCTTCGGTGACCGACCCGCCCGGGTCGACGCGCTTTCCCGATTGGCGCTGGTGGAGACGCTGGTCGAGCTCCTCGACCCGCCCGAGGGGTACACGGGACGAATCGAGAGTGGCCCCACCGTGATCGCCGTTGAGGGATCTTGGGGCACCGGCAAGTCATCGGTTATCGGGATGGCCAACGACCGGCTCCGCGCCCGGTATCCGGCCGACGCGCGCGTAGACCGGCGGACACGGCACCGCTGGGCGAACCGGCGACTGCGAGTCTGGGACGCGGACGTGGCGCTGGGCGCCTGGGCATCACTGGCGGCGGTGTTCCGCCGGATACACCGCCGTAGGCGGTCTTCCTCCTCCGGCGTGCCGCCCCGGGTGGTGACGGCCAACTTCAACCCGTGGTCCTTCCAGACGAGTGAGCAGGTCTGGGCCGGGTTGACCGATGCAATCATCCGGGCGGCCGACCCGGTGCTCTGCCCCGACGAGACGGTGCGCGACCGGGCTCGCGAACGCTACTGGTTCGGACGGAACGTCCGGGAACTCGACCGTCGGCGCTTGCAGAAGACCCTCCGCCAGCGGGTGCTGTCGCCGCTCCTGCGACTTGCGGTCTTCGCCCTGCCGGTCCCGTTGCTGGCTCAACTCCTTCGCGCACCCACGCCGTATGGGGTAGGACCGTGGAAGGTCTCGCCGGTGGACCTTTCGCTGTGGACGGTGGCCTGCCTCCTCGCGCTGGGACTGACCCACACCGCGTGGCGGTACCTGACCCACCCGGCCGCCGCACTGCTGCCAGTTGACCTCTTCACCCGACCGGTGGTCAGCGGAGCGGTGGCCGCGCAGACGGTCGGCTCAGCCGAGGCCGTGCTGCACGACCCGTACTATCGGGCCCGCTCGGGCTACCTCTACCTTGTCCAGCACGACGTGTTTGACGTGCTGGCGGCGGTGCGCAACGCTGGCAGCCGACTCGTGGTATGCATTGACGATCTTGACCGCTGTTCTCCGCGGACGACGGCAGACGTGTTCGAAGCCGTCAATGTATTCGCCGCACAGAGCTACCCCACGATGCGGTTCCTCATCGGGCTGGATGCCTCCGCCGTCGCCGCCCACCTCGACGCGGCGTACGACAAGCTGGCTGAACGGCACGCGAAGGAGCCGTTCGGAGCCGACCCCACGGTGGGCTGGAGCTATCTCCGGAAGCTCATTCAGCTTCCGGTGATCGTTCCCCGCACCACCCCCGCGCACGTGCTGCCGGTGCTTCGGCACCTACTCGGACCGGTGCGTCTGCCCGACGCCGAGGATGGGAACGTCCCGCTGACGGCGGATCCGCCTTCCGGGCCGCCAGAGATATCCGTAGCGACCGACAGCGGCAGCGGAAGGAATGCCGAAGCCAGGACGGCCGCCGTCGCCGCCCTGGAGGCTGAGCCTTCAGTGCGGGAGCGACTCGCCGAGCGTCTGGCTGCCCAACCGGACCTCTCGGTTCGGGAGGCCAAGCGAATCCTCACCGTTTGGCAGTTCTACGTCCGAGTCCTGGAACGCCCGCCGGGAGCCGACGGAGATCCCGTGGTTCGATCGCGTGACCTGGTGGTCCTCGCAGAGGTCGTCGCCCGTTGGCCGGCTTACCAGCGACGACTCCACCAGCGGATCGACGGCCGCCACGGCCTCCGGCTGCTCGCTGAGGCCGCCGACGACGAGGATGCGTGGGCCAGGACGGCCGAGCGGCTCGGGTTCGGACTGGATGACCGGCCCGCGTTCCTGGCCGACCTGCGCGATCTGCTGCTCCGGTATGACGGTGCGGCGGTTGCGGCCTTGGCCGAGCGGCTCACCTGAAGGCCGGCTTTCGGCCCTGGCACCGAGGCCACCGAGGGCCGGGCCGCCGAGGTGTTCCCCGGCGACCCGACCGGTGGATCAGTGGATCGGCACCGGCGTCCGCTGCTCCTCGCCCGTCCCGCCGTCGAGCAGGTGCGACGGCTCGCGACGGCGCGGCAGGAGCGCGGCCGGGATGAAGGTGAGCAGCACCAGCCCGAAGGCGACCCAGAAGGTGGTCGCGAAGGAGCCGGCCGCGAAGTCGAGCCCGCGCTCGATCAGCGACGGCGGCACCGGGAACTGCTGGAGCAGCTCCGGCCGCAGCTGCGAACCGATGGCCAGGCTGGCCTCGGTGACCGGCTTGCCGCTCGGGTCGGTCACGCCGGGGATCACCTCCGAGCCGTTCAGCCGGCTGGTGAGGATCACCGACATCACCGCGGCGCCGACCGAGCCGCCGATCTGCTGGAGGATGTTGACCAGCGTCGAGCCGCGGGCCACCTCGGCGGCGTGCAGCGTCTTCAGGGCCGAGGTCATGATCGGCATCATGGTGCCGCCCATGCCGAGGCCCATCACGAACAGCGAGCCGCAGAGCAGCCAGTAGGACGTGTGCGGGTCGACCTGGGTGAAGGTGAAGAACCCGGCAGCGATGAGCACCAGCGCGAACGGCACGGTCCGGCCGACGGGAACCTTGTCGGCCAGCATGCCGGCGATCGGCATGGTCAGCATCGCGCCGAGGCCCTGCGGCGCCATGAGCAGGCCGGCGGTCAGCGTCGACTCGCCACGGATCTGCAGGAAGTAGCTCGGGAAGAGCAGGCCCGCGCCCATGAACGCGATGATGAAGACGAACAGGGTCACCGTGGCGATGCTCAGGTTGCGGTTGCGGAACAGCCGCAGGTCGAGCAGCGGGTGCCGGGGCCGGAACGAGTAGAACACGAAGGCCACGACGAGCACGGCGCCGACCAGCATGGGCAGCCACACCTTGTTGTCGCGCACCGTGCCGGCCTCCGGCAGCGAGGAGACGCCGTAGAGGAAGAGTGCCAGGCCGGGCGAGAGCATCAGCATGCCGAGGAAGTCGAACGACTCCGACGGCTCGGGGTTGTCCTTCGGCAGGGCGAGCTGGGCGTAGATCAGCGCGACGACGCCGATCGGCAGGTTGATCAGGAAGATCCAGTGCCAGCTGGCGGTGTCGATCAGCCAGCCGCCGAGGATGGGACCGCCGATCGGGCCGAGCAGCATCGGGATGCCGAGGACGGCCATGAGCCGGCCGATCCGGTGCGGGCCGGCGGCCCGGGTCATGATCGTCATGCCGAGCGGCATGAGCATGCCGCCGCCGAGGCCCTGGACCACGCGCCAGGCGATGAGCTCACCGATCGAGTCGGCGGTGGCGCACAGCCCGGAGCCGATGGTGAACAGCGCGAGCGCCACCATGTAGAGGCGTTTGGTGCCGAACCGGTCGGCGGCCCACCC
The DNA here is from genome assembly GCF_040607315.1 of Micromonospora sp. NPDC005305. Taxonomy (NCBI): domain Bacteria; kingdom Bacillati; phylum Actinomycetota; class Actinomycetes; order Micromonosporales; family Micromonosporaceae; genus Micromonospora; species Micromonospora sp. NPDC005305. The sequence continues at coordinate 5,607 of NZ_JBEXGL010000043.1, read as the reverse complement.
GCTGAGCGGGATCACCGTGGCCAGCGCGAGGGTGTAGCCGGTCATCGTCCACGCCACCCGGGCATAGGAGGCGTCGAACTCGTTCTGGAACGTCGGCAGCGCCACGCTGACGACCGTCACGTCGAGGATCGACATGATCGCACCGAGCACGACGACGCCGGCCACCTTGAGCACCGCGGCGTCGAGCTTGTTCGATGTCGCGACAGGTTGCTGGGTCACAAACAGTCTCCTGGTTCAGGTCCGGTCGGGGGCGCTGGCCGCGCCGCGCGCCGGTGAGGCGCGGGGTTGACGTGCGGTGGGGCGGCGTCCGGCAGGAAGCGTAGCCACGGGCTGCGACAGCGCGCGGCCGGTTTACCGGGATCGGCGGCGACGCGGGCCGGGCTCAGGCCGTGGCGCGGTGGTCGCGGGGATTGACGCCGCGGACCCGCTTGAAGGCGACGCTGAGCGCGAAAGGGCTGGTGTAGCCGACTCTGCGGGCGACCGCGGTGAGCGTCAGTTCGGTGTCGCGGAGCAGGTCGGCGGCGAGCGCGAGGCGCCAGTTGGTGACGAAGGTCATGGGCGGTTCGCCGACCAGTTCGGTGAACCGGCGGGCGAACGCGGCCCGGGAGGCGCCGGTGGCGGCGGCCAGGCCGGCCACCGTCCAGGCTCGGGCCGGGTCGTGCTGGACCAGCCGGACCGCGTGGCCGACCACCGGGTCGGCGTAGGCCCGGTACCAGCCGGGCGGCTGCGCGCCGGGGCGGGCCAGCCAGGTGCGCAGCACCCCGATGACGAGCAGGTCGAGCAACCGGTCCAGCACCGCCTCCTGCCCGGGTCCGTCCCGGTCCAGCTCCGCGGCGAGCAGCGCGACGACCGGCAGCTCACCGTCGGCGGCGGTCAGCACCACGAGGGGTGGCAGGGCCGCGAGCAGGCCGGCGCCGACCGCGCCACTGCTGGCGTACGTGCCGGTGAGCAGGGCTGTTCCGCCGTCCGGCCGGGTGCCCCAGGTGCGCAGGCCCAGCGCCATGGTCTGGGTCAGCTCCTGCCCGCCCAGGGTGGTGCACCGCTGCCCGGGGTGGATCACCACCTGCGGCGGGGTCTCCGGGTGGTCGGCCACCGTGTACGGGTCGGGCCCGCGCAGCACGGCCACGTCGCCCGGACGCAGCAGCGCGGGCGCGCCGCCGTCGGGCACCACCCAGGCGCTGCCCCGGACCACCGTGGTGACGCTCAGCGGCGCGGCGTCGCGGACCAGGATCGACCAGGGCGGGTCCATCACGGTACGCAGCAGGAACGCCTCCCGGGCCCGCAGCCCGCGGAGCACGTCGGCGAGCACGTCCACCCGGTGAGCGTAGACGCTCGCGTATGGTTCGGGGCGTTCCGGCCATGGAGCGTCCAGCGTTCCCGGTGTCCAATGGGCCCCATGACCGCTTCGAACATCCGGGCCGGCGTGCTGCTGCTGGCCACCGTGACGACGGGCCTGACGGCGGGGCTCTTCGCGGCCTTCGCGTACGCGGTGATGCCGGGCCTGGCCCGGGTCGACGACCGGGCGTTCGTCGCCGGCATGCGGTCGATCAACCAGGCCATCCTCAACGGCTGGTTCGCGCTCTGCTTCGGCGGCGCGCTGGTCTGCACCCTCGCGGCGCTCCTGCTGCACCTGCCCGCCCGGCTGCGCGGGCCGCTGCCCTGGCTGATCGCCGGCCTGGCGCTCTACGTGCTGGTGCTCGCGGTGACCGCCGCCGTGAACGTGCCGCTCAACGACCGGCTGGAGGCGGGGGCCGCCCGGCTGGCCGACCCGGCGGAGCTGCGGGCCACGTTCGAGAGCGCCTGGGTGCGCGGGAACGTGGTCCGGGCGGTGCTGAACACGGCCGCCTTCGGCTGCCTGGGCGTGGCGCTGCTGGTGGCCCGGTCGCTGCCCGGCTGACCGGCGTCCGGGTCACCGGGCGCGCAGCTTCGCCAGCAGCGCGACCTCGGCGGTGCGGGACCGTTCGATCCGGCCGGCGAGGTCGCGTACCCGGGCGCTCGTTCCGGCCTGGACCTGGGCGCGGGCCAGTTCGGCGGCGGTCCGCTGGTGCGCGCCGAGCACGTCGAGCAGCACCCGGTCGGCCTCGCCGGGCGGGGCGGCCCGCAGCCGGGCCAGCCCGGCGGCGGCGTCGCTGTGCCCGGAGTGGTCGTGCCGCTCGGCGGCCGCCGCCGCGGACGGGCCGGCCTCGCGCAGCCAGCCCCGCATGGTGGCCAGCTCGTCGGTCTCGGTGGCCCGGACGGCGGCGATCAGCGTGCGGATCTCGGGGTCGGTGGTGCGGTCGAGCCCGAGCTTCACGATGTCCAGGGTCTGCTCGGTGTGCGCCACCATCATGGCGAGGAAGAGCGCGTCGATGCCGCTGGTCGCGGTCTCGGCGGCCGGCCCGGGGCGGGTGGCGGCGGTCGGCGCCGGCTGGCCGGTGCAGCCGGCCGTGGCCAGCAGCACGGCCAGCAGGGCGGCGGCGAGCGGGCGACGCGGGCCGGGCCGCCGGTCGGGGGCACACCGGGTGGGTGCGGCGCACGCGGGGCGTGGCCGCACCCGTCCGGTCAGAGCTGGAGCCACAGCGCCGGCACGTTCGGCGGCTCCCAGCCCGGGATCGCGGTGTGCGCCTGGCGGCAGCGGTAGGTCAGGCCGTTGTAGGTGACCGTGTCCCCCACCTGGTAGGCGCGCCCGGCGGTCCAGGTGCCGCCGGGGGCCGGCGAGCTGGTCGGGGTGGGCCGGGGGGTCGGGGTCGTCGGCGCGGGGGTCGGCGTCGGGCTGGGCGTGGGGTTGCCGCCGCCGCCCCCGCCGATCTGGAGGTCGACGCAGGAGTAGAAGGCGTTCGCCGTGTCGGCGATGTTCCAGACGGCGAGGAGCTTCTGCCGGCCGGAGAAGCCGCCCAGGTTGACGGTGTGCGACACGGTGGCGCCGGGCTGGCGGCCGCCGCCGTCGACGACCGCGACCCGGGTGTTGCCGATCCAGTACTCCCAGTTGGACGTGGCGTGCCGGGCGGTGTTGACCCAGGTGAACGTCACCGAGCTGCCGACCGAGGTGGCGGGCCAGCCGCGGCTGTCGTCGTTGAGCACGGCGAACTGGGCGATGCCGGCGTGGCAGCTCTTGAGGCCCTTGGGGCCCTCGACGCTCTGCGGCTCGTACTTGATCTGGCCGCAGTCGGGCACCCGGTTCTGGGCGCAGAGCGCCTGGCGGCTGGGTGGCGACGAGACGTAGCCGTGGGCCTGGGCGGGAGCGGCTACCGCCAGGGTGGCGGTGACCGCACCCGTGGTGAGCAGCGGCAGGGTGATTCTTCGGCGCATGGCGGCAACTCCTTCGGGGCGGTGGGAGGAGATGTCAATGAACATAAATTAAACCTTGTTAACAGTAAAGACTCCTGTCTATAAATTAAGTCGCGTATCCGAGATCATCCTTGAGCGCTCCGGCGCCGGCATGGGATTCTGAGACGTCGATGGCTCTGCGCGGGGCCGACGTCGTTCCCAGGGCACCCGGACACCGGGAGGGCGACGCAGGACAGACGATCGCCCGACCTCGAAGGAACCCCGCATGAGCAGAACCTCCTCCACCCCGCGCCGCCTCACGGCGTACGCGGCGAGCCTGCTGCTCGCCCTCGCCGCGCCGGCCGCCGTCGGCCCGCCCGCCGCCGGCGCGGCCACCGACCCGGTGACGGTGACCGTGAACGCCCGCGCCGGGCTGGCCACCGTGCCGGACACCGCGCTCGGCCTCAACCACGCCATCTGGGACGCGCAGCTGGGCAGCACCGAGACGTCGGACCTGCTCCGGGCGGCCGGCGTGACGATGCTGCGCTACCCGGGCGGCTCGTACGCCGACATCTACCACTGGCGGACGCACACCGCGCCCGGCGGCTACGTCGCCCCCGACACCGACTTCGACACCTTCATGGCCGCGGCCCGGCGGGTCGGCGCGGAGCCGATGATCATCGCCAACTACGGCACCGGCACCCCGGCCGAGGCCGCCGACTGGGTGCGGTACGCCAACGTCACCAAGGGCTACGACGCGACCTGGTGGACCGTCGGCAACGAGAACTACGGCAACGGCCACTACGGCTCGGCCTGGGAGGCCGACGACCACCCCGACAAGAGCGCCACCCAGTACGCCCGGCTGGTCGTCGAGTACGCCGACGCCATGAAGGCGGTCGACCCGGGCATCAAGGTCGGCGCGGTGCTCACCATGCCGGGCAACTGGCCCGACGGGCTGACCGCCGGCGCGGACCCCGGCCCCTGGAACCAGACAGTGCTCTCCCTCGCCGGCCCGAAAATCGACTTCGTGGACGTGCACTGGTACCCGGGCGGCACCGCCGCCGAGTCCCTCACCCGGACCAGCCACCTCCCCGACGCCGCCTGGCTGCTGCGCCAGCAGATCGCCCGCTACGCCGGCCCGGACGCCGGCCGGATCGGGATCAGCTTCACCGAGCTGAACGTCGGCGCCGGCCAGAACACCCAGCCGGGCGCGCTCTTCCTGGCCGACGCCTACAGCGGGCTGCTGGAACAGGGTGTCTTCACCGTGCAGTGGTGGAACACGCACAACGGGATCGGCACGGTCTCGCAGGTCGCCGGGCAGACCGACTACGGCGACTTCGGGCTGCTGTCCAGCGGCGGCTGCACGGCCGACGGGTCGGTCTGCGAGCCGCCGTTCAACACGCCGTTCGCGCCGTACCACGGGTTGTCCATGATGAACCTCTTCGCCCGGGCGGGCGACCAGTTCGTCCGCGCCGGCACCGACCAGCCGCTGGTCACCGCGCACGCGGCCCGCCGGCCCGACGGCAGCCTGGCGGTCCTGCTGCTGAACAAGGACCCGGACACCGCGTACCCGGTGGCCCTCGACTACGCCGGCTTCACCCCGGCGGACGAGGCGCCGACCGTGCACACCCTGACCAACGGCGCGGGCGGAGTGGCCACCGGCCGCTCCGGCGACGCGACCAGCCGGACCCTGCCGCCGTACTCGCTGACCACGCTCGTGCTGCGCCCCGCCGGTGTGGTCGCCGGCCGGCCCGCCGCGCCGGGCCGGCCCACCGCGGGCGCGGTCACCGACCGGACGGCGACGATCTCCTGGCCGCCGGCCGCGCCCGGCGGCGCCCCGATCGCCAAGTACGAGGTGTACCGGCAACACGGGGCGGTCAGCGAGCAGCTCGGCGAGACGAGCCGCACGTCGCTCACGGTCGGCAACCTCGAACCCGGCACGCGGTACACGGTCAACGTGCTCGCCCGGGACACCGCGGGCCGGGTCTCCTGGTCCTCCCCGCCGCTCACCTTCGTCACCGGCAGTCCAACCGCCAGCACCTGCGCCGTGCGTTTCCACCCGGACACCGACTGGGGCAACGGTTACGTGGCGACCGTCGACATCGTGAACACCGGCCCGAGCGCGATCGACGGCTGGACGCTCACCTGGACCTGGCCCACCGCCTGGCAGCAGGTGAGCAGCGGCTGGAGCGCCAACTGGTCGCAGGTGGGGACCCGGGTCACGGCGACCAGCACCGCCGACAACCGCCGGCTGGCCGCCGGTGGACAGGAGGGCTTCGTCAACTTCAACGCCGGCACGCTGGGCACCTCGATGGTCGAGGGGCGGATCGTGCAGGGCGTGGTGGTCGGCGACGGCTCCGA
>NZ_JBEXGL010000042.1:0-22549 GCF_040607315.1 Micromonospora sp. NPDC005305 | reverse complement strand
CGGCCAGGGCCAGGACGGTGAGCGGGCTGTTCACCAGGGTCTGGAAGTTGGCGGTGCTGGACCGGTGCACGGTCAGCCCGCCGGTGCCGTCGCCGAGCGCGGCGAGGAACCGCCCGAGGCTCCCCCGCTCCGCCTCCGGCCGGCCCACGTCGACCACGGCGAAGCCGATGGTGACCGCCAGCCCGGCCATGGTGGCCCAGGCCAGCCGGCTCACGGTCAGCCAGCCGCCGGTGCAGATGGCGGCGGCCACGCTCACCCCGGCGGTGAGCGCGATCGCGCCGATCGAGTCGGCACCCAGGTAGGGGCTGCCCACGACGACGACGGCCGCCCCGCCCACCGCGACCATCACCATCGGCCGCCAGGCCCGGCGGACCCGCTGGGCCAGCCAGCCGCCGCAGAGCAGCGAGCCGGCGATGAACACGCCCAGCCCCACGGTGCCCAGGCCGGCGTACCGGCCGCCCTCCAGGGCCGAGTAGCCGATCACGCCGTTGAGCTGCAGGCGGGAGCCGGTGAGCACGTCCACCCCGACCACCAGGGTGGCCAGGGCCGCCACCGCGCCGAGCGGACCGAGGGTGCGCTCGTGGCCGGGGGTGAACCGGACCGCGGCGGTGCCGCCGACGGTCAGCAGGGCGGTGACGGAGGCGAACCACCAGCCGGCGTGCGACCCGCGCCACCAGGGCACCGCGTCGGCGAGCAGGGCGGCCGGCACGGCGAGCGCGGCGGCGATCAGCAGCAGTTCCACCGCCGCCACCACCCGCCGGGACACCGGCGCGGGCCCGTGCGGGCCGGCGTGCCGGCGGGCCCGGCGCAGCAGCGGCAGCACCGCCACGGCGAGGGCCACCTGGGCGGCGGCGAGCAGGGTGAAGAACCAGCCGGCGACCCGGCGCTGGGCGGCGGCCTCGCGGTCCGCGTCGGCCGGCGCGTCGATCGCGGCGCGCAGGTCGTCGGGGCGGTCGCCGGTGGAGGCGGCCGGGCGGCCGAGGAAGAGCCGCTCGGGCATCGGGCGGCCCAGGGCGGCCAGCGCCGTGGGGGCCAGGTCGACCAGTTGCAGGTAACCCTCGCGGGCGGTGCTCGGCGAGGTCAGCCAGCCCCGGCCCCAGCCCGGACCGTCGGCCACCGCGACGTGCAGCCGGGACGGGGTGTCGGTGTCCGAGACGCCGGCCACCAGGACCAGCGAGCGGGGCGGCCGGGCGGCCAGCACCCGGGCGAGCTGGGCGTCCACCTGGCGGGCCTGGGCGGCCCGGCTGGTCGGGTCCTCGCCGTCGATGGTGCCGAGGTCGACGATGCTCAGCACACAGGAGCCGAGCAGCTTCGCCGGGTCGGCGGGGAGCACCGGGGCGTACCGGTCGACCCGGCCGAAGGGGCGCGCGGCGGCCACCGCGGCGCCCGGACCGACCGCCACCGAGCAGCGCACCGATTCGGACAGCGCGCCCGGGGTGGTCCCCCAGGAGAGCCGGTCCTGGTTGTAGGCGACCACGCTCTCCTGGTCGGGCAGGTTCGCGCCGATCCCGTCGGGCTGCTCGACGGTCACCCCGGTGGCCGGGCAGCCCCCGCCGGGCCGGCTGCCCTTCCAGGCGGCGAAGTTGCCGGCGCCCAGGGTCAGCCAGCCGTCGACCGGGCAGGTGGGCCGGTGCGCGGAGCGGACGGAGAGGGAGCCGATCGAGCCCTGCTCGGCCATCCGCCACAGGGTGGGGGTGGTCTGCGGGTCGACGTCATCCCAGCGCAGGCCGGCCGCTCCGGCCAGCACCACGAAGTCGGCGCTGCGCTCCGGCGCGCCGTCGTCGGGGCGGGCGGCCAGCGCGGTGATGCCGAGTGCCACCACGACCAGGGTCAGCAGCACCGGGGTCAGTCTGCGCAGCATCACCGGGTCCCTGTCGAGTGCTCGGGCGTCAGTTCGGCGTACAGGTCGGCGAGGGCGCCCGTGGTGTCCGCCTCGGTCGGCCAGGTCGCGGCCCGGGCGGCGCCCCGGCGGGCCAGGTCGGCCCGGCGGGCCTCGTCGTCGAGCAGGTCGCGCACCGCCGCGTCGACGGCGTCCACGTCGCCGGCCGGCACCAGCACCGCGGCGTCGCCGACCAGCTCCGGCAGGCCGCCGACGGCGGTCGCCACCAGCGGTACGCCGGCACCCAGCGCCTCCTGGGCGAACAGCTGGCGGGCCTCCCAGTCGCTGGTCACCACGGCGAGGTCGGCGGCGCCGAGCAGGTCGGCCACGTCGGTGCGGTGCCCGAGCAGGGTCACCGGCGCCCGGGCGGCCGAGATCCGCGCGGCGAGCGGGAGGTACGCGGGCCCGCTGCCGGCGATCACCACGAGCGGCGCCGGTTGCCGGGTACGCCACCGGGCGGCCGCGTCGACCAGGATGTCGTACCGCTTCTGCGGGTGCAGCCGGCCCACCGAGACGATCAGCGGCCGGTCGGCGGCGACCCCGAACTCGGCGCGGACGGCTGCCCGGCGGCGGGACGGCGCGGGCAGCGCCGGCGCGGCGACCGGGGCGAGGCGGGCGTCGGCGGCGCCGAGCGCGGCGGCCCGTTCGACGAGGTCGGCGGAGGCGCCCAGGGCGACCCGGACGTTGCGGGCGACGATCCGCTCGGCGAGCCGGGACAGGGTGCCGCGCAGCCCGCCGGCGAGCACGGCGTTGTGCCAGGTGACCAGGAGCGGGGCGGGCGGCCGGGCCAGCACGGCCACGAGGCCGGCGCGCAGCCCGTGGGCGTGCACCACGTCGACCGGCGGGTCGGCGAGGGCCCGGCGCAGCGCCGCGACGGCCCGCGCGTCGGCCGGGGTGGGGCTGGCCGGGATCTCCACCGGCGTGAAGCGGGCGCCCACCCCGGTGAAGTCGAACTGGTCCTGGGTGGCCGCCGGACCGCAGACCAGCACGGACGCGCCGGCCTCGGTCAGGCCCCGGGCGATCGATCGGACGTGCTGCCCGACGCCACCGGTGCTGGAGGCCAGCACCAGTGCCACCGAGCCGGGCCACCGCGGCGCGGACGAGGCGTCCGTCATGAGGACATGCTCTCCTTCCCGTCCGCCCGTCCGGTGGGGCGCTGCTCCCTCGGCGTGTCGCCGGACCCGCCCGGTGGCCGTCGCCGCCGCAGCCGGCGGGCCACGCCGGCGAGCAGCGGCCGGACATCCCGTTCGTCGGTCAGCCAGGCGACGGTGAGGAACAGGGCGCCGACCACGACCCCGGACAGCATGCCCTGAACCAGGGCCTCCCCTGTCGTCGGGGTCCCGCCGGCGAGCCCGGCGAGTCCCCGGGCGGTGGCCGCCCCACCGAGGCCCGCGACCGCGGCGGCCAGCAGGCCGGCGGCCCCGGCGCGCCCGACGCCGGCCAGGGCGGACCGGCCGGCGGTGCGGACCACGGCGGCGATGAGCAGTCCGCCGAGGAGCAGCATGCCGGCGGAGGTGGCCAGGGTCACGGCGAGCACCCGGTCGGCGAGGGGCAGCAGGTGCCCGAGCAGCACGGCGAGCGCGGGCACGCTGAGCCAGCCGAGCGCGGTGGCCACCGTGGCCGACCGGGTCTCCCCTCGCGCGTAGAGGGCCCGGGTGAGCACCGCGAACAGGCCGTAGCCGAGGAGGCCGGGGGCGAAGCCGGCGATGCCCGCCGCGGCCGTGGCGGCGTCGGCGGGGTCGAAGAAGAAGTGCCCGACCGGGATCGCCGTGCCGACGAGCGCGGCGGCCCCGAGCAGGCTGAACAGCATCACCCCGCGGACCGCCGGGGCGAGGGTGTCCCGGTAGGCGCGCTCGTCGCCGGCCGCCCGGGCCGCCACCAGCGTCGGGTACGCGGCCACCGCCAGCGGGACGGCCAGCACCGCCCACGGCAGGAAGTAGATCGTCTGGGCGAGGTTGTAGACGCCGACGTCGGCGGTCCGGCCGTAGGTGACCTGGTTGAGCGCGACGACCAGCGCGATCTGCTGGGCCGCGACGGTGACCACCCCGGCGACGGCCAGCCGACCGACCCGGGCCCGGGCGTCGGCGGGGAACCGGAAGCCGGGCCGCGGCCGCAGCCCGAGCCGGCGCAGCGGGACCAGCAGGGACAGCGAGAGCACCACCACGCCGAGCGTGGTGCCGCCGGAGAGCAGCAGCTCACCGCCGGCGCCGACCTCGCCGACCCCGGCCAGGCGTCCCTCCGCGGCGGTGAAGCCGAGGTAGACCACGATGACGGTCACGCTGGACAGCAGCGGGGCGATCACCGGCCAGGCGAACCGGCGGTGCGCCTGGAGCACGCCGGTGAGCACGATGCCGACGCCGTAGAGCGGCAACTGGGGGGCGAAGACCCGCAGCATCCGCGCCCCGACCTCCTGCTGGGCGCCGTCCAGGCCGTGGCCGAGCAGCCCCAGCAGCGGGTCGGCGAGCAGCGCCACCAGCACCGCGAGCGGCACCAGCAGGCTGAGCGTCCAGGTGAGCAGGGCGCCGGTGGTGGCCGCGACCGCCCGCCGGTCCCCCGCGTCGACCGCGCCGGCCAGCAGCGGTACGACCAGGCTGGCCAGCGCCCCGCCGGCGACGATCTCGAAGATGAAGTTCGGGACGTAGTTCGCCACCAGGTAGGCGCCACCGAGGTCGGTGGGGGCGAGCGTCCACGTGAAGACGGCGGTGCGGCCGAAGCCCGCCAGCCGGCTGACCACGGTGAGGACGGCGATGAGGGCGGCCGCTCCGGCCACGCGGCCGGCGGCGGCGAGGGGTGCCGGTTTCGTCACGTCAGTCGGCGAGCCGGCCCAGCTCGTCGAGGTGCCGCAGCCCCGGGGTCCGCTGGATCACCTGGGTGAAGCTCACCTTCTCGCTGGCGGCGGTGAGAGCGGCGAGGACGGCCAGCACGCCGGCCCGGCCCAGTGGCCCGGTCCGCGCCGCCAGGCTCACCCCGAGCACCGCGCCGAGCGCGTTGGCGCCGCTGTCGCCGAGCATGACCCGCTCGTCGAGGTCCTCCCGGACCAGCGCGGCGGCCGCACCGACCGCGCCCGTCGCGATGCCCCCGAACGGGCCGCCCGCGAGGGGCGCGCCGAGCAGCATGCCGGCCTTGAGCGCCCGGCCGGGGCGCAGGTCGAGCAGGTTGACCAGGTTGGCGGTGCCGGCCACCACGCCGGCGCCGAGCAGCACGTCGAGCCCGCGGCGGAGGCCGCCGGCCGCCTGCCGGCGGGGGTGCCCGGCGACCCGCGGGTCGGCGGCGAGCAGCACCGCCGCGCCGAGCCCGGCCGCGCCCACGCCGGCGATCTTGACCAGCCCGGCGGTGACCCGTCCCTCGCGCAGCGCGGCCAGGTGCCCCGCGAAGCCCTTGGCGGCCTTCTGGTCGGGGCGCGCGCCCACGACGTCGTCGTAGAGCCCGACGGAGCCCGCGCCCACCCCGGCGAGCAGGGCGGCCGCACCCGCCGGAGCGCTGCCGGCACCGAGCGCGCCCGCGGTGGCCGCGCCGACCGCGAGGGCGGGGCCGGCGGCCAGGGTGACCGTGCGGCCCCGGAAGTTCGTGCGTTCCAGCGCCGGCGCACCCGGCGAGGTGCACACCTCCCGCAGCACGTAGCGGGCGGCCAGCGCCCCGGCGCCGACGGCCAGCAGCCGACCCACTCTCACGCGACCCCTCCGATCCGGATGTTCAGCGCGACGCGGCACGGACCGGTCACTGGGGCAGTCTAGGCAGCAGCGCGGCCGCGTTGTCGCCGACGCCGTACTGGCCGGCCTTCTTCTCGGTCAGCTGCTGCACCAGGGCGAGGCTGGTCACCAGCTGCCCCTGCACGGTGTTGGCGTTGTCGACCGTCGAGATGGTCTGGGACAGCACCGGGTCGCCCCGGACCACGGAGACCACGTTCCCGCCCGCCGAGCCCATGCCCCCGACCACGATCGCGCCGGTCCGGTCGAACTGCTCGGCGATCTTCACCACCGACTCGTCCTTCTCCGCCGAGTACTTGTCGACGTAGGGCTGGCCGCTCACCAGCACGACCGCCTCGGCGGTGCCGCCGATCCGGTCCTGCGGGGTGAGGTAACCGGAGTTGGTGTACTGCTGCACCACCGCCCGCCGGTCCGCGTCGGTGACCGCCGGGCTGCCCTGCGGGCGGTCCAGCAGGACGCTGGCGAGCAGCGCGCTGGAGGTCTCCACGCCGTGCCCGTTGCCCGGCAGGCCGGAGGTGGGCACGCTGTTCGGGCGGGCCGCCGTGACGGCCAGCTCCAGCAGGTTGTTGTTGCTGTCCGGGTTGATGAACTTGTCCTGGACGTCGATGCGGGCGGTGACGTTGGCCCCGGCGAGCTGGAGCATCTTCACCACGCCCTCGGTGTGGTCCCGGCCGCTGGGCAGGCTGAGCACCAGCACCCGCCGGCCGTTCAACTTGCCGGGGAGGATGACCTGCGCCATCTCGGCGGCGAAGTCCTCCTCCATGTCCAGTTCCTTCTGGAGGCTGTTGACCGACTGGCGCATCAGCGAGTTGTCCTTGCTGAGCCCGTTGACCCGCTCCTTGAGCGAGTCGGCCACCGGACCGTTCAAAGCGGCCGTGCCGACCACCAGGCCGATGGCCAGCGCCAGGAAGACCGCGGTCAGGGACACCACGTGGTAGCGGAAATTGATCACGCTTGCAGCCTCTTGATCGTCGGGAAGCTAGAAGATCTGGCCGAGCTGGAACACGAAATTGTCCCACCACTCCGACACCACACCCAAATACGCCTTCCCGACTGTGGAGACCGCCACCGCGGAGGCCATCGCAGCCACCGCCGAGAGGATGAGCAGCAGCAGTGAGGAACCGGAGATGCTCTGCCGGTAGAGCCGGCTGACGCCCTTGGCGTCGACCAGCTTGCCGCCCACCTTCAGACGGGTCAGGAAGGTCGAGGCCATGCCGCCCCGGCCCTTGTCGAGGAACTCCACCAGGGTGGCGTGGGTGCCGACGGCCACCAGCAGCGACGCGCCCTTCTCGTCGGCCAGCAGCATGGCCAGGTCCTCGCTGGTGGCCGCGGCCGGGAAGGTGATCGCCGGCACACCGAGGCCCTCGACCCGGGCCAGGCCCGGCGCCCGGCCGTCCGGGTAGGCGTGCACGATCACCTCGGCGCCGCACCGCAGCACGTCGTCGGTGACCGAGTCCATGTCACCGATGATCATGTCCGGGGTGTAGCCCGCCTCGACCAGCGCGTCGGCGCCGCCGTCCACGCCGATCAGCACCGGCTTGAACTCCCGGATGTACGGGCGCAGCACGTCCAGGTCGGCCTTGTAGTCGTAGCCGCGCACCACGATGAGGCAGTGCCGGCCCTGGACCTGGGTCTGGATCTCCGGCACGCCGACGCCGTCGAGCAGCAGGTCGCGCTCCTGCTTGAGGTAGTCCATGGTGTTGGCGGCGAACGCCTCCAACTGCACCGACAGCCCCTCGCGGGCGTCGGCCATCGACTTGGCGACCGTCTCGGCGTCCTGCAGGGCGCCGTGCGCGACCGGCTCCTCGCCGACGAAGACCGTGTTGCCCTCGATGCGCACCACGTCGCCCTCGCGGATCTGCTCGAAGACGCTCTCACCGAGGTCGTCCAGGAGCGGGATGCCGGCCGAGATCAGCACCTCGGGGCCGAGGTTCGGGTAGCGCCCGGACACCGACGGCTTGGCGTTGAGCACGGCGGCGACACCGACGGCCACCAGCGAGTCGGCCGCCACCCGGTCCAGGTCGACGTGGTCGATGACCGCGATGTCGCCCGGGCGGAGCCGGCCGACCAGCCGTTTCGTCCGGCGGTCGAGGCGCGCGGTACCGAGGACTGAGCCCGGTTCCGCGTTCCGGGTCCGGCGCAACGTGGGTAGACGCATCGTGACCATCCTGGCATGTGAGGCAGGTTTTGCTGTCGCGACATGCCTGAGCAGGGCCGCCTACCCAGGGAAGCACACCGGAGCGCACGCCGGTGTGCTTGCGCTCACAATCTCGGGATCACGGGCGCCTTTCCTTGGCCGCCACGGCCAGGAGCTCCTCCGCATGCGCGATACCCAGATCCGAGTCGGGCAAACCGGCGAGCATCCGCGCCAGCTCGCGGGCGCGCTCAGTGTCCTCCACCACCCGGACGCCGCTGGTGGTGACCGCTCCCCCGGTGTCCTTCGCCACCACCAGGTGCCGGTCGGCGAACGCCGCGACCTGCGGCAGGTGGGTGACCACGAGCACCTGGTGGCTGCGGGCCAGCCGGGCCAGCCGGCGGCCGATCTCCACCGCGGCCTGCCCGCCGACACCGGCGTCGACCTCGTCGAAGACCAGCGTGGGCGGGCCGCCCGAGCCGGCGAAGACCACCTCGATGGCGAGCATCACCCGGGACAGTTCGCCACCGGAGGCGCCCCGCTGCAACGGCAGCGCCGGCGCGCCCGGGTGGGCCAGCAGCCGCAGCTCCACCTCGTCGGCGCCGTCCGGCCCGACGCCGGCCTCGACCCCGTTGACCGGCAGGCTCGGCTCGGCTCGCCCGGCCGGCCGGGGCAGCACGGCCACCTCGATGCGGGCGTGCGGCATGGCCAGCCCGGCCAGCTCGACGGTGACCTGCTCGGCGAAGCGGACCGCGGCCTCCTGCCGGGAGGTGGAGACCCGCCCGGCCAGGTCGGCCACCTCACCGGCCAGCCGGGCGGCCTCCCGGTCCAGCTCGTCCAGCAGATCGTCGGAGGTGTCCAGGTCGGACAGCCGGGTGCGGGCCCGCTCGGCCCAGGCGATCACGCCGTCGACGTCGTCCGCGTACTTCCGGGTGAGGCCGCGCAGCGCCGCCCGGCGTTCGTAGACGGTCTGCAGGCGGGCCGGGTCGGCGTCGAGCGCGGCCAGGTAGGTGGACAGTTCGGCGGAGACGTCGGTGACCAGGGTGGCCGCCTCCTCCAGCCGGGCGGCCAGCTCGCCCAGGGCGGGGTCGGTGCCGGCCTGCGCCTCCAGGGTGCGCCGGGCGGTGCCGAGCAGCGCGGTCGCGTCGGGGGTGTCGTCGGCCGCCTCGACGCCGCCGGCCACGCACTGCTGGGCCACCTGGGCCGCGGTGCGCAGCCCCTCGGCGTGCTCCAGGCGCTGCGCCTCCGCCTTCAGCTCGTCGTCCTCGCCCGGCTGCGGGTCGACCCGGGTGATCTCGTCGAGGCCGAGCCGGAGCAGGTCGGCCTCCTGGTTGCGCTCGCGCGCGTTGCGCCGCCGGTCGGCCAGGTCGTCGACCACCGCCCGCCACCGGGTGTGCGCCTCGCGCAGCGCGTCGAGCAGCTTCTCGTGCTCCGGGCCGGCGAACCGGTCGAGCGCGGCCCGCTGCTCGGCCGGGCGCAGCAGGCGCAGCTGATCGGACTGGCCGTGCACGGCCACCACCTGCTCGCCGACCTCGCCCAGCATCGACACCGGCATGCCGCGGCCGCCCAGGTGCGCGCGCGACCGGCCCTCGACGGTGACCGTGCGGCTCAGCAGCAGCGAGCCGTCCTCGTCGGGTTCGCCGCCCCCGTCGGTGATCCGGGCGTGCACCGTCCCGGCCACCCGGCCGTCCAGGCGCAGCCGGCCCTCCACCACGGCGCGGCCCGGTTGGGCCCGGACCCGGCCGGCGTCGGCCCGGCCGCCGAAGAGCAGGCCGAGGCCGGTCACCACCATGGTCTTGCCCGCACCGGTCTCGCCGGTGATGACGTTCATTCCGCCGGTCAGCGGCAGCGTGGTGTCCTCGATGACGCCCAGTCCGGTGATGCGCAGCTCTTCCAGCACAGCACCCGACAGTAGACGCGTCCTCCGACACTTGACCAGCCGGCGCGGTGCCGGTGACGGGGTCGTACAGTTCTGCCCCGTGCTGGACGTGATCGGCCTGACCCCGGACGAGGAGCGGCTCTACCGCTGCCTCGTGCAGCTCACGACCGCGCGGGTCGGCGAGCTGGCCGAGCGGCTCGGCCTCCCGAGCACGGACATCCTGGCCCAGCTCGAAGCCCTGCGCGGCAAGGGACTGGTGCTGCCGGCCGGGCCGGAGCCCGACGCGCCGCTGCGGCCGCTGGCACCCGACGTTCCGCTCGGCGAGGCGCTGCTGCGCCGCCAGGAGGCCCTCGAGTCGGCCCGCGCGGCGGTCACCCAGCTCACCGAGGAGTACCGGGCCGGGATGCGCCGGCACGACGCCGGGCACCTGGTCGAGGTGGTCACCGGCGCCCGGGCGCTGCGCGAACGCCTGCGCGACCTGCAGAACGGTGCCCGGTCCGAGGTGCTCTGGTTCTGCCGGGCGAACCCGCTGGCCATGCCGGGCCAGGAGAACGTCGAGGAGTTCGACGCGCTGGCCCGCGGGGTGCGCTACCGGGCCATCTACGAACGCGGGATGCTCCTCGAACCGGACGCCCTCGGAGACGTCGAGCAGGGCGTACGCGCCGGTGAGCAGGCCCGCGTCCTCGACCGGCTGCCGGTCCGGCTGGCCATCGTGGACGGCCGGACGGCGGTCTGCCCGCTGGTGCCCGAGCGGGGCAGTGGCGAACCGACCGCCGCCGTGATCGGCCGCAGCCAACTGCTGGACGCGCTGCTCGCCCTGTTCGAGAGCCACTGGCTGATGGCGACGCCGCTGGGCCCGGCCGCCCCACCGGTCGCCCCCGACGGCGACGGCCACCGGCCGGACCCCGACGAGGCGCGGCTGCTGTCACTGTTCGTGGCCGGTGTGCCGGACAAGTCGATCGCCTCGCAGCTCGGTGTGAGCCGCCGTACGGTGCAGCGCCGGCTCGCCGACCTCATGGCGCTCGCCGGCGTGGACACCCGGCCGGGGCGGGCCTTCCAGGTCGCCCGCCGGGGCTGGATCTGAGCAGGCCGCCGGGCGGGGCTGGATCTGACCCGGCCGCCCGGCGGGGCTGGATCTGAGCCGGGCGGGGCGGCACCGGGCCGCCCCGCCCGCCCCGCTCAGCGCAGCCCGTACGCGTCCAGTACGGTCTGGTCGACGGTGTTCCCGGCGCGGTCCCGGGCGCGGGTGCGCAGCGACACCGTGCCGTGCCCGGCCGGCACCGCGGCGGTGAACCGGGTGCCCGAGCCGTGCACCGGCACCGCCCGCCAGCTCCGCCCGCCGTCGAACGACACGTCGACCCGGACCTGGCCGCCCGTCGGCGCCGGCAGCCCCGCCGGCTGGCGCAGCGTCAGCTCCAGCCGGTGCGGCCGGCCGGCCACCTCGCCGCGCAGGTCGGCCGGCACCCGGTAGTCGACCTGGAGCAGCGGCAGCGGCCGGGCGGCGTCCCCGGCCGGGCGGGCCGAGGTGAACTCCCAGGCCGTCTCGGTCCGCGTGGCCCACCGCCACTCCGCCGAGGACCGCCCGGTGGTGACGTCCAGCCGGTAGCGGGCGGCGCCCGGGGTGGTGGGCACGGGCGCCCAGCCGCCGGAGAGGTCGGCGATCTGCTGGCCGTCCCGGCTCAGCCGGCGTTCGACGGTGTCCTGCTCCTCGCCGTACCCGGCCGGGCTGTAGTGGCCGTCCGCGTCGACGAACTCGGCCACCCGCAGGTCCAGGACGTCACCGGTGCGCGTGGGCACCGGCGCTCCGCCGGTCGCCGGCACGGCCGGCCGGACCACCGGGGCGTGCCAGGTCTCGGTGACCCGGTCGTCGGCGGCGTAGCGTCGGGGCTGCCCGGCGAGCCCGCCGAGCAGCGTCCCCCAGGACCAGGTGAGCTGGTGCAGCACCCGCTGCTGCCACCAGGAGTCCCCGGCGCTGACGAACTCCTGCCGGCTGGTGCCGGTATGCACCATCCGCTGGTCGTCGTTCCAGGAGTACTCCTGCCAGGGGCGCCAGCCGAACCGCTGCTCGGTGGCCCAGTCGGACCCGCCGGTGTCGGCGTAGCGGGCGGTCACCTCGGCGGTGTTGTTCGCCGTCACCCGGTGCACGATCCGCTCCGGGACCCGCCCCTTCGACACCTGCCACACGTCGTACAGGTAGGGGCTGTCCACGGTCAGCGTCACGTCGAGGGTCGCGCGGCCGCTCTTCGCCGCCGCGATCATCCGCTGTCCGTCGTCGTTCGCGACCACCAGCGACGGGATCGGCAACCGATCCCCGTCCGGGCGCCAGACCGTCCACGCGCTCCGGTCCGCCGGGCGGACGATGAGCACCATGGCGGCGCCGGCCGCCGTGGCGTCGGCGATCTGGTCCTCCTCGGCGCGGTCGTAGCTGCCGGCCACCAGCGCGGCCGCGCCTCGGGCCCCGGCCCGGGCCAGCTCACCGGCGGTGCCGTCGCCCGCCCAGACCAGCCGGAGCTTCCGCCGGCCCGCCGGAGCCGGCGACTGGCTCAGCAGGTTGATGTCCAACGGACCGGCGACCTTACCGACCTTGGCGTCCACCATGGGCGCCACCAGCTGCCAGCGGGAGGCGAACTCGAACTCGCCCCGGCTCACCGGCCGCGTCGGGGTGACGTTGACCTGCTGGGTCGTGCTGAAGTTCATGACGCCGTGGTCGACCTGCCGGCCGTTGCCGAAGATCCGGTGCTCGTAGAAGCTGATCGCCGCCCGCTGCTCGGTCGGCTTCGGCGTCTCGATCCGCACCGGCGTGCCCTTGCGCGGGTCGAGGACCACCGTCAGGTCCCGGTCGACCATGAGCTCGGGGTCGGTGACCAGGGTGATCTGCTCGTCCAGCGGGGCGCCGTGCTCGATCAGGCCCTCCAGCAGGTACGGACCCTCCTCGACCTGCACCTGCCACCCCGTGGGGGGAAGCCAGAGCAGCTGGTCCGAGTCGGAGTGCTCACCGAAGAGGGTGACCACCGGCGAGAGGCCGGGCTGCCCGGCCATGTCCAGGGCGCGCAGGGTGACGGTGTGGATCGGGCCGCTGAGGGTGAGCCCGACGGCCGTGCGTACCGCGACACCGTCCGCGCCGGTGGCCACCAGCCACCCGCTGTGCACTCCCCGGTCCAGCTTCGCCGGGTCGGCGTGCAGCGGGACGTTCACGCTGCCGCCGGCCGGGACGGTCACCTCCGTGCCGTCGAGCGAGATCCCGTCCGGCTCGGCGGCGCCGCTGTCCAGGTTGCGCAGCTCCAGGGCCAGCCGCAGGGTCTGCGGGGCCGCTGTGCCGTTGGAGTACGTCACGGTCCGCTCCGCCGCCGCGCCGCCGGTGTTCACTCGGCCGAAGTCGGCGGTGGCCGAGCCGTACACCCGCTGGCTCAGCGCGCGGGCCACGTCGACCCGGCCGCCGCCCTGCTCGTAGACGGTCAACGCGGGGTTCGGCTTCGTGGTGCTGACCAGCGCGTCCTTGAGCTTCCCGGCGGTCCAGTCCGGGTGTTCCTGGGCGAGGATCGCGGCCGCGCCGGCCACGTGCGGGGTCGCCATCGACGTCCCGGACGCCCGGGTGTACGCCTCGTCTACCGGCGTACCCATGGTGGTGCCGGAGGCGCGGGCGGCGACGATGCCGACACCCGGCGCGGTGATCTCCGGCTTGAGGCCGTTGTCGCCCACCCGCGGGCCACGGCTGGAGAAGTCGGCCAGGTTGTCGTCACGGTCCACCGCGCCGACGGTGAGCGCGGCCGCGGCCGCGCCGGGCGACCCGACGGTGCCCGCCGCTCCCTCGTTGCCGGCGGCGATCACGAAGAGCGTGCCGGTCTCGGCGGTGAGGTCGTTGACCGCCTGGCTCATCGGGTCCGTGCCGTCGGTGGCCGGGCCGCCGAGGCTCATGCTGATCACCTTCGCGCCGGAGTGGGCGGCCCACTCCATGCCCGCGATGATCCCCGAGTCGTAGCCGCTGCCGCCGTCGTCGAGCACCTTGCCGATCAGGAGCCGCGCGCCGGGCGCGACGCCCTTGCGCAGCCCGTCGGAGGCCGCGCCGCTGCCGGCGATGGTGGAGGCCACGTGGGTGCCGTGGCCGTGCCCGTCGCGGGCGCTGCCGCTGCCCGTGAAGTCCTGCGCCTCGACGATCCGACCGGCCAGGTCGGGGTGGGTGGCGTCGACGCCGGTGTCGAGCACCGCCACCCGGACGCCGGTGCCGTCCCGGCCAGCCGCCCACGCGGCCGGGGCGCCGATCTGCGGCACGCTGTGCTCGAGCGCCGGGTGCACCCGCCCGTCGAGCCAGATCCGGGCGATGCCACCACCGAGGCGGGGCGCGGCGCTACCGCTCCGGGCCGCCGGCGTGCCGCCCAATGTCGTCCACAGCCCATCGAGGTCGGCCTTGTCGACCCGCAGCGCGGCGCCGTTGATGCTCGGCAGCGCACGCGTCGCGGTGGCGCCGGCCAGCGCCCGAACGCGGCCGGCAGCCGGCTGCTGGTAGCGGACGATCAGCGGCAGCGCGCCCTGGGCGGCGTCGCCGTAGCCCTCGGCGGCCAGCTCCTCCACGTCGAACAGGTCCGGGTCGAGCACCCCGGCGGAGAGGTACGGGACGACGTCGCTGGGCAGCACGCGCAGCCCGCCGTCGACCTGCACGGTCTGGAAGGTGACCCGGTCCCGGCCGGGTCCGGGGTGGACCGTGGCGGCGACCCGGCCGGGCGCGGCCCGGACGAGTTCGACCTGGTCGCCGGTGATCAGGGTGATGCGGGCGGGTGCGGCGCCCGGGGCGGGCGTGGCCGGGCTCGGGCCGGTGGGCCGTGCGGCCGGGTCGGCGGACGCCGGTGCGGCGAGTCCGACCACCAGCGCCCCGACCGCGCCGGCGGCGAGCCAGCGTGGGGACCGGTGCATGCGATGCGCTCCTCTGCTCGGGGGCCGGCCTCGGGGGGGATTGAGGCCGGCCCACCGGAGTCTGCGACGGAGATCATCTGTCGGTCACTAGGTACGCCGCGCCGCACCGGCGACATGTCGCCAGGTGGACACGAGGTTGCCGCGACGAGGCGGGCGGATGGTCACCACGCCGCTGCCCGCGGCGGCGGGATCGCGGCAGCGGCGATGGCCGGGGTGCCGGAACGAGTGCGTCGCCACCCGGTTCGTGAGCCGCCGTTTCCTCCGACGGCGGCTCGCCGATCCGGCCGACCCGACCGGGGTCGAAACCCGGCCGGGCGCGGCTCGCCGTCCGCCCGCCGCGGCCGGCCGCGACTCCTCCGGCACCCCGACCGTCGTGGACCCGACCACCCCCTGGCCAGGGCCACGACCGTCGGACCGCGCGGTCCGGGCGGACACGGCCTCGCCGCCCCGCCCGGACTCCACCTCGACGCAGCCCGGACGCCCCGATCGCCGTCCCGTGCGACGGCGTCACCGGCCCCGACGGGCGCCGCCGCGGGGGCGGAAGCGTCCGCCCCGGCCCGGGTGCCGGCGCGGTGCGCCGGAACCCGGCGCGGCGTGCGGTCGTCGGGGGAGGCTCCTACCGTAACCCGCCCGGGGCCGCGGCCGGGTACGCCGAACCGGCGCGACGCGGTCTTCGCTGAGTCGCCGGTCAGCGCCGGCTGCCGCGCCAGCCCTGCACGGGAAGGTCGAACTTGGCCACCAGCCGGTCGGTGAACGGCCGCGCCCGGAGCCGGACGATGCGGACCGGCAGCGCGCCCCGGCGCACGGTGACCCGGGCGCCCGGGGGCAGGTCGTAGACCCGCCGGCCGTCGCAGCAGAGCACCGCGAGGGTGGTGAACGGGTCCACGGTGATCGCGAAGGTGGACGTCGGCGCGGTGACGAGGGGGCGGCTGAACAGCGCGTGCGCGCTGATCGGCACCAGCAGCAACGCCTCCACCTCGGGCCAGACCACCGGACCGCCGCCGGAGAACGCGTACGCCGTGGAGCCGGTGGGGGTCGCGCAGACCACGCCGTCGCAGCCGTAGCGGGACAGCGGTCGGCCGTCCACGTCGACGAGCAGCTCCAGCATCTGGGCCCGCTCGCCCTTCTCCACGCTGATCTCGTTGAGGGCCCACGACTCGATGGTCGGGCCGCCCTCGAACTCGGCGGTGACGTCGAGGGTGAGCCGTTCGTCCACGGTGTAGTTGCGCCCGACCACGTCGCGCACCGCGCGGTCCAGGTCGTCGATCTCCGCCTCGGCCAGGAAGCCGACCTTGCCGAGGTTGATGCCGAGCAGGGGCGCCTTGGCCGGGCGGGCCAGCTCGGCGGCGCGCAGGAACGTGCCGTCCCCGCCGAGCGCGAAGACGATCTCCGCGCCCTCGGCGGCCTCCGGGCCGGTCACCGGCACCACGCCGGGCAGGTCCAGGTCGTCGGCCTCCTCGGCGACCACCCGCACCTCGAAGCCGGCGGCGATGAGGTCGGCGGCCACCGCGCGCGCGTGCTCGGTGCTGCGCCGACGACCCGTGTGCGTCACCAGCAGAGCGGTCCGGCTCACCCGGACACCTCCTCAGTCGTGGCCTCCGGCCCGGCGGCCGGAACTCCCTGCGGGCCGGCGGCCACCACGGCGCGGACCCGGTCGGGGTCCGCGGCGGGCGCGTCCCGGCGTAACCATACGAAGAACTCGACGTTGCCGCTCGGCCCGGGCAGCGGGCTGGCGGCCACGCCGGCCAGGCCCAGCCCGAGCTGCGCGGCCGCGGCGGCCACGTCGAGCACGGCCTCGGCACGCAACTCCGGGTCCCGGACCACCCCGCCCGCGCCGACCCGCTCCTTCCCCACCTCGAACTGCGGCTTGACCATCAGCGCCAGGTCGCCGTCGGGGCGCGTGCAACCGGCCAGCGCGGGCAGCACCAGCCGCAGCGAGATGAACGACAGGTCGGCCACCGTCAGGTCGACCGGGCCGCCGACGGCCTCCGGCGTGAGGGTACGCACGTTGGTGCGCTCGAAGACGTGCACCCGCTCGTCGGTCCGCAGCGGCCACGCGAGCTGCCCGTAGCCGACGTCGACGGCCACCACCTCGGCGGCGCCGGCGCGCAGCAGCACGTCGGTGAAGCCGCCGGTGGAGGCGCCCGCGTCCAGGCAGCGCCGGCCGTCCACGGTCAGCCCACCCGGGGTGAACGCGGCGAGCGCGCCGGCCAGCTTGTGACCGCCCCGGGAGACGTACTCGTCGGCCGGGTCCTCGCCGGTGACCAGCAGCGGGTCGGCGGGGTCGACCATCGCGGCGGCCTTGCGGGCCGGCACCCCGCGCAGCTGGACGCGACCGGCCTCCACCAGCGCGGCGGCCTGCTCACGGGAGCGGGCCAGCCCGCGGCGGACGAGTTCGGCATCCAGCCGGGTGCGACGTGCCATCGGTGGTGGTTCTCCGCCTCTCGGTCAGGCCTGGTCGATGCTGGCGAGGGTCTCGCGCAGCGTCTCGTACGCCGCCTCGTACTGGGCGATCTGGTCCGCCGGGGAGAGCGCCGCGGCGTTGATCATGGCGTGCACGGCGGCGTCCACCGCCGGGTGCCGCGCCTCGCCGACCTCCTCGACCGGCGCCGGCCGTACGCCCGGGGGCGGGCCGGGCCGGGGACCGGCCGGCGGCGGCCCGGGGCGCGGGCCCGGACGGAACGGCGCGGTCACGACTCGGCACCGCCGGTCGGCTTGCGGCCGGCCTTCTTCGCCCGCCGAGCCGGCGCGGCCGGCGACTCCTCGGCCGGGGTCCGGGCGACCGTGGCGGCGGGCTTCTTCGCGATGGCCTTCTTCGCCACGGGCTTCTTCGCGACCGCCTTCGTCTTGGCGGGCACGGGAGGCGTCGAGACGGGCGCCTCGGGAGCCGGCGTGGCCGGGGTCGACGGCGCGGGTGCCGGCGCGGTCGGGGTCGACGGCGCGGGTGCCGGCGCGGTCGGGGCCGGTCGCTTCGCACCCGGCGTGACCTCGGCCGGCCGCTCGGCGGTCGGCTCCCCGGACGGCGCCACCTCGCCGGCGCCCGCCGTCTCGGCGGCCGGCGGCGGAGAGGCCGACGCGCGCAGGGCGTCGCTCTCGGACGCGCCGGTGGGCTTCGCCCCGGCCTCCGGCGCGCCGCTCGTCCTGGCCTCGCGGAGCTGCCGCTCCAGGTCGTGTACCCGGCGGGTCAGCTCGGCGACCTCGTCGGCAGTGGCCAGCCCGACCGCGCCCAACGCGCGGTCCACCTCGAAGCGGACCAGCTTGGTCAGCGCCTCCCGGTTCGCCGTCCCGGTGGAGACCAGCTCCTCGGCGAGCGACTGGAGCTGGGCGGCCGTCGCGCCGCCCTGGCCGACCACACGCTTGACGGCGTCCTGGGCCTTCTTCCGTGGCGCCTCCGTCAGGCCCATGGCCAGCTCGAGGTAGGCGCGCCACGCGTCCTGCATGCCTGAGTCCTTCCGCGGGGCGGGGTGTGCAGGTGTCACGCTACCGGGCGCCCCGCACGCCCCATTGCGGTACGGTGCCGGGAACGGCGTGGCGAGTGGTGAGGAGACGATGTGGCCAGCGTGGACGAGTGCCGGCAGGCGTTGCACGACCTGGCCGCCCGGCTGGACCGGCACGCCGAGGTGCAGGGGCGGATCGACCTGGACCGCACGCTCGCCTGCCGGGTCACCGACCTGGACACCGCCTTCCACGGGCGCATCGAGGGCGGCCGGCTCGTCGACCTCACCGACGGCGACGACCCGAAGGCGAAGATCGCGCTGAGCACCACCAGCGACGACCTGGTCGCCCTGGTGCACGGTCAGCTCGACGTCATGAAGGCCGTGGGCGCCCGGCGGGTGTCGATCAAGGCGAACCCGTTCGACCTGATGAAGCTGCGCAAGCTGCTCTGACCGGGCCGGTCAGTCCCCCAGGCCGAACGCGGCCAGGGCCTCCTCCGCCGCCGCGGACGCCGGCCGCACCCGCGGACCGGCCGCCGTCGACCAGGCCGCCGCGCAGAGCGCCGCGAGCGCGTCCAGCGGGCGTCCCGCGCCGTCGAGGGTGAGCCCCCCGTCCGCGGCCGTCGCGGACCAGCCACCGGCGTCCGCCACGCCCGGCACCCGCACCACGGCCGCCGGGTCGAAGAGCCCCGCCAGGTCGAAGGAGACGTACGCGGGCCGGCGCGACTCGGGCGCGGCCAGCAGCTCGGCCACGTCGCTGACTCCGGTGAGCACCAGCAGGCTGTCCAGCCCGGCCCGACGAGCGCCCTCGATGTCGGTGTCCAGCCGGTCGCCGACCACCAGCGTCCGCCCCGAGCCGGCCCGGCGGGCGGCCGTGGCGAACAGCGCCGGCTCCGGCTTGCCCACCACCACGTCGGGATCCCGCTCCAGCGCCGTGCGCAGCACCGCCACGAGCGAGCCGTTGCCCGGCAGCGGGCCACGCGGGCTGGGCAGGGTCCGGTCGGTGTTGGTGGCGTACCAGGGCGCGCCCGCCCGCACCGCCAGCGACGCCTCGGCCAGGTCGGACCAGCCGACCTGCGGTCCGTACCCCTGGGCCACGGCGGCCGGCTCCTCGTCCACCGTCGAGACCGGGCGCAGGCCCACGGCGCGCAGCTCCGCGCGCAGCGCCTCCGCCCCGACCACCAGCACCGGCGCACCGGCGGGCAGCCGGTCGCGCAGCAGCTCGGCGGTGGCGGCCGCGGAGGTCAGCACCTCCTCCGGCCCGGCCGGCACACCCATCCCGGTGAGCAGGTCGGCCACCTCGCTGGAGCGGCGCGAGGCGTTGTTCGTCGCGTACGCGACCGCCCGGCCCTCCGCGCGCAGCCGACCGACCGCCTCGACCGCGCCGGGGATCGGCCGGTCGATCAGGTAGATCACCCCGTCCAGGTCGAAGACGACCAGGGCGTACCCGTCGACCAGCCGAGCGCCCGTTCCGGCCCGGTCGCGTTCCCCGCGATCCGGACCGGAATCCGCGTCCCCGGGGCTCCCGGTCACCGGCGCTCCGACTCCGGCGCGTCCGCGCCCGGGGTGTCCGGGCCGGCCGCGTCCACGGCGGCCGCGTGGGTGTCGGCGGCGAGCGAGCGTGCCTCCGCGTCGGTCAGCTCGTCGTCGCCCAGGTCCGCCGCGTCCCGGTCCCGGTACCCGGCGCCCTCGCCGGCCGGCACCGCGTCGGCAGCGTCCGCGGCGACGGCGTCCGCCGTGTCGGCGTCGGCGCGCAGCCGGCCGTCACCGTCGAGGTCGTCGTCCTCGTCGTCGTCGCTGTCGTCGTCCTGGTCCGCGTCGCCGTCGAGGTCGTCGTCCTCGTCGTAGTCGTCGTCCTCGTCGTCGTCTTCGTCGCCGAGGTCGTCGTCCTCGTCGTCGTCGAGGTCGTCCTCGTCGTCGTCCTCGTCGTCGTCCTCGTCGCGGTCGTCGTCGCGGTCGTCGTCCTCGTCGTCGCGGTCGTCGTCGGAGTTGCCGGTGAGGTCGGCGTCGGGACGGGCCGGCACGGCGCCCGGGGTGCCCGGACCGGCGGCCAACTCCTCGTCCTCCTCGTCGTCGCCCTCGATGACGACGCCGTCCAGCTCGAGCAGCCGCTCGGCGGCGTCGGTCTCGCCCTCGGCGTCCGCGTCGGCGGCCCGGGAGAACCACTCCCGCGCCTCCTCGCGCCGGCCCACCGCGAGCAGCGCGTCGGCGTACGCGTAGCGCAGCCGCGCCGCCCACGACTCGGTCGAGTCGGCGGTCAGCTCGGGGACCTGGAGCATGGCCACGGCCGCGTCCTTCTGCCCGAGGTCGCCCCGGGCCCCGCTGGCCACGATCAGCAGCTCGATGGCGACGGCCTGGTCGAGCTTCTCCCGGTCCGCCCCGCGGAACAGGTCGATGGCCCGCTCGGGGCGACCCAGCGCCCGCTCGCAGTCGGCCAGCACGGCCAGGTGGCTCTGCAGTCCGGTCATCCGGTGGTAGGTGCGCAGCTCGGCGACGGCCGTCTGCCACTCCCCCGCGTGGTACGCGGCCAGCCCGACCGCCTCCCGCACCGCAGCGATGCGCGAGGCAAGCCGGCGCGCGGCCATGGCGTGCGCCAGCGCCTCCGCCGGATCGTCGTCGATCAGCAGCCCGGTCGCGACCAGGTGCCGGGCGACGGTCTCCGCCACCGGCTTGGCGAGGGAGAGCAGCTCCGCGCGGACGGCCGAGTCGAGGTCGCTGGCGACCACCTCGTCCGGCAGCGCCGGCGCCTCACCCGTGCGCCCCTCGCCGCGCTCGTCCTGCCGCTCCCGGTACGCGCCGTCCTGCCGGCGGTCGTCCCGGCCGTAGTCCCGGCGGTCGCCATCCCGCTCGGTGCGCTCGCGCCCACCCCGGAAGCCACCCTCGCGGTCGTCACGGCGGAAGCCGCCGGGCCGCTCGTCGCGGCGGAAGCCCTCACGGCGGTCGCCACCGAAGCCACCCTCGCGGCGCTCGCCGCCACGGGACCCGCCTGCGCGGTCGTCACGGCGGAAGCCCTCACGGCGCTCACCGCCGGCGTAGCCCTCACGGCGCTCGCCGCCCTCACGGCGCTCGCCGCCGCGGAAGCCACCCTCACGGCGCTCGCCGCCGCGGAAGCCACCCTCACGGCGCTCACCGCCACGGAAGCCACCCTCGCGGTCACCACCGCGGACGCCACCTTCACGACGGTCGCCGCCACGGAAGCCACCCTCACGGTCACCACCGCGGACGCCACCTTCACGACGGTCGCCGCCACGGAAGCCACCCTCACGGTCACCACCGCGGAAGCCACCTTCACGACGCTCGCCGCCACGGAAGCCACCCTCACGGTCACCACCGCGGAAGCCGCCCTCGCGACGCTCACCGCCGGCGCTGCCGTCACGGCGGTCGCCGCCCCGGAAGCCACCCTCGCGGTCACCACCGCGGAAGCCACCCTCACGGCGGTCGCCGCCACGGAAGCCACCCTCGCGGTCGCCACCGCGGAAGCCGCCCTCGCGACGCTCACCGCCACGGAAACCGCCCTCACGACGCTCGCCGCCCCGGAAGCCGCCTTCACGGTCGCCGCCGCGGAAGCCCTCGCGACGCTCGCCACCGAAGCCACCCTCGCGACGCTCACCGCCACGGAAACCGCCCTCACGGCGGTCGCCGCCACGGAAGCCACCCTCGCGGTCGCCGCCACGGAAGCCGCCCTCACGACGGTCCCCGCCACGGAAACCACCCTCACGACGCTCACCGCCGGAGCCGCCCTCACGACGCTCCCCGCCACGGAAGCCACCCTCACGGCGCTCACCGCCACGGAAACCGCCCTCACGACGCTCCCCGCCGGAGCCGCCGTCGCGGCGGAACCCGCCCTCGCGGTCACCACCGCGGAAGCCACCCTCACGACGGTCCCCGCCACGGAAGCCACCGTCGCGGCGCTCACCGCCGGCGCCGCCCTCGCGACGGTCGCCGCCGCGGAAGCCGCCCTCACGACGCTCACCGCCGGAGCCGCCCTCGCGACGGTCGCCGCCGCGGAAGCCGCCCTCACGACGGTCCCCGCCGCGTTCGCCGCCACGGAAGCCGCCCTCACGGCGCTCCCCACCGCGTTCGCCGCCACGGAAGCCGCCCTCACGGCGCTCACCGCCGCGGAAGCCCTCGCGACGCTCGCCGCCGCCGACACCACCCTCGCGACGGTCGCCGCCGGCGAAACCGCCGCGGCGCTCGCCGCCCCGGAAGCCGCCCTCGCGGCGCTCGCCGCCGGCGCTGCCGTCACGGCGGTCGCCACCGCGGGAGCCGCCCTCACGGTCGCCGCCACGGAAACCGCCCCCGCGGGAGCCGCCGTCGCGGTCGCCCCGGTACGGCGGACGGTCGTCGCGGCGGGCGTCGCCGCGCCCCTGCCCACGCTCGGCACGGTCCTCGTAACGACGGGGGCGATCCTCGCCCTGCGGTCCTGAACTCACAGGTACATCCTTCCTCATTGCGTCCCCCAAGGACGCTAACGCAGTCGAGGGCCGACCCTGCTGGGGCGGCCCTCGACTGAAAGATTGTCCGGCGGTGTCCTACTCTCCCACACCCTCCCGAGTGCAGTACCATCGGCGCTGGAGGGCTTAGCTTCCGGGTTCGGAATGTTACCGG
>NZ_JBEXGL010000041.1:0-29768 GCF_040607315.1 Micromonospora sp. NPDC005305 | reverse complement strand
CCGATCCGAAGCCCTTCGTGTGGACCAGAACCGCCGACGACATCCTCAACAGCCTCGCCACGTACTGCCGGCGAATTAACGACTCAGGACACTAGATGACGCATTCAGCGGTCGCCACCGACAGCCTGACCGCCGCCCTGGACGGCCTGGTCGACCGGGTTCCGGGGGCCGAGGTCGCCGTGGTGCTCTCCCCCGACGGGCTGCTGCTCGGCCGGTCCCGGCACGTCGAGGACCAGGTCGCCGAGCAGGTCTCCAGCCTGGTCAGCGGGCTGTACGCGCTGGGCCAGGCCGCCGGGCGGGTGTGCCTGGCCGGCGGGCTGCGGCAGGTCGTCGTGCAGATGTCGCGCTCGTTCGTGTTCGTCGCCACCACCCGGGGCGGAGCGATCCTCACCGTCCGGATGGGCGGCGACGCCGACGTCGGCGACATGGCGTACGAGGTGGCGCTGTTCGCGGCGCAGGCCGAGCGGGCCCTGCCCGTCTATCTCGAACCGGCCCGGACGGTGACAGGCGGGATGAGCGGTGCGCACCACTGGAGACCATGACGAGGCGTGGTACGACGAGGACGCCGGGCCGGTGGCCCGGCCGTACACGGTGACGCGCGGGCGCATCACGTCCGACCACGGCCAGCTCGACCTGATCTCCCTCGTGGTGACCCGGCGGGCGGCCCCCGCCTCCGCGCAGCTTTTTCCCGAACAGGCCCGCATAATCGAGCGGTGCCACCGTCCACTGTCGGTGGCGGAGGTCGCTGCAGAACTGGACCTGCCGTTGGGTACCGTCCGGGTACTGCTCGGCGACCTGCTGGAGGCGGGGCTGATCGAGACGCACGAGCCACCGTCACTGTCCGGGGCGCCGTCCAGGGAACTGCTCGAGGCGCTGCTCGACGGCCTCCGCACGCTGTGACGGGCGGAGACCGCCGGGACCGGAGACCACGGACTCCGGCCCGATGGACGACCTGAAGGGGGAAAGGCCCAGTGCCGGCACCACCGTCCCCGCCACGGCGGACCCTGCCGATCATCGTGTTGGACGGGCTCGTCGCCGCGGTCGGGGCCGTGCGTCGCGCCGTCGTCGGCCGGCGTGACGGCTCACGGCTCGCGTACGTGGCGATCGCCGCCTCGCTGGGAGTGCTGCTGGCGACCGCGTACTCGATCGTCACGGTGCTGAGTACGCCGGAGCGGCTGACCCCGGTGGCCGTCGGGCCGGCCGGCAGCGGACCGGCGACCGGCCCGGTGGCGACCGCGACGCCGGGCGGTCAGCCCGAGCCGAGCGACGCCACCCCGCGGACGTCCACACCGCCCGTGAGCACGGCCGCGCCCGTGGCCCCCGTCCCGCCGGCCGCGCTGCCGTCGACCGGCGCGCCGCCGGCGACCACCCCGGCGCCACCCCCTTCGGTCCCGCTGGGCGCCGCGTTCGCCGTCGAGGAGAACGCCCTGCTCAGCTACGGCGCCGCGGTGACGATCGACAACCCGGGTCCGGCGCCGGCGCCGACCTGGACCCTGGTCGTCGTGCTGCCCCGCGAGTCGCTCCGGGTCACCTCGGTCACCGGGGCTCGGGCCAGCCGGGACGGCGCGACGTGGACCTTCGTGCCGGAGGGGGACGCCGGCCGGGTGCCGGACCACGGCACGGTGCGCGTCACGTTCCGGGTGGACGGCGCGGCGATCAGCGCCACGCCCACGGCGTGCACCATCGACGGGGCCGCCTGCACGGGGCTGCCGGACTGACCGGCGGGTCCCGGCCTCAGTTGCGTCCGGCGGACGGGACCGCGCAGGCCGCGGTGCCGCCGGGCAGGCGGTGACGGTTGCGGGCCACCCAGCGGTACGCCGGCCAGGCGGCAGCGCGTACCGGGGGGAACCGGAGACCGGCGCCGGCGGTGCGCCAGAGCGGGTTGCTGTCGCCGAGCAGCCGGGCGATGGCGTCGGGGCCGGCGGCGCGTACGCCGTCCGCGCCGACCCACTGCACCGCCTCGTCGCACTCGGCGACGGTCAGGCCGAGCGCGTCGAGGTCGGCGAACTGCCAGGGCAGCACCCGGGCCCGGGTCGGGATCCAGCGCTCGATCATCCGCGCGCACTTCGTGCAGAACGCGCAGTCGCCGTCGTAGACGAAGGTCGACGTCTCCATGCCTCCATCCTGCACCCCGCCGCCCCCACTCCGGTGGCCGGTGTCCGGCGGGTCACTTGCGCTTTGTTCGTACGCATGTTCGAATGAAGCACATGCGCTGGGACAACCTCTCCGCTCCCCCGGACGAGGGGACTCCCGACGGGGCAGCGCCAGCGGCTCCACCCCTGCCGCTGGCGCTGCCCGGCGCGATCGCCCGCACGTTCGACACCCCCGGCTTCGCCGGCATGACCTTCTACGAGGTGCGGGCCAAGTCGATCATCAACCGGGTGCCGGGCCAGTCCCGCGTCCCGTTCGAGTGGACGATCAACCCCTATCGCGGCTGCTCCCATGCCTGCGTCTACTGCTTGGGGGGTGACACGCCGATCCTGATGGCCGACGGCCGCACGAAGCCGATCAGCGAACTGGCGGTCGGTGACCGGATCTACGGCACCGAGCGGCGGGGCGCCTACCGGCACTACGTGGTGACCACCGTGCGCGACACGTGGTCGACGGTGAAGCGGGCCTACCGGGTGACGCTGGAGGACGGCACCACGCTGGTCGCCAGCGGCGACCACCGGTTCCTCACCGAGCGCGGCTGGAAGCACGTCACCGGCAGCATGCGGGGTGGCGGCCGGCGGCCCTACCTGACCACCCGTAACCGCCTGCTCGGCACGGGCGGGTTCGCCTCCGCCCCGAAGCGCTCGGCCGACTACCGCCGGGGCTACCTCTGCGCGGCGGTGCGCGACGCCGACCACCCGGGCAGCCGGTTCCGGCTGGCCACCGCCGACGAGGAGGCGGTGGAGCGCGCGGAGCGGTTCCTGGCCGACGCCGGGATCGGCGCGGAGCGGATGGCCGGCCCGCCGGTCCGGGCCGGCCGCCGGTCGACCACCCCGATCCGCACCGCCCGCCCGGGCGACGCCGAAGCGGTCGCCGGGCTGATCCACCCCGAGGACGAGCCGACCGACGACTGGTGGCTGGGCTTCCTGGCCGGCAGCTTCGACGCCGTCGGCAGTTGCCGGCGGGGCGTCTTCCGGATCAACGTGGGCGACGACGAGAGCCTGCGCCGGGCGGCCACCGCCCTGGACCGGTTCGACTTCCGGTGGGTGCTCGACGACCCGGGAAACCTCAACCGGGGCCGCCAGCTCCGGCTGACCGGTGGCCTGCCGGAGCGGCTGCGCTTCTTCCACCTGACCGATCCGGCGGTCACCCGCAAGCGGTCGATCGAGGGCATGGCGCTCAAGTGTCGGGCCCGGCTGCGGGTGGCGAGCATCGAGGATCTGGGGCTGGAGCTTCCGCTCTGGGACATCACCACCGGCACCGGCGACTTCATCGCCAACGGGGTGGTCAGCCACAACTGCTTCGCCCGCAACACGCACACCTACCTCGACCTCGACGCCGGTGCGGACTTCGACCGGAAGGTGATCGTCAAGGTCAACGCGGGTGAGCTGGTGCGCCGGGAACTGGCCGCGCCGAAGTGGCGCGGCGCGCACATCGCCATGGGCACCAACGTGGACTGCTACCAGCGGGCCGAGGGCCGCTACGAGCTCATGCCCCAGATCCTCGCGGCGCTGCGCGACTTCGCCAACCCGTTCTCGATCCTGACCAAGGGCACGCTGCTGCTACGGGACCTGCCGCTGCTGCGCCAGGCCGCCGAGGTGACCCGGGTCGGGTTGTCCTACTCGGTGGGGTTCGTGGACGAGGCGCTGTGGCGGGCGGTCGAGCCGGGCACGCCGAGCCCGCGTCGCCGCCTCGACGCCGTACGCCGACTCACCGGTGCCGGCTTCTCCGTCGGGGTGCTCATGGCACCGATCCTGCCGGGGCTCAGCGACGACGACGAGTCGATCGACGCGACGGTCGCCGCGGTCGCCGCGTCCGGGGCCACCAGCGTCACCCCGCTGCCCCTGCACCTGCGCCCCGGCGCCCGCGAGTGGTACGCGCGCTGGCTGGCCCGTGAGTTCCCGCACCTGGTCCCCCGCTACCGGCAGCTCTACCAGTCCGGCGCGTACGCGCCACAGGCGTACCAGCGGGAGCTGACGGCGCGGGTGCGCATCGCGGCCCGCCGGCACGGGCTGCTCCGGGGCGAGCGGGGCGACAACCGCCGGCTGCCCGATCCGCCGTCGCCGGCCCCCGCCGAGCAGCTGACCCTGCTCTAGCCTCCCCGCGCACGGACGAGCACGTACCAGCACATTTCCGACCGGCTCGGTTCGCCTCGGCGCGCCCGGACGACCCGGGGTGCGCCGCACGTCGAGTAACATGCCCCTTCGTCCATGCCAGCCGGGACCAGCGGCGTTCACGGGGATCGGGAGAACATGGCTCTGACGACGAGCGCGCACCAACCTGCCCACTCGGAACTGGGCGCCGACCATGGCCCTGCCGCGCGCCCCGCACCGGCCGCCGCACCGGCCGGTGGCGGGACGAGCCAGCACCGGCCGCCGCGACCGCGCATCCGGGTGCTCGACGGCCTGCGCCTCGTCGCCGCCCTGATGGTGGTGTCCTACCACTACTTCGGTTTCGCCTCCATGCCCAGCGCCTACGGCTGGCTCGGGGTGGAGCTGTTTTTCCTGATCAGCGGTTTCGTGATCTGCATGAGCAGCATGGGTCACACGGTCGGGCAGTTCGCCACCTCGCGGATCGTCCGGTTGTTCCCCGCGTACTGGGTCGGCGTGCTGCTGACGAGCGCGGTCCTGCTGATCTGGCGCGTCCGGCCGGCACCGTCCGCCGGCGAGATCGCCGTGAACCTGACCATGCTGCAGAGCGGCGTGGGCGTCCGGTCGGTCGACGGCGTGTACTGGACGCTCTGGGCCGAGCTGCGGTTCTATCTGCTCTTCGCGCTCGTCGTGTGGTTCGGGGTGAACTACCGGCGGGTCGTGCTGTTCTGCGTCGCGTGGCTCTTCGGCGCCGTGCTCACCATGAAGACCCCGGGCCTCGCCAACACCATCCTGGTCTCGGAGTGGGCCCCGTACTTCATCGCCGGCATCGCGTTCTTCCTGATCCATCGGTACGGGCAGAACCTGCTGCTGTGGGGCCTCATCGGGGTCTGCTTCCTGCTCTCGTCGAACCATGTCATCGGCCTGGCCAACCGCGCGAACAAGCTCTCCGGGCGCACCGACCTGCCGGGCTGGCCCGCCGCCGCGGTGCTGGCGGTGTTCTTCGCGCTGATGGCGGCGGTGGCGCTGGGCTGGCTGCGGGTCGACTGGGCCTGGCTCAGCGTGGCCGGAGCACTGACCTACCCGCTCTACCTCATCCACCAGTACGTCGGCTGGACGGTCCTGGCGAAGCTGGCCGACCTGCCGTACCTTCCGCTCCGGCTCGGCCTGATCGCGGCCATGCTCGTCGGGGCCTGGTGCATCCACCGGCTCGTGGAACGCCCGGCGGCGCGGCTCATGCGTCCCGCACTGGCGAGAGCGATCGGCACCCTGAACGTCGACGTGCCGGCCCGGTTGCGGCCGCGACAACCGGACCCGCTCCAGCGGTGACCCGGCCGCTGGTCGGCCCGTCGCGGCCGCGGCCGGGTTAGGCTCGGCTGGTGCGCTCCGCTCAGCAGATCCTCGCCGACTCCGCCGTGATCGCCGTCGTGGGCGCGTCCCGCGACCCCGGTAAGGCCGCGCACAGCGTGCCGTTGCAGATGCAGCGGTACGGTTGGCGGATCATCCCGGTGAACCCGACCGTGGACGAGCTGTTCGGCGAGAAGGCGTACCCGTCGCTGGCCGACATCCCGCACCCGGTCGACCTGGTCGACGTGTTCCGCCCGGCCCGCGACGCCGTCGAGGTGGTCCGGCAGGCCGTGGCGATCGGCGCGCCGGCGGTCTGGCTGCAGCTCGGGATCTTCTCGGCCGAGGCGCGGCGGATCGCCGAGGAGGCGGGGATCGACTACGTCGAGGACCGCTGCCTCATCATCGAGCGGGCCGCCGGTGGCCTGACGCGGCGCGGCTAGCGTCGGCCCTGGCCGGAGGACGATCAGCCTCGGTGCCGAAGAGCAGGTCGAGCTGGGTGTCGAGGGCGGCCAGCGCGGTCTCCGGCGGGTAGTGCCCGCCGAGCAGGTAGATGCCGAGGCCCTCCATCACGGCGAGCAACCCGACTGCGCCCCGCTCCGGATCCACCCCGGGGTGGGCTCCGGCCCGGATCTGGCCGGCGACGAACCCGAGCAGCGCGGCCGTCTCGTCGTGCAGCGCGGCGGCGACGGCGGGGCGTACGGCGGTGTAGGCCAGGAACGCGAGCGCGACCCGGCCGTCGGCGCGGCGCTCCTCGTCGAGGGGCAGCAGCTCGGCCAACATGGTCCGCAGCAGGGTCCGGGGTGCCGGCGTCGGGCCGAGCGCCCCGATGGCCCGGGTCACCCGGGTCTCGTTGCGTTCCCGGACCACGGCGAGCGCGAAGGTCATCATCTCGTCCCGGGTGCGGAAGTAGTGCTGCACCATCCCGGCGCTGACCCCGGCCGCGGCGGCCACGTGCCGGAGGCTGACCGCCTCCAGACCCTGTTCGGCCGCGACCCGCATCAGCGCGTCCGCGATCAGCGCCCGGCGCTCCCGGTGGTCGACCCGCTTCGGCATTCCCCCATGCTTTCACAATACGACCGCATTGACATAGCCCCGCTCAGCGTTTACGTTGCGACTGCAATGCGAAAAGGGGGCGGCGGGATGGGAAAGATAGACGTGGTCAGGCTGGCGCGCCGGGCGGTCGCGTACGAGTGGGGTATGTGGCGCAGCCTGGCCCGCTGGGTCCTGCGGCGGCCCCACCCGGTGGCCCCGGGCGCGGAGACGTTCGCCTACGTCGGCGTGGTGCAACCGATCCTCGGGGTGTTCATCGCACTGTCGACCATCGAGATCCCGGTCCTCGACCTGATCCTCCGGCACACCGTCGGCTGGCCGACGGTCCGGCACGTCCTCATCGGGCTCGGCGTCTGGGGCGTGCTGTGGATGGTCGGCCTGCTCGCCAGCCTCCGGATCCACCCGCACGTCGTCGACGACACGGGCCTGCGGATCCGCAACGGCATCTCCCTCGACGTGCTGATCCCGTGGACCGCCGTCGCTCGGGTGGAGGGGCGTTACCGGTCGCTGCCGTCCAGCCGCGGCGTGCAGTACGACCCGGACGACCCGGCGGTGCTGAACCTCGGCGCGGGCAGCCAGACCGCGGTCGACGTGGTGCTGCGGGAGCCGCTGTCGGTGCGCCTGCCGAAGGGCCCGAGCGAGCCCGTCCGGGAGATCCGCCTGTACGCCGACGATCCGAAAGCCCTGGTGACCCGAGCCCGCCGGCACCTCCCCCCGACCGACACGGCGAATGCTCCTCCCGCCGCCCACCCCAGCTCGCGTCCACGGCGTTAGGAAGGGCCCCTTCCTCTACACCAGACGTTAAGAAAGGGCCCTTCCTTACAACTCAGAGCTTGTACTCCTTGAGGAGACCGCGGCTGATGATGGTCTTCTGGATCTCCGAGGTGCCCTCGCCGATCAGCAGGAACGGGGCCTCCCGCATCAGCCGCTCGATCTCGTACTCCTTGGAGTAGCCGTAGCCGCCGTGGATGCGGAACGCCTCCTGGACGACCTCGGCGCAGTATTCCGAGGCGAGCAGCTTGGCCATCCCGGCCTCGACGTCGTTGCGTTGGCCGGCGTCCTTGAGCCGGGCCGCGTTGACCATGAGGGCGTGGGCGGCCTCGATCTTCGTGCCCATCTCGGCGAGCTTGAACGCGACGGCCTGGTGCTTGGCGAGAGGCTGGCCGAAGGTGCGGCGCTGCTGGGCGTACGCGACGGCCAGCTCGAAGGCCCGGATCGAGATGCCGCAGGCGCGGGCGGCCACGTTGACCCGGCCGACCTCGATGCCGTCCATCATCTGGTAGAAGCCGCGACCCACCTTCTCCTCGCCGCCGAGCACCGCCGAGGCGGGGACGGTGACGCCGTCGAGCACCATCTCGGTGGTCTCGACGCCCTTGTAGCCCATCTTGTCGATCTTGCCGGGGATGGTCAGGCCGGGGGCGGTCTCGCCGAAGCCGGGCTCCTTCTCCAGCAGGAAGGTGCTCATGTTGCCGTACACCGAGTCGGCCCCGGTGTCGGTCTTGACCAGCGTGGCGACCACCGAGGAGTACGCGCCGTTGGTCAGCCACATCTTCTGGCCGTTGAGCACGTAGTTGCCGCCGTCGCGGACCGCCTTCGACTTGATCGCCGAGACGTCGGAGCCACACTCGGGCTCCGACATCGAGAAGGCGCCGCGCACCTCGCCGGTGGCCATCCGGGGCAGCAGCCGGGCCTTCTGGTCCGCCGAGCCGTGCTGGGAGATCAGGTACGCCACGATGAAGTGGGTGTTGACGATGCCGGAGATCGACATCCAGCCCCGGGACAGCTCCTCGACCACGAGGGCGTAGGTCAGCAGGGACTCGCCGAGACCCCCGTACTCCTCGTCGATGGTGAGGCCGAACAGCCCCATCTCCCGCATCCCGTCGAGGATGTCGGTGGGGTACTCGTCGGCGTGCTCCAGCCGCTGGGCGTGCGGGATGATCTCCTTGTCGGCGAACTCCCGGACGGTTTCCAGGATCGACCGCTGCACATCGGTCAGGCCGGGCGTCTGGGCGAGTCGGGCCATCTCAGCCTCCGGGGGATCGGCGCATTACTCGTGGGTAACTGAACGCTGGGTCAGTATCGGCCCCGGGACCGGCGGAGCCAAGGTGACCAGTCCACACAACCGCTGTGAAAAGGTTCACCGCTGCGGGTAGCGTCCGCAAGAGAGAGGGCCGTCGACCTGCGACGAGAGGGCGGGGAGGGACGTGAGCCAACCACCCGGTGAGCCCGAGCAGCCACCGTCGCCGTACGAGCCGCCGGCCTACGGCCAGCCGTACGGGGACCCGCAGCAGCAGCCGCACTGGGGGCACCAGCCGCCCGGGGCCGCCCAGCCGCCGTACGCCCCGCAACCCCCGTACGGCCAGTACGGGCCGCCCGGCCCCGGCCCACAGCCGCGCGGCGGCGGGCCCAACGTGCTCGCCATCCTGTCGCTGGTCTTCGCCTTCGTCTTCGCCCCCGCCGGCATCGTCTGCGGCCACCTGGCCAAGCGGCAGATCCGGCGGACCGGCGAGGAGGGCGACCAGCTGGCCACCTGGGGGCTGATCCTCAGCTACGTCTTCACCGCGATCGGCCTGCTGGTCTGCTGCGGCTGGATCGGCCTGGCCATCTGGGCCAACTCGGACAACGGCAGCACCTACTGACCGTCAGCGGAACTCGGCCTCCCGGACGCTGTTGCCGCCGTCGACCACCAGCATCTGCCCGGTGATGTAGGAGGCGGCCGGCGAGCAGAGGAAGGCGATCGCGGCAGCCACCTCGTCCGGCGTGCCGGGGCGGCCGACCGGGGTGCCTAGACCCTGCTTGATCTCGACCATGGTGGACGCCGCGGTGTGGATGATGCCCGGCGCCACCGCGTTCACGGTCACCCCGTCGGCGATCATCTCCATGGCCAGCGCCCGGGTCAGCCCGACCACGCCGGCCTTCGCCGCCGCGTAGGCAGCCTCGGTGGGCAGCGCGTTGACCGGCCCGGCGGTGGCCGCCAGGTTGACGATGCGCCCCCAGCCCCGCTCGGCCATCCCGCTGATGAACGCGCGGCTGCACAGGAACGCCGTGGTCAGGTTCCGGTCGATCTCGCCGCGCCACTCGTCGTAGGTCAGCTGGGCCACCGGCCGCAGCACCTCCGGGCTGGCCCGGCTGGCCAGGCCCGCGTTGTTGACCAGCACCTCGACGTCGCCGAGCTGCTCGGCCACCGCGTCGGCGAGCGCGCCCACCTCGGACTCGTCGGTGAGGTCCGCGACGAAGCCGGTGACGCCCAGCTCGCCGGCGCGATCGTGGATCCGCCGCGTGGTGGAGACGATCGCCACCCGGGCGCCCAGGTCGGCGAGGCGGCGCGCGGTCGCGTACCCGATGCCGTCCGGACTGCCCGCGCCGGTGACCAGCGCGACCCGGCCCTCCAGGCGCATGGTGGCCGGCTCCTCCAGCGGTGCCGGCTGGTCCTGGTCGGCAGAGCCCGCCGGGGCGCCGCCGCGGGGCCGGCGCACCAGGCCCGGCCGGCTGACGTCCCGTCGAGACCGACCACCGCGCGCGTCAAGTGCCATGCCGCGATCCTGCCCGCTGTGGACGTTCCGGGCAACGCGGCACCCGGAAAGGGGTCCCTGCGACTTGCCCGGCGGTGGCTACCCTGACCGCACCACGTCCATGGAGATGATCTGATGACCTATTCCCCACCGCCCGGTGGTTGGCACGACCCGTCGGCGGCCGGGCCACAGTCGAGCCCGCCGGTCGACCCGACCCTCCCGATGGCCGGCAACCCCGTCCCCACCCAGCCGACCCCGGCGGACCCGTACGCGCCCGCCGACCCGTACGCCGGCGCGAAGTCCGCCGACCCCTACGCCGCGCCCGGCTACCCGCCGCCCGGCAACCCGTACGCCGCGCCCGGCTACCCGCCGCCCGGCAACCCGTACGCCGCGCCCGGCTACCCGCCGCCCGGCGACCCCTACGCGGTGGCCGGCTACCCGCCGGCGGCGTACCCCGGCTACGCGCCCCCGTCCAGCAAGACGAACACCCTGGCCATCGTGGCGCTGGTGCTCTCGCTGGTCGGCTTCACCTCCTGCATCACCGCCCCGATCGGCGCGATCATGGGCCACGTCGCCCGGAAGCAGATCCGGCAGACCGGCGAGCAGGGCGAGGGCATGGCGAAGGCGGCCATCATCGTGGGCTGGATCCTCACCGCCCTGCTGGTGCTGCTGATCATCTTCTACATCGTGATGATCGTCATCGCCATCAACTCGGACAGCTCCAGCACCTACTGACGCGGACGGGCCGCCCCGGTCGGCCGGGGCGGCCCGTCGCGGTCAACGGCCCGCGGTCACTCCGACGGCGGGGTGAACGAGGTAGTGCGGCTCATCCCGGCGGCCCGGCCCTTGGCCGCGATCACCAGCGCCATCTTGCGGGACGCCTCGTCGATCATCTCGTCGCCGAGCATCACGGCACCGAGCTTCCCGCCCGCCTCCGAGGTGTAGAAGTCGTACGCGTCGAGGATCAGCTCGGCGTGGTCGTAGTCGGCCTGGGCCGGGGAGTAGACCTCGTTGGCCGCGTCGATCTGGCCCGGGTGCAGCACCCACTTGCCGTCGAAGCCCAGCGCGGCCGAGCGCTTCGCCACCTCGCGGAACGCGTCCACGTCCCGGATCTGGAGGAACGGCCCGTCGATGGCCTGCTTGTCGTGCATCCGGGCGGCCATGAGGATCCGCATGAGGATGTAGTGGTAGGGGTCGCCCGGGTAGTCCGGGATCAGCGCACCGACCACCAGCGACTTCATGTTGATCGAGGCCATGAAGTCGGCCGGGCCGAAGATGATCGTCTCGACCCGGGGCGAGGCGGCCGCGATCGCGTCGACGTTGACCAGGCCGGCCGCGTTCTCGATCTGCGCCTCGATGCCGATCCGGCCGACCTCCAGGCCGAGGGTCTTCTCGATCTGGGTGAGCAGCAGGTCCAGCCAGTGCACCTGCTCGGCGTTCTGCACCTTCGGCAGCATGATGCAGTCCAGGTTGGCCCCCGCGCCCTCGACCACCTCGATGACGTCCCGGTAGGTCCACGGCGTGGTCAGGTCGTTCACCCGGACCACCCGGGTCTTGCCGGCCCAGTCGCCCTCGTTGAGGGTGGCGACGATGTTCTTGCGGGCGTCCGGCTTGGCCAGCGGGGCGACCGCGTCCTCCAGGTCGAGGAAGACCTGGTCGGCGGGGAGGCCCTGGGCCTTGCCGAGCATCTTGACGCTGGAGCCGGGTACCGCGAGGCAGGACCGGCGGGGGCGACCGACTGCGGCCATGGGTGCGCTCCTTCCAGCGTCCGGCGGGCACGCCGACGCCACCAGGTGACAGACGAGAAACTTAACGATCCCAAAGGGCGTTGTGACGCCACGGTAACCTCGTCCCGTGACCGGGGTGAATGGACCTGTGGAAGATCTCACTGAGCGTCGGACCGTGGTGGTGACCGGCGCCAGCTCGGGCATCGGCCTCGCCGCCGCGGTCGACCTGGCGGGACGCGGCGACCGCGTGGTGCTGGTCGGCCGGGACCCGGCCCGGCTGCGGGCCGCCGGGGAACGGGTCCGCGAGTGCTGCGGCGAGCAACCTGAGCTGTTCCGCGCGGACTTCGCCGTGCTGGACGACGTACGCGGGCTCGCCGAGCGGCTGCGCGCCGCGTACGACCGGATCGACGTGCTGGCGAACAACGCCGGGGCGATCGTGCTCCAGCCGGTCACCACGGTCGACGGCTTTGAGCTGAGCATGCAGGCCAACCACCTCGCGCCGTTCCTGCTCAGCAACCTGTTGCGGGACCGGGTCGGCCGGATGGTGGTGACCGCCTCGGGCGCGCACCGCAGCGGCGTGCTCGACGCGGACGACCTCAACGCCGCGCTGCGCCGGTACCGGCCGATGCGCGCCTACGGCACCAGCAAGCAGGCGAACATCCTGTTCACCGCCGAGGCGGCCCGGCGCTGGCCGGAGATGAAGGCGCACTCGTTCCACCCGGGCGTGGTCCGGACCCGGTTCGGCAACGACAGCCGGCTGGTGGCCCTGGGCATGCGGCTGCTGCCGTTCCGCAGCCCCGAGCGGGGCGCCGAAACCCTGGTCTGGCTGGCCAACCAGGACCCGGCCCGGCTGGTCGACGGCGGCTACTACGCCGACCGGCGGCTCCGCCGGCCGCTGCCCAAGGCGAGCGACCCGGCCCTCGCCGCCCGGCTCTGGGCGGCCAGCGCCAAGGCCGTCGGGATCGACGCCTGAGCCGTCTCCGGGTCTCCCCGCCGGGCCGGTCGCTGCGATACTGCGCCGCATGACCGAGCACGA
Organism: Micromonospora sp. NPDC005305; assembly: GCF_040607315.1. NCBI lineage: Bacteria > Bacillati > Actinomycetota > Actinomycetes > Micromonosporales > Micromonosporaceae > Micromonospora > Micromonospora sp. NPDC005305. The sequence continues at coordinate 16,855 of NZ_JBEXGL010000041.1, read as the reverse complement.
GGGAGCAACCCTGCACGTCGGGGGCCCGGACGCCGAGCTGGCCGCTCGGATCGACCGCGAGCTGACCGCCTTCAACAACGACGCCACCGGCGCCACCGACGAGGCCGACCTCACCGTGCGCGTCGTCGCACCCGACGGCGAGCTGGTGGCCGGGTTGACCGGGTGGACCTGGGGCGGCCGGGCCGGGATCAACACCGTCTGGGTGCGGGCGGACCGCCGCCGCGAGGGCTGGGGCGGCCGGTTGCTCCGCGCCGCGGAGGAGGAGGCCCGGCGACGCGGCTGCACCGAGATCTCCGTGGCCTCGTTCTCCTTCCAGGCGCCGGACTTCTACCGCCGCCACGGCTACACCGACACCGGCATCCGGGACGGCATCCCCGGCGGCCACGTCGACCACCACTTCTGGAAGCCGCTCGTCGAGGACCCGGCCGGGGTGCTCCGGGTGGTCGCCCTGGTCGACCTGAGCGCCGACCCCGAGGGCGGCCGGCGGTACGAGGACGGCGTGCTCGCCCTGCTCGGGCGGCACGGCGGGCGGCTGGAGCGGCGGCTGCGCACCGGGGACGGGAAGACCGAGGTGCACGTGATCCGGTTCGCCGCGCGGGCCGGCTACGACGCCTTCCTGGTGGACCCGGAGCGGCTGGCGCTGCGGGCCGCCCTGGGCGACGCCGCCCCCACCACCCAGGTCCTCGACGTCCACGACGTCTGACGCTCACTCGGCGAGGTGGACCGGGACACTGGTGACCACCACGCCGGGCAGCGCCCGCAGGGCGGCGCGGAGCCGCTGCTCGGCGCGGCTGTGCAGCGGGCGGTGCCAGCGGCGGCGGAGCACGACCTCCGGCACGATCACGGTCAGGGTCAGCTCGGGCCGGGTGGTGTGCAGCGCCTCCAGGTAGTGCGCGAGCGGCCCGATCACCGCCCGGTACGGCGAGACGATCGTCTCCAGCCGCAGGTGGTCGCCCCAGGCCCGCCACTGCTCGCGGAACCGGTCCGCCTCGCTCTCCTCGGGGGCGATGTGCACGGCCAGCGTCGGCTGGCCCAGCGACGCCGCGTACGCGAGGGCGCGCAGCGACGCCCGGTTCAGCCGGGCCACCGGCACGACGACCAGGTGGCGTACCTCCTGGGGCAGTTCCTCGCCCTCGGCGGACCCCGCGGGTCCGGGCACCGCGGTCGCGGGCGGGTGCAGCGCCAGCGCCCGGTTCAGCGTGGCGTAGTGACGGTGGATCCGCCGGAACAGCAGGACCAGCAGCGGCACCGCGACCACGACCACCCAGGCGCCCTCGGTGAACTTCGACACGGCGGCGGTCAGCAGCACCAGCCCGGAGAGGATGGCGCCGACGGCGTTGACAGCCAGGCGCCGGCGCCAGCCCCGGTCGCGGCGGCGCCGCCAGTGCACCACCATGCCGGCCTGGGACAGGGTGAAGGCGAGGAAGACGCCGACGGCGTAGAGCGGGATCAGCGACTCGGTGTTGCCTCGGAAGGTGACAAAGACGAGCCCTGCGGCGAGCGAGAGCGCGACCAGGCCGTTGCTGAACGCCAGCCGGTCGCCCATGTGCAGGAACCGGCGGGGGGCGTGGCCGTCCCGGGCCATGAAGAAGAGCAGCCGGGGGAAGTCGTTGAACGCGGTGTTCGCCGCCAGCAGCAGAATCAGCGCCGTGGTGGCCTGGAGGACCGCGTACCAGGGGCCGGTCGGAAAGGTCGCTCGGCCGAGCTGGGAGAGCAGCGTCTCGCCTGGCAGCGGGACCAGACCGTCCAGATGGATCAGCCCGACCAGGCTGGCGAAGAGCACGACCAGCATGGCGACCATCCAGCCCAGCGTCGTGCGGGCGTTGCGCCACTCGGTGGGTCGGAAGGCGGGGACAGCGTTCGACACGGCCTCGATGCCGGTCATCGACACCGCGCCGGAGGAGAACGCGCGCAGCACCAGCAGCAGGCCCAGCCCCTCGGCGGCCGGCACCACCGGCGGCGGCACCGGCGCGAAGCCCCGCCCCGCCGCCCGCGCATAGCCCACCACCAGCAACGCCAGCACGGCCACCACGAAGGCGTACGTGGGCAGCACGAAGATGTTCCCGGCGGTGCGCACGCCGCGCAGGTTGCCGGCGAGCAGCACGGCGATCACGAGCACCCCGAGCAGCACGGTGACCGGGGCCAGCCCGGGCACCGCCGAGGTCACCGCATGCACCCCGGCCGACACCGACACCGACACGGTCAGCACGTAGTCGAGCATCAACCCGGCCGCCGCCGCCAGCCCCGGGACAGGTCCCAGGTTGTCGCTGGCCACGATGTACGAACCGGCCCCGTGTGGATACGCCGGGATGGTCTGCCGGTAGGACACCCCAACCGCGATCATCAGCACCACCAGCAGGGCGGCCAGCGGCAGGGAGAGCCCGAGCGCGGCGCTGCCGGCCAGCACCAGCACGCTGAGCATCGCCTCCGGCCCGTACGCCACCGAGCTGAGCAGGTCGGAGGAGAGCACGGGCAGGGCGACCAGCTTGCGCATCCGCTCGTAGAGCACGGAGGCGCTGGAGATCGGCGGGCCGAACAGCGTCCGGCGGGTCCGGGTGAGCAGCCGGCCGGCCCGCGAGCCGGGCAGGTGGGCCGGCTCGCTGGCGACCAGTTCGTCCGGCTCCTCGACGGTGAACATCTCGATCGGCGCCAGCCGGCCGAACCGGGTCGGCTGCGGCGGCCGCCCGCTGCGCCCGAGCGTGGGGTCGACGGGCAGGTCGTCCGGTCTGCGCGGCTCCTGCCAGCGTTCCCCGATCCGGCCCAGGGCCGCCCGCTCCTCGTGGCCGAGCGGCGGGAACTCAGCCGACGGGGTGACGACCGTCCCCCGCTCGGCCTCGTCGCCGCCTTGCCCTGCCGCTCCCACCCCCCGCACTTTCACCGAAACCGGCCCGGCGGGGAGCACTTTCCGCGAAAGCGGGTCAGTCGATCAGCGGTGCGGGGTCGGCGGGCACCGCGACCGGCACGGTGCGGCGGCCGGCCCGCGCCCCGCCGAGGATGACGACGGCCACGCCGGCCAGCAGCAGGGCCAGCCCGGGCAGGGCGAGCGGGCGGGGCAACTGGCCCAGCCAGACCCCGGCGATCAGCGCCGCGCCGGGCGCCTCCAGCAGGATCAGCACGCTGATCGTGGTGGCGGAGACCCGGTGCAGGGCGTAGTTGAACATCGAGTGGCCGAGCAGTTGGGCGCCGGCCACCAGGCCGAGGATCGCCAGCCAGGTGCCGCCGTCGTAGCCGTGCAGGCGCACCCCGCCGACCAGGCAGACCACCAGCAGGATCGCCGCGCAGACGCCGTAGCAGATGGTGGTGTAGGTGGTGGTGCTGATGCTGGCCCGGGCCCGCTCGCCGAAGGCGGTGTAGACCGCGGCGAACATGCCGCCCGCGACGGCGAGCAGGTCACCGGCGAAGGCCCGGCCGGAGACGGCGAAGTCGGCCCCGGTGGCCAGCGCCGCACCGAGCACGGCGACCGCGATGCCGGCCCAGACCGCCGCGGGCAGCCGCCGACCCTGCCAGCGGGCGATCAGTCCCTGCCAGACCGGCTGGGTGGCGCCCAGCGCGGTGGCCGCGGCCACGGAGGTGAGCTGCGCGCTCGGCATCCAGGTGGCGAAGTGGGCGGCCAGCGCCACCCCGGAGAGTACGCAGTAGAGCCCCTCCCGCCGGCCCGCGCCGACGGTCAGCGCCCGGAACTCGGCCCGCCGCCGGGTCACCGAGACCGGGCCGAGCACGGCCACCGAGAGCACGTTGCGCCAGAAGGCGATGGCGAGGGCCGGCGCGGCGGCGAACGCGACCAGCGGCGCGGAGGACGAGACGGCGGTGACGGCCAGCGCGAGCGCGCCGACGGTCAGCGCGTCGAGCGGCGGGCGGTTCCGAGCGTGGGACACGGGGAGCAATACTCACACGCCGTCGGGCACCACGGACCGTCAGCACTCGGTTACGATCATGCGCGTCCCGGCGACCCCCCTCGACGTCCGGAGCCGTTCCCCCATGCCCAGATACCAGGCGGTGCTGTTCGACTTCTTCGGCACGCTGACCCGCTGCGTCCAGCGCGGGTCCGCCCACCGGACCATCGCCGAGCTGCTCGGCTGCTCGGTCGACACCCTGATCGAGGTCCTCGACCGCAGCTACTACCAGCGCGCCAGCGGGCGGTTCGGCGGCGCCGAGGAGACCCTGCGCTGGGTCTGCGGACAGGCCGGCGTGCACCCCTCCGACGAGGCGGTACGCGCCGCCGTCGCCTCCCGGCACCGGGCGGTGCGCGCCGACACCCGGCTGCGGGCCGAGGCGGTGCCGGTGCTGGCCGCGCTGCGCGGGCAGGGCGTCCGCACCGGCCTGATCAGCGACTGCACGCATGAACTGCCGGCGTTCCTGCCCCAACTGGCGGTCGCCCCGCTGCTCGACGTCCGGGTCTTCTCGGTGCAGGTCGGGCGCTGCAAGCCCGACGCCGCGCTCTACCTGACCGCCTGCCATCGGCTCGATCTCACGCCGGCCGACTGCCTCTACGTCGGTGACGGCGGCAGCCAGGAACTCACCGGCGCCGAGCGGGCCGGCATGACCGCCGTCCGGCTGGCCGCCCCGGACCTCGCCCGTCACATGGTGTTCAACGCCGACCACGGCTGGGACGGCCGGGCGCTGACCTCGCTCACCGAGGTGCTCGACCTGCTCGACCCGGTCGCCGTCGGCTGACGGGCCGGGGCGGCTCAGCGCCGGCGGACCTTGTGCAGCCGGAAGGGCTTGCGGGTGGCCCGCACCGCCGTGGTCTCCCGGGGCTGCTCGGCGAGCGAGCCGGCCGGCAGGTCGGCGCCCGCCACGGCGGTGCCCGCCGGGCTCAGCCGGTTCACCGCACACCCCTCGGCCGCCCAGCGGGCCACCAGGTCGGCGGACGGGCCCGGGGCGTTCAGCCGCTTGGCGGCGACCAGCGGCGCGGCGGTCTCCCACTCCTCGGTGCCCGGCCGCAGCCGGGTCACCCGGGCCGGCCAGGTGACGATCCGGCCGCCGTGGTCGCCGCGCAGGGTCACCTCGGCCGCGTCGGCGTCGGCCAGCCCGGGGGCGGGCTGCTCGCCCGGACCGCTCACCACCAGCAGCGCGCCGTCGAGCGGAAGGCACCAGAGGCCGTACGCCGGGCCGCCGTCGACGCTGACCCAGCAGATGGCCGCCTTCTTCACGGCCTCGTCCACCAGCGGTGTGACGGTCCGCTCGACCTCGTCGCTCACTCCGGCATCCTCCCGCATCCCGGCCTTGGCCGGGGTGGACCACGTCCCCAGCGGCACGCTACCGCGCCGGCCTCCGGCCCGTCTCAGCCCACGAAGGGCGGGACGGCGATCTCGCCCCGGGCCACCGGCATGACGTGGCCGGCGACCGTCGCGCCGACCGCCACGCCGCCGGCCGCGGTCACCGTGCAGGCCAGCGCGGACGGCCGGTTGATCTCGACGCCCTGGCGGACCGCGTACTCGGAGCGGCCCTCGCCGGGCAGCAACCCGCTGGCCACCAGCCAGACTCCCAGGCCCAGGGCGGCCGAGCCGGTCGCCGGGTCCTCCGGCACGCCCAGGCCCGGCACGAAGACGCGCGCGTGCGCGGTTTGCGAGTCGGCGTCCCAGGAGAAGACGCTGACGTGCTCCACGCCGTACCGCTCCGCCGCCGCCGCGTTCACCTTGGCGCGGGCCACCGCGTCCGGGCGTACCGGAAGGTAGGGGAACTCCAGCCCGCAGCCGGCGACCCGGGGCGCCGGGCCCGCGTGGTCCGCGGCGGTGAGGCCGGCCATCTCCAGCAGGGGCTCCGGGTCGAGTTCGGGCCCGAGGGTCGGGGTGCCCCCGGTGAGCGTCGCGCCGGTGGGGGTGACCTCGATCGGCAGCACCCCGGCGCCGCACTCCTGGGTGATCCTGCCCACATCGAACATGCCGCGGCGGCTCGCCGTGACCGCGGCGCCCACGCTGGGGTGGCCGGCGAACGGCAGTTCCTCGGCCGGGGTGAAGATGCGTGCCCGGTACGTCGCACCGACCTGCGTGGGCGGCAGCACGAACACCGTCTCCGACAGGTTGAACTCCACCGCGAGCGCCTGCATCTGCTCGGTGGCGAGCCCTTCCGCGCCGAACACCACGGCCAGCGGGTTGCCGGCGAACGGGCGATCGGTGAAGACGTCCACGATCTCGTAGGCCAAGGTCGACATGTTGATAAACACTAGGCCCTTAGGCTGGTGCCCGTGAGCACGCCGAACCGGGTCTACATCGCTCGACTCGCCGGAGTCGCCGTCTTCGACCCGAACGGCGACCAGGTGGGCCGGATCCGGGACGCTGTCGCCCGGATGCGGCCGACCCAACGGCCGCCCGAGGTGGTGGGGCTGGTCGCCGAGATGCCGATGCGGCGGCGCATCTTCCTCTCCATCAACCGGATCACCTCCATCGACGCGGACGCCGTGGTGCTCGGCAGCGGCACCCTCAACCTGCGCCGCTTCGAGAAGCGCCCGAACGAGCTGCTGGTGCTCCAGGAGCTGCTGGATCGGCGGGTGCAGCTGGACACCGGGCAGGCCGGCTCGGTGGTCGACGTGGCGATGGAGAGCAGCCGCGGCGGCGAGTGGGCCCTGACCCGGGTCGCCGTCCGCGAGCAGACCGGCCGGCTCGCCCGCCGCGGCCACCTGCACCAGGTGGAGTGGGACCGGGTACGCGGCCTCGGCGGCCTCGCCGACACCCGGGGCACGGCCAACCTGCTCGCCGTGCTGGAGGACATGCGCCCGGCCGACCTGGCCAACGCTCTCCAGGACCTGCCCGACGCCCGGCGCAACGAGGTCGCCGCCGCGCTGGACGACGAGCGCCTCGCCGACGTGCTCGGGGAGCTGCCCGAGCACGACCAGGTGGAGATCCTGGCCGCGCTGGACCGGGAACGCGCCGCGGACGTGCTGGAGGAGATGGACCCGGACGACGCCGCCGACCTGCTCAACGAGCTGCCCCCGCCCGAGCAGGACGTGCTGCTCGACCTCATGGAGCCGGACGAGGCCACCCCGGTCCGCCAGTTGCTGCGCTACGCCTCCGGCACGGCCGGCAGCGTGATGACCTCCGAGCCGGTGATCCTGCCGCCGGACGCCACGGTGGCCGAGGCGCTGGCCCGGATCCGCGAGCCGCAGCTCTCCCCCGCCGTGGCGGCGCAGGTCTTCGTCACCCGCGCCCCGCTCACCACGCCGACCGGGCGCTACCTGGGCATGGTCCACTTCCAGGCGCTGCTCCGGGAGCCACCGGCCGACCTGCTCGGGAAGGTCGTCGTCAACGACATCGACCCGCTGCGGCCGACCACCCCGCTGCCCGAGATCACCCGCCGGATGGCCACGTACGACCTGGTCGCCATGCCCGTGGTGGACCGGAGCATGCGGCTGGTCGGCGCGGTGACCGTGGACGACGTGCTGGACCACTCGCTGCCGCGCGACTGGCGGGACCGGGACGCCATGACCGCCGCGCCAGCCGACGACGACGCGCCGCTGGACGGCGACAATGGCTGACCAGCGACGAGAGCGACTGGACCAGCCCCGGGCGCCCCGGGGCCTCCGGCTGCCCCGGATCGACGCGGAGACCTTCGGCCGCTGGTCCGAGGGGATCGCCCGGGGCATGGGCACCGCGAACTTCATCGTCTACATGACGCTGGTGATCGCCGCCTGGTTCGCGTGGAACACCCTGGCGCCGGCGAACCTGCGCTTCGACCCGTACACCTTCACCTTCCTGACCCTGGTGCTCTCCCTCCAGGCCTCGTACGCGGCCCCGCTGATCCTGCTCGCGCAGAACCGGCAGGCCGACCGGGACCGGATCGCGCTGGAGGAGGACCGGCGGCGGGCGACGATGCAGAAGGCCGACACGGAATACCTGGCCCGGGAGATCGCCGCGCTGCGCATCGCCCTGGGCGAGGTGGCGACCCGGGACTTCCTCCGCTCGGAGCTGACCCGGCTGGCCGAGGAGCTGGACGAGGCGGCCGAGCGGCGGCGGAAGCTGGAGCGCCGCCAGCAGGAGCGGGAGGCCCGGCGGCAGGCCGGCGGGGAGCCGCTCGACGAGCCCCGCGACGACCTCGACGGGGACTTCGCCCGCGACGGGCGGTTCGAGGGCTGAGCCCGGAACGTATTGAACGCCGCGCGCCTCAAGGGGCCAGGCGAGCGGCGTTCGGTGCGATCGTCCCACTTCGCGGCACGGCCCGTCCACCCCTCGGGCGGCCATCGATTCGCTCACACCGGCCCCCGCCAGCGGCGGACGCCGATGACCACCGACGTAGCATTGCGGACATGTCAGCACCCGTCAGCACCATCTCCGACGCGATCCAGGCGGCCCTGGCCACCGTCAACGACCCGGAGATCCGCCGGCCGATCACCGAGCTGGGCATGGTCCGTTCCGCCGAGGTCGGCGACGACGGCGTGGTCCGGGTCGAGCTGCTGCTCACCGTGGCCGGCTGCCCGCTGAAGGACAAGCTGCGTACCGACATCACGGCCGCCGTCGGGGCGGTGCCCGGTGTGGCCGGCGTCCAGATCGAGTTCGGCGTGATGAGCCCGGAGCAGCGCCAGGAGCTGCAGTCGAAGCTGCGCGGCGGCGGGGCCACCGCCGAGCCGGTCATCCCGTTCGCCCAGCCCGGTTCCCGCACCCGCGTCTACGCGGTCGCCAGCGGCAAGGGCGGCGTCGGCAAGTCCAGCGTCACGGTCAACCTGGCCGCCGCGCTGGCCGCCCGCGGCCTCTCGGTCGGCGTGGTCGACGCCGACATCTACGGCCACTCGGTGCCCCGGATGCTCGGCGCCGACGGCGCGCCCACCCGGGTCGAGGACATGATCATGCCGCCGCAGTCGCACGGCGTGAAGGTCATCTCGATCGGCATGTTCACCCCGGGCAACGCGGCCGTGGTCTGGCGCGGCCCGATGCTGCACCGGGCGTTGCAGCAGTTCCTCGCCGACGTCTACTGGGGTGACCTGGACGTCCTCCTGCTCGACCTGCCCCCGGGCACCGGCGACATCGCCATCTCGGTGGCCCAGCTCCTGCCGAACGCCGAGATCCTGGTCGTCACCACCCCGCAGGCGGCCGCCGCCGAGGTGGCCGAGCGGGCCGGCGCCATCTCGCTGCAGACCCACCAGCGGGTGGTCGGCGTGATCGAGAACATGTCCTGGCTGGAGCTGCCGGACGGCTCCCGGATGGAGGTCTTCGGGGCCGGTGGCGGCGCGGCCGTCGCCGAGTCGCTGACCCGGACCATCGGCGCGCAGGTGCCGGTGCTGGGGCAGATCCCGATGGACACCCGGGTGCGCGAGGGCGGCGACGCCGGCAACCCGATCGTGCTGGCCGAGCCGGACGCCCCGGCCGCCCGGGCGCTCGTGCAGGTCGCCGACCGCCTCGCGGTGCGCCGCGAGTCCCTGCTCGGCAAGCCCCTGGGCCTCAAGCCCGCCGGTCGCTGACCCTGTCTTCCCCTCACCGACCCTCCCGGCCCCCCGCTGGGGAGGGTCGGTCTCGTTGATCATGAAGTTGTTGTCACCCGCATCGGCGTGTCGCGACAATAACTTCATGATCACCGGTGCGGGCGGGCGCGGGGTGGAGGGTGGGTGTGGCCGGGGTCAGGTGGCGTCGTCGTAGGACGGGCGCTGCACCGGCGCGGGGGCGCCGCCGGTGGCGGTGGCCGGGCGGGTGCCGTTGGTGCGCAGGTCGGCCGCCTTGGCCACGTCCTTCAGGTCGTCGTGCACGCCGGTGACGTCGGAGCGGAGGTTGTCGTACATGCTCTGCAGCGGCTTCCGGAGGGCCTGCTCGTCCTCCTCGCTGAGCAGGTGCTTCCGGATGAACGCCTTCGGGTGCAGGTCCTCCAACTGGATGTCCGTGCCCAGCTCGCGGCTCAGGTCACCGGTGGCGTTCCGCGCCATGTTGCGCAGGTTGCGGACCATCCGGAGGCCGTCGTTGATCACCGTGGGCAGCCGGTCCCCGAAGATCAACAGTGCCAGGAGCAGCAGGGCGCCGATCTCCCACCAGTTCAGGTTCTCGAACACTCGGCCTCCTCGTGGCGTGTCAGGGCAAGACTACGCACGTCAGGTGGCCGGCCGGGAGGGGGTGAGGGCGGCTCACTTGGCGTCTGCGGCGAGCGTCACCGACGCGTTCTGCCGGTTGGACCCGCGCCGGTACTCCACCGTCACCACCGAACCGGGGGCGTACTTGCGGACCAGGGCCACCAGGTCGGTCGGATCGTTCATCGGGTGCCGGTCGAGCCGGAGCACGATGTCCCCGGTCCGCATACCGGCGGCCGCCGCCGGCCCGGCCGGCTCGACGTTGTTGAGGCGTACGCCGCCGCCGCTCACGCCGGTGCCGCCGACCTGGGCGCCGATCACCGTACGCCGGGCCTTGCCGGTGCCGATGATGTCCTCGGTGACCCGCTTCGCCTGGTTGATCGGGATGGCGAAGGCGAGCCCGATGTTGCCGGCCTCCTGACCGTCGGCGACCAGGGACTTGATCGTCGAGTTCACACCGACCACCCGGCCGGCCCCGTCGACCAGCGGGCCGCCGGAGTTGCCGTGGTTGACCGCCGCGTCGGTCTGGATCGCCGCGTAGTAGCGGGTCGGCCCGCCCGGCTCGCCGGCCATCATGGTGCGGTCCAGGGCGCTCACGATGCCCGCGGTGACCGTGTTGGCCAGGGACAGCGGCGAGCCGACGGCGAGCACCGGGTCGCCGACGGCGAGCGCGTCGGAGTCGCCGAACTCCACGGGCTTCAGCCCGGTCCGCGTCACCTTGATGACCGCGATGTCCGACTCCGGGTCCTGCCCCACGACGGTGCCCGGGGCGGTGCTGCCGTCGTTGAAGACCACCGTGGCCTTGCCGGGCCCGCCCGCGACCACGTGGTCGTTGGTGACGATGTGCCCCTCGGCGCTCACCACGAAGCCGGAGCCCTCGCTGGTGCCGCCGAGGCTGGCCACCCGGACGGTGACCACGCTGGGCAGCACCTTCTCGGCGACCCCGGCCAGTGAGTCGGGCTTGCGCTGGGCGAGCGCCGGGGCCTGCCCGGACTGCGCCCCCAGCGTCGGCACGGCCCCGCCGGTGCGGAGGAACGCGTAGGTCAGGGCGCTGCCGAGCGAGCCGGCGAGCAGGGCGGTGATCAGCGAGACCAGCACCACCTGGCGCAGGCCCGGCCGCCTCGGCGCGTCCGGGTCGGTCACCGGTTCCGGCTCGCCGCTCCCGGCGACCGGCGCGGCGGGGACCACCACGGCAGCGGGCGCGTACGGGTCGCGCCAGGGGTCGGCGAGCGCGTCGGACCACCAGGGCGAGGTGCCGCCCCCGGTGCCCTGCGGCGGCTGCCCCGGTGTCGGCCCTCCCGCCGGTGCCGGGCCCCCGCCGGGCTGGCGCCAGTCCCAGCCGTCGGTCACGTCGGTGCCTCCCAGTCCGTCCCCCACGCCCCGTGCCGGCGGTCGGTGGAGCCGGCCGCGCCGTACGGGACTGCGTCCAGGATTGCACGGATGCCCCGAGTGGAGTCAGGGGTTGCCGCGCGTGATCGTCTGAGGGCCGACTCGCGGCTGCGCGTGTGGAGGCACGCCTCTAGGCTCTCAGTGCCAACCGACCCCTCGCACCAGTCCGCCCGGAGGTGTCCCATCGCCACGGTCGCCGGCTCCGGCAACTCGACCGCCCAGGTGCTCCAGTTCGCCGAGTCGTACGTCACCGAGGATCTCGTGCTGCGGACGGCCCGCGCCCTCGCCCACGAGGTGGGCGTGGACGCGGTGACGCCGGGAGCCGGGGCCGCGCTGCGCCTGCTCGCTGCCGCCGGGAACGCCCGGGCGGTGGTGGAGATCGGCACCGGCACCGGGGTGAGCGGTGTCTGGCTGCTGCGCGGGATGCGCCCCGACGGGGTGCTCACCACCATCGACGTGGAGGTCGAGCACCAGCGCATCGCCCGGCGGCTGTTCCAGGAGGCGGGTTTCGCGTCGGGGCGTACCCGGATCATCACCGGCCGCGCCCTCGACGTGCTGCCGCGACTCGCGGACGGCGCCTACGACCTGGTCTTCGTCGACGCCGAGGCGACCGGCTACGCCGCCTGCGTGGACGCCGCCCTGCGGCTGCTGCGCCCCGGCGGGGTGCTCGCGCTCAACGGGGCCCTGGCCGGCGGCCGGATCGGCGACCCGGCCGCCCGCGACCTGGAGACCGTGACCGTGCGGGAGACCATCAAGGCGATCCGCGAGTCGGAGCACTGGGTGCCGGCGCTGCTGCCCGTCGGTCACGGCCTGCTCGCCGCCGTGAAGGGCTGACCACCCGGCCCGGTCAGCCCAGCGTGGCCAGCCAGCGCAGCAGGCCGCGGACGCCCCAGCCGGTGGCGCCCTTGACCAGCTCGCCGTGCACGTCGTCCGACCAGGAGGGGGCGGACATGTCCACGTGCACCCAACGGTCGCGCAGGTCGCCGGTGAACTCGCGGAGGAAGAGCGCGGCCACCACCGAGCCGGCGCCCCGGGCCGGGGAGCTGTGCAGGTCGGCGATCTCGCTGCCCAGGTACTCGACGTAGTCGTCGGCCAACGGCATCCGCCAGGCCCGCTCGCCGGCCGCCGTGATCGCGCCCAGCAGGTCGGCGGCCAGGTCGTCGTTCTCGCTGTAGAGGGCGGCGTGCCGCTTGCCCAGCGCCACCGCGTTGGCCCCGGTGAGGGTGGCCAGGTCGACCATGAGGTCGGGCTTGAGCTCCCGGACGGCGTACGCCATGGCGTCGGCGAGCACCAGCCGGCCCTCGGCGTCGGAGTTGGTGCTCTCGCTGGTCAGGCCGCCGTAGTGGCGGATGATGTCGCCGGGGCGGAACGCCGAGCCGCTGACCATGTTCTCGGCGAGCGGGGCCAGCGTGGTGACCCGGACGGGCAGGCCCAGCGCGGCGGCGCCCAGGGTGGCGGCGACCACCGCGGCGGCGCCGGCCATGTCCTTGCGCATCAGCTTCATGGCGGGCACCGGCTTGATCGAGATGCCGCCGGTGTCGAAGGTGATCCCCTTGCCCACCAGCACCACGTGGGTACGCGCGCCGGCCGGCCGCCAGTCCAGCTCGACCAGGCGGGGGCCGCTGGCCGAGCCGCCGCCGACGGCCAGGATGCCGCCGAAGCCCTCGGCGTCCAGCTCCTCCGGCCCGCGCACCCGCAGGTGCAGGTCGGCGCGGCCGGACGCGGCGGAGGCCACCTGGGCGGCCAACCACTCCGGGTTCTTGGTGGACGACGGGGTGTTGGTCAGGTCCCGGGCCAGCCGGGTCATCTCGGCGGTGGTCCGGGCGGCGGCCAGGGTCGGCGCGAGCGCCTCCGGGTCGCCGACCACGATGTCCACCTCGGCCAGCGCGGGCGTGCCGCCGGCCTCGGTCAGCCGGTAGCGGTAGGAGCCGAGCAGCATCCCCTCGGCCAGGCCGCGCAGCGCGTCCGTGGCCTCGGCCGGCACCGTGATCGTGATGTGCGTCTCATCCTTGGCGGCCCGGGCGAGCGCCGCGCCGGCGACCCGCCAGCCGTGCTCGCCGCCGTCGCCGACGCCGAGCAGCCAGAGCCGGGCCGGGGTGCCGCCGGGACGCAGGTGCTCCCGCACCTCGCCGGCGGCGCCGGTGAGCCGGGTGGCGGGCAGCAGCGCCGACGCCTCGGCCCGGACGTCGTCGCCGGGCGGGACGGCGGTGGGAACCAGCGTGGCCGGGGTGCCCGGTCCTTCGGGACGAACGGGCAGGACGAGGGTATCGAGCCGCGCGGGCCCGCTCACCAGACGAATGGCCAGCACGCTGGACGGTACCTCCGAAACTGCTCGAAGCGGGACACTTTGCCGCTCACTGGGCGAGGAAGGCCCTGAGCCACCGGCGTTGCCGGTGGCTCAGGGTAGGGCGAACCGTTCGCACGACGGACGTCGCGCGAACCGCTCCCCGCATCAGCCGGCAGCCGCCTTCAGCGCGTCACCCAGCGCGGTGGCCTCGTCGGGAGTCATCTCGACGACGAGCCGGCCACCACCCTCCAGCGGGACCCGCATGACGATGCCCCGGCCCTCCTTGGTGACCTCCAGCGGACCGTCGCCCGTCCGCGGCTTCATCGCCGCCATGTTGTCTCCCCTCAGACCTACACCAGGGTCGGTGGGTTGCCCCACAGCCACTTCGTCATGACCACCCGCAACCGTCGCGGGGGCGTCAACCAACGATTTTCCCTGATGAACACCGCCGGACCCAAACCGAAGCAGCATTGATGTAACAGCATCTAGCTTATCTTGGATAGGCCTGTCACAATGTGCGGTCATGCAGGCACGGTCGGCACTCTTCGACCTGTACGGCGACCACCTCCGGGCTAGGGGTGGCCGCGCACCGGTCGCCGCCCTGGTCAAGCTGCTGGCACCGCTCGGGATCGCCCCGCCGGCGGTCCGCACCGCGGTCTCCCGGATGGTCCGACAGGGCTGGCTCGAACCGCTCCGGCTCGCCTCCGGGCCCGGATATTCGATCACACCGAAGGCGGCCCGCAGACTCGACGAGGCGGGCGCCCGGATCTACCGCACGGGGCGGCACGCCTGGGACGGGCGGTTCGACCTCCTGGTGCTGGACGCGCCCGCGTCCCGCCGGGACCGGCAGCGGCTCGCCGCCAACCTGACCTTCCTCGGCTACGGCACGCTGGACGACTGCACCTGGGTGGCGACCCGGCAGGGGGAGGACGTCGACGTCCTGCTCGCCGAGGCCGGGGTGCGTTTCGAGCGGTTCACCGCCGCGCACGCCGCCGGCACCCCCGGCGCCATGGGGGTGGTCCGCCGCGCCTGGGACCTGGCCGAGATCGGCCGCGCGTACGAGCGGTTCGTCGCCGAGCAGAAGCCGTTGCTCACCGGGGTGACCGTGCGCAGCAGCGACGAGGAGGCGTACGCGGCGCGGTTCCGGCTCGTGCACGCGTGGCGTACCTTCCTGTTCCGGGACCCGCAGCTGCCGCCGGCGCTGCTCCCCGAGCGCTGGCCGGGCAGCAGCGCCGCCAGTTTCTTCGACCGGCACGCGGCCCGGCTCCGGCCGGCCGCCGACCGGTACGTCGAGCAGTGCCTCGACGCCAGCAACCGCCTCGCCCGACAGAAGGGTCGTTAGAAACGTGACCGAGCCGCTGCTCGTCGACCGCACCGACGCCGTCGTCACCCTGACGTTGAACCGCCCGACGGCGATGAACTCGCTCGACGTGGCGCTCAAGGAGGCGCTCCGGGACACCCTGGCCGAGCTGGAGGCCGACCGGTCCTGCCGGGCGGTCGTGCTGGCCGGCGCGGGCGGCTCGTTCAGCGCCGGGCAGGACCTGCGGGAGCACGTGCAGACCCTCGAATCCGCCGACGCCGACCCGCTGGGCACCGTGCGGGCCCACTACAACCCGATCGCCGCCCGGCTGGCCAACCTGCCCAAGCCGGTGATCGCCGCGGTCCGGGGCATGGCTGCCGGGGCCGGCGCCTCGCTGGCGTTCCTCGCGGACTTCCGCATCGGCGGCCCGAAGACCCGCTTCCTGATGGCCTTCGCCGGCGTCGGGCTGGCCGCCGACACCGGCGCCTCCTGGACGCTGCCCCGGCTGGTCGGCCACGCCAAGGCCGTCGAGCTGCTGATGCTCGCCGAGCCGGTGGGCGCCGAGGACGCCTGCCGGCTGGGCCTGCTCACCCGGCTCGTGGACGACGACGAGCAGGTGCTCCCGGCCGCGCAGGAGCTGGCCGCCCGGCTCGCCGCCGGCCCGACCGTCGCGTACGGGGCGATCAAGCGCCAGCTCTCCATCGCCGACGCCGGCACCCTGGCCGACGCGCTGGCCGCCGAGGCCCAGGCCCAGGCGATCTGCGGCGCCACCGCCGACCACCGGGCCGCCACCATGTCGTTCGTGAACAAGCAGAAGCCGGTCTTCGAGGGCCGCTGACCGCGCCGGGGGTCAGTCGTCCTCCTCGGGATCCTGGTTGGCCTCGGCGCCGAGCACGAACGCCTGCATGGCCAGCTCGTCACCGGCGGGCGAGACGAAGGCGGGCAGCTCGCGCGGGCCCAGCTCCTGCACGTAGGCCCAGAAGAGCCGGACCGCCTCGGCGGGCGAGGCCGCCTCGATCGGCAGGTCGAGGCTCACCAGCCAGGATTGGCGGGTCGGCGGCGGGCCGATCCGGTCGGCCAGCTCCCGGAACCGGTCCGGGTCGAGACCGGTGACCGGCCCGTCCAGGGCCAGGCCGGCGACCGGCACCGGCTCGTCCAGCACCCGCCGGGTGTACGTCACCACGAGCACCCCCGGACCGGCCTCGGACTGCGGGTCGTCCGGGTCCTCCCGGGCCTCCCCGGTGGCCGCCGCGACCCGGCCGAGCGCCAGGAGCCGCAGCGGCTCGTCGACCAGCACCGCCACCGGGTCACCGGGCCGGGGCCCGGCGGCCTCGTCGAGCCCGGTCAGCTCCAGCGTGTCGTGGTGCACCAGCCGCTCGGCCTCGTAGCGCTCGGCGGGCAGCAGCACCGCCCAGGCGCCCGGGGCCGCGCCGCCCTCGATCGTCCCGCTCGTCCGCGGCTCGGTGTCGGTCATGTCCCAATCCCATCACGCCGGACCGAGGCCGGGCCCGCCGCGTCCGCCGCCGGTCACGCCCCCGGGCGGTCGCCGGCCACGTGGCAGCCGGTGAGGTGGTCGTCGACCATGCCGGTGGCCTGCATCAGCGCGTAGGCCGTGGTCGGGCCGACGAAGCGGAAGCCGCTCTTCTTGAGCGCCTTCGCCATCGCGGTCGACTCCGGGGTGAGCGCCGGCACCTCGGCGAACGACCGTGGCCGGGCCGCCCGGGGCGGCGGCGCGTAGGACCAGAGCAGCGCCGAGAGGCCGTCGGGCAGCGCCAGGGCCGCCCGGGCGTTGGCGATGGCCGCCTCGACCTTGGCCCGGTTGCGAACGATCCCCGCGTCGGCCAGCAACCGGGCCACGTCGGCCTCGCCGTAGCCGGCGACCTTGTCGATGCGG
>NZ_JBEXGL010000040.1:0-30425 GCF_040607315.1 Micromonospora sp. NPDC005305 | reverse complement strand
CATGGTCGCGGGTCAGCGGTCGCAGTGCCTGCGCGGGTGCGTCGGTCCGGGCCGCGACCGCCTTACGGACCACAGCCGACGGGTCGGACGCTAAGAACTCCTAACAGAATGATCTAGGCGGATGGGTGGATCCATCCCTCGTGGACGATCAACTACAGTGGTCGGCCGTGAGGCGAGGTGAGCAGCCGCCGTGGATCGTCTCGGACGACCTGTGGGCCGAGATCGAGCCGTTGCTGCCGGCCCGCCCGCCTCGTCGGCGGCGCTATCCCGGTCGCAAGCCGCTTGATGACCGCAGCGTGTTGTGCGGGATCTTGTTCGTGCTCTACACCGGGATCCCGTGGGAGTACCTGCCTCAGGAGCTCGGGTTCGGGTCAGGCATGACCTGCTGGCGCCGGCTACGGGACTGGAACGACGCCGGCGTGTGGCAACGACTGCATGAGCTCCTGCTGGGCAAGCTGCGGGCCGCCGGTCAACTGGACATGTCCCGGGCGGTGATCGACGGCTCCCACGTCCGGGCGCTCAAAGGTGGCCCAAAACCGGTCCGAGCCCGGTCGACCGCCGCCGTCCGGGCTCGAAACACCACGTCATCACCGACGCCGGCGGCATCCCCCTCGCCGCGACCCTGACCGGCGGCAACCGTCACGACGTCACCCAACTGCTGCCCCTGGTAGACAAGATCCCCCGGATCAAGGGCATCCGCGGTCGACCAAGGCAGCGACCCGGCCGGATCTACGCCGACCGGGGTTACGACTACGACATCTACCGCCGGCAGCTCCGCGACAGGGGCATCACCCCGGTCATCGCCCGACGCGGCACCGGACACGACTCCGGGCTCGGCACCCGACGGTGGGTGGTCGAACAGACCATCGCCCTGCTGCACTGGTTCCGCCGGCTACGCATCCGCTGGGAGATCCGCGACGACATCCACGAAGCCTTCCTCACCCTCGCCTGCGCCATCATCTGCTGGCGACGACTCCAACGCTCAAAGAGTTAGGAGCTCTAAGTCGATGAGAGTCATCTGTGGCGTTGCGGGGTCCTGCGCGACGGCGAGCCGCGCGTCGATGCTCCCACCGATCGGACGGTGGGCGGTGGTACCTGACCCGCTGTGACGATCAGGCCCGCCGACGTCCTGCTGCTTCCCCATGGGCGCAATCATGTCACGGACTGACTGGGGCAGCGCGAGCCTGACCAGCGCGTTGACGATGTCGAAGCGCTATGCGCAAGACCCCCGCAAGATGGCGCTCAGCGACGGCGTGGGCGACTGGACCATCTCGTGGGACAAGTGGTGACCTCCGGGCCGCACCGACACCTCCCACCCCAGCCGGCACACCGGCCCCAGCAGGGCGGGCGGGACACGCGTCGCCGACAGCAAAACCCCGGGGTGTGGAACCGACGCCAGCGGGAAGCCACCGCCGGCGCACCCGCGAACCACTCGTGCGCCCCGGCGTTGGGGGAGGGCATGGGTGCCAGGACTTTCATCGTGGTCGGGGGGACCAGCGGTCTCGGTCTCGAGGTCGCCCGGCTGCTCGTCGACGAGCACCAGGTGGTCGTGCTCGGCGACGTGGCTGACGAGGTCGACGCGACGGCGAACGACCTGCGCTGCGGCGGGATCCTCTGCGACATCTCCTCCTACGAGCAGGTGCGCGACGCCTTCGCCGAGGTGGCCGACCGGTACGGCACGGTCGACGGGGTGGCCGACTGCGCCTCGGTGTGGGTCGGCGGAGACCTGGCCGAACTGTCCCCGGAACGCATCCGCCGGGCGATCGAGGTCAACGCGCTCGGCACCACGTACGTGCTCAAGGTGGCGTTGGACCACCTGCACCGGCAGGGCTTCGGCAACGTGGTGTACGTCGGCGCGATCGCGGTGACCCAGGCCCGCCCCGGCATCCCCGTCTACCGGGCCACCAAGAGCTACGGCAGCAGCCTCGTGGAGTCGCTGGCCGAGGCGCAGCACAGCAACCGGATCAAGGTGATGCAGGTGCTTCCGGGGCCGATGCCGACCCGGTTGCAGGAGCGGGCCGGCGACCCGTTCCTCGACGAGATCTACGCCCTGCCCGACCAGGTCGCCACCGAGGTCGTACGCCTGCTCCGGCTCGCCCCCGACGACCTGTACGTCTCCGGCGAGCTCGTGCTGCGCGCGGACGGGCGGTGGTAAGCGCCACCGACGCCACTGCGGAGCCGCCGGTCTCGGCGTGGTCGCCGCTGCGCACCGCCGTCTACCGCAGCCTGTGGCTGGCCCTGCTCGCCGCGAACATCGGCACCTGGATGCAGACCGTCGGCGCCCAGTGGCTGCTGGTGCACCAGGCCAACGCGTCCACCCTGGTCGCTCTGGTGCAGACCGCCAGCCTGCTGCCGATGCTGCTGCTGGCTTTGCCGGCCGGCGCGCTCGCGGACACCTTCGACCGCCGGCACCTGCTCATCTCCGTACAGCTGTTCCTGGTCGCGGTGGCGGCGGCGCTGACGCTGCTCACCGCGGCCGGCCGGATGCCGCCGGCCCTGCTGCTCACGCTCACCTTCACCTTCGGCGTGGGCCAGGCGCTGACCCTCCCGGCCTGGGCGGCGGTGATCCCCGAGCTGGTGCCGCGCGAACAGCTGCGGGCGGCCTCCGCGCTCGGCTCGATCAGCGTCAACGTGGCCCGGGCCGTCGGCCCGGCCACCGCCGGTGTGCTCATCGCGAAGGTGGGCGTGGCGCCGGTGTTCGGCCTCAACGCGCTCGCGTACCTGGTCTTCGCGATGGCGCTGATGCGGTGGCGACCCGGCGACGCCCGCGCGGTGGAGGTGCCCGAGCGGTTCACCGCGGCGCTGCGCGCCGGCGGCCGGTACGTGCGGCACTCGCCGACCGTACGCCGGCTGCTGCGGCGCGCGCTGGTCTTCGTCATCCCGGCCAGCGCGCTGTGGGCGCTGCTGCCGCTGGTGGCGAGCCGGCGGCTCGGCCTGGACTCCAGCGGGTACGGACTGCTGCTGGCCGCGCTCGGGGTGGGCGCCATCCTGGGCGGGCTGCTGCTGCCGTGGATCCGCACCCGGGTGACCGCCAACCAGTTCCTGCTGGTGGCCGGCGCCCTGTACGGCGGCACCCTGATCGTGGTGGCCTCGGTCCAGGTCGTGCCGGTGGTGCTGATCGCCCTGCTACCGGCCGGGTTGGCGTGGGTAACCGTGCTCGCCAACGTCAACGCCGAGATCCAGCTCTTCCTGCCGGGCTGGGTACGCGCCCGCGGCCTGGCCGTTTACCAGGTGGTCCAGGGCGGCGGGCAGGCCGTCGGCGCGCTGATCTGGGGTCTGGTCGCCGACGTCGGGGGCCTGGTCGTCGCGTTCGGTGTGGCGGCCGCCCTGATGCTGGTCGGGGCCGCAACCTCGCAGATCTGGCCGCTGCCCGACCTGCGCGGGGTGAGCAGGGACCCGGCCGCCTACCGGCCGCCGCTCACCCTGGCGTTGCAGCCGGACCCCCGGGTCGGGCCGGTGCTGGTGACCGTCACCTACCGGATCCGGCCTGAACGGGAGGCCGAGTTCCTCGACGCGATGGAGCACGTCCGGGGGTCGCGGCAGCGTACCGGGGCGATGCGGTGGGGCCTGTTCCGGGCGGGTGAGACGCCCGACCAGTACACCGAGGTCTACCTGGTGCCGTCGTGGGACGAGCATCTGCGCCAGCACGGCGGCCGGCTGACCGAGGCGGACGAGCAGGCCGAGTATCGGGCGCGGGATCTGAGCGACGGCGCACCGGAGGTGCGGCACCTGCTGCCGGCCGCGGCCGAGTGGACGACTGACGTCGGCCGGCAGGCGGCCTGACCGGGGCGGTTCTGTCCTCGGACACCGGCTGCCGGGTGAGGCCGGTGGTCGGGCGTTCGCCGGTGTTGACGTACTCGAGCACCGCGCGGCGGGCGGCCCGGCCGCCGCGCTGACCGGCCACCCTGTCAGCGGCGGACCGGTCGGCCCTTGCCGCCGCGGTGCCCGCGTTGGAGCGCCTGCGCGACGCCCTCGCGCAGGCCAAGGACGCCCCATGAGTACGCCACCTCAGCCGCCGATGTGTCGCGCCAACCGAAACACCTTCCCCAGCGATCTCCGCCCCCGCTGGGCCGACCTGCGGGTCCGGACCCCGTGAGCGCGCCGGCGGTTCCCGGTCTCGAGGCCGCGTTCGAGGTGGAGGCCCGGCTCGGCGCACTGGAGGACCATGGGGTGACCCGCACGGGTCACCGCCGCGTCGTGCCCATCGTCGGCGGCGAGGTCACCGGCCTCTTCGAGGCTGACATCCTCCCTGGCGGCGCCGACTGGCAGCTGGTCCGCCCCGACGGCGCGATCGAGATCGACACGCGCTATTCGGCGCGGACCGCCGGCGGGGGCCACGTCTACATCCGTACGTTCGGCGTCCGCAGCGGCCGCCCGGAGATCCTCGAAGCGTTGCTCCGCGGCGACCCGGTCGAACCCGCCGAGTACTACTTCCGCTTGTCCGTACGGCTGGAGACGTCGGTGCCCGCGCTGGCCGTCCTGGAGCAGAGCATCTTCGTGGCGTCGGCGATTCGCGAGGCCGACCGGGTGCGCTACACCGCCTATCGCGTCACGTAGTCGTTCCGGAGCCGGGCGCGGCCCGTTGGCGACCGGCCACCGGCCGGACCGCCGGGGATCGGAGGCGCGCCAACGGCGATGGAGCGGCCGGCATCGCCGTTGAACGCCGCCCCGGCTCACGTGCCCCGCGGGCCCGGCGCCGGCCGGCGCCCGGGCCCGCGGCAGTGCCACGCTCAAGGTCGCTCCACCTGCCACTCGGCCATGCCGTCCCGTGCCAGAATCTGCGGCATGGCGAGAAGGAGCCTTCGGAAACTGGTCGGTAGGCTGGTGGAACTCGGCATGATGGTGGAGGAGAAGGCCGCCGTCGAGTTGGCCAGCATCGCCGAGTGGAACGAACATCACCTGGATGAGGAGCTGACGGACCGCGACCTGTTCGGTTGGCTCCCCGAGTTGGGTGTGGCAATCGCGGTGCACGGCGATGATGTCGACGACGTAGCGGACCACTACCGGTACCTGCTCGAGGAGAGAGTGGCCGAGTGTACGGGTGGTGCGGTGATGGTTTCCGACGTCGTGCTTGTGCGTGAGGGCGACTCCGAGTGGCTGCACTTCGTACGTAACGGCGAGTCGGTCTGGTGGCACGTCGAGCATGAGTCCGATGACTACGTGGACCAGGCGGCGGTAGCCGAGCAGATCAACGATCTGGACCCCGGCGGTGATGATCCACGCCTATTCTTCCGCCTCCGTCCGGCGAAGAAGGAACCCTGTCACGACGACGTGTATGTCCTGGCCTCGCCGGAGCAGGCCAGGGCGCTCCACGACGAGTTCGGCCTCGACTTCCACGGGCTGGAGCCGACGGGCGCGGCGCATTTAGCCGGCGACGGACTTCCTCGACCGGTGGCTGTCCGATATGGATGCTGAACTCGACAGGTGGTGTGTACGGTTCCGGCCGGAGGGCTCCTCCTTTGACTTCTCCGTCGAGTCCCTCGATGCGCTGGAACACCTTGTGCTGGACCGATTTGCCGACTGGGCCGCGGTCCAGGCCGCCGCCGATGACCCGTTCGTCGTGGGGGCGGTTCGCTATCTGGGTGAGACGCTGATCCGGAGCGGGTCGAGTCACTGGGCTTATCCGGACGGGGGGTACTCCCGCCATCCGCTGGTCCGGTCCAACACGCCACCCGCCTTCCGGACGGTCGTCGAGCCGCTGTACAAGCTCAGCCGCGTCGCCGAAGATCGCGAACCCGGCATTCTCGGTTCGTCGATCGAGGAACTCCGCCGGGCGGTCGAGGAGTACCCGAGGGCGCTGCGGGCACTTGAATCGATCCGCCGGCCGAGCGCGTCCCGGACCAGTCGCTCGGAGCCGAGCCTGCCCACCCGGTCCGGCAGCCGTTCGACCTCCCTGGAGAGTTGCAGCGAGGTCGACGGCAGCGCCTCCCGACGGACGTAGTCCTGGGCCCATACGCCTACGGGCCGGTCGGCACCACCGACGAGCCCGGAACCGTCCTGCTCACCGTCGGCGGATCCGCCCGGCGGCCCGGCGTGGTGGAGACATCCACCGGTGTGCCGTTGCTGGACGTGCTGGAGATGTGCGAGGCCGAGATCGGACCCGGCGTACTGCTTGGTGGCTTCCACGGGAAGTGGATCACGGCGGACGCGGCAGCCCGGGCGGTCGTCTCCCGGGAAAGCCTCGCCGAGGTCGGTGGGACCCTCGGCGCCGGCATCATCCTGCCGCTCGGCCCGGGGCGCGGGCGGCAACGCGCTTGAGGCGATCCGCACGGCCGCCGGCGGAGTACGCGGCCGGGGCGCGTGCAGCCACCCGGATGGCACCGCCTGGTTCGCGCTCTCCGCGCTGGACACCTTCACCGAGGACATCGCCGCCCACCTGACCCGCGACGGTTGCGGGCAGCAGGTCAAGGGCGTCCTGCCGCTGCCGCCGGGTGAGAGCGCGGTGGGCAGCCGGCTTGCGGTGGACTGGGCCCGCTGCGACGGACACGGGCTCTGCGCCCACCTGGTGCCCGAGCTGATCCAGTTGGACGGCAACGGCTACCGGTCGTTCCCGGACACTCCTGTGCCGGCCTGGCTCGAACCGGGCGCCAAACGGGCCGTGGGTGCTTGTCCAGCCCTCGCGCTGCGGCTGTCCGGCAAGCCTGGCGTGCCCCGCAGGGCCGCCCGGCGCTGACCTACCCGCTGGACGTCCCGGTGGGCCGGAACCAGCCGATCCGGCCCGCCGCGCCCGTTCGGGCGCGGCGGGCCGGGAACCTGGCTGACCCCTGCGGCGAAGAACAGCACGGACGGCGCAGTCGCCGTCCGTGTCAACCAGCCCGACCGTGCGCCCGCGTGCGTCCCGACGGGTGGTGGCACTTCGTCAGCAGGGAGAGCAGATGCTCAGACGCAACAAACTGGCCGGGGGAGTGGCGGTGCTCCTCGCGGCCGCCTTCGGGCTGCTGCCCACGGTCGCTCATTCGGCCGAGACGCCCCGCCTGGTCGCGCGGCAGGACAGCGGCGCCCCGTCGGCCTCGGTGACGTTGGTGACCGGCGACCGGGCCCGGCTCTGGACCGTCGGTGGCCGGTCCCGGGTCACGGTGGAGCCCGCGGTACCCGCCGCCGTCAACCAGTTCCAGCAGTTCCAACGGCACGGCGACCAGTACGTGGTGCCGGTCGAGGCCGCGAAGCTGGTCCAGGACGGGGTCCTGGACCTGGAGTTGTTCAACGTCACCGGACTGGTCCGGCAGGGCTACGACGACGCGCACACGGCCGACGTCCCGCTGCTGGTCCGGTACGCCGACGCGAAGTCCGTACGGGCGAAGGCGCCCGCCGGAGCGGCGGTGCGGCGGGCCCTTCCGGGCCTGAACGTCCTGGCCCTGGACGGCAGGAAGGCGACCACCGCCCAGCTCTGGGCGAAGACCCTCACCGCCACCGGCGCCCCGACCGGCAAGGTGGGCGCGGCGCCGACGCGGGCCGGGAACCGGCGGCTCGGCGACGGCATCCAGCGGGTGTGGTTGAACGGCAAGGTGCGGGCCAGCCTGGACGAGAGCGTCAAGCAGATCGGTGCGCCGGCCGCCTGGAGCCGCAGCCTGACCGGCAAGGGGGTGACGGTGGCGGTGCTGGACACCGGTATCGACGCCACCCATCCGGACTTCGCCAACCGGGTCGCCGCCGCCAGGGACTTCACCGGCAAGGGCAACGTGACCGACGGAAACGGTCACGGCACGCACGTCGCCTCGACGGTGGCCGGGTCGGGCGCCGCCTCCGGCGGAAGGTACAAGGGCGTCGCCTTCGACGCGACGTTGGCGGTCGGGAAGGTCCTCGACGACACCGGGTCGGGATCCTTCGACGGGATTCTCGCCGGTATGCAGTGGGCGGCGACGGAGAGCGGCGCCAAGGTGGTCAACATGAGCCTCGGTGGCGGCCCGTCCGACGGAACCGACCCGGTGTCGGTGGCCGTCAACGACCTGACCCGCCAGTACGGCACCCTGTTCGTGGTGGCCGCCGGTAACGACGGTGCGGACGAGGCGGTCGGCACGCCGGCGGCGGCGGATGACGCGCTGGCGGTGGCCAGTGTCAGCAAGAGCGATGTGCTCAGCCCGTTCTCCAACCGTGGACCACGCCTGGGTGACGGGGCGTTGAAGCCGGAGGTGGCGGCACCGGGCGAGGGCATTGTGGCCGCCCGCGCTTCCGGGGTCGATCCGATCGGTGAGCCGGTCGGGGAGGCGTATCAGCGGTTGACCGGAACGTCGATGGCCACGCCGCACGTGGCCGGTGGGGCGGCACTGCTGGTGCAGCAGCATCCGGACTGGTCGTCGGCGCGGTTGAAGTCGGCGCTGATGAGCACTGCCGCCCAGGTCGATGCCAGCCCGCACGCCGTGGGCACGGGTCGGGTGGACGTCGACCGGGCGACCGGGCAGCCGGTCACGGCGACCGGCGGCGTCAGCGTCAACCTGCCGTGGCCGAACGTCGGCACGGTGAAGAGGTCGACGGTGACCTGGTCGAACACCGGCACGTCCGCGGTGACGCTCGCGTTGTCGGGGACGCTGACCCGCCGCGACGGCCAGGCCCCGCCGGCCGGGATGCTGGCGCTGTCCGCCGACACGGTCACCGTGCCGGCCGGGGGCGACGCCTCGATCGACGTCCTCATCACCGGCAAGGACGGTGGCGCGGCCGGCTACGCCGGCATGCTCACCGGCGCCAGCGCCGACGGCGCGGTACGCACCCGCACTGCCCTGTCGGTGCTCCAGGAGGAGGAGAAGTTCGACCTCAAAGTCAACCTGGTCGACCGGGACGGCAGGCGGGCCGCGGAGAACCCCTACCGGCACCTGTGGCTCGTCGACCTGGATCATGGACAGCGCTCCCAGGACCTGGAGCCGGGCGGCACCGTCCGGGTGCCCCGCGGCCGGTACTCCCTGCACGGCAGCATCGCCACCGCCCGACCCGGCGGGGAACCCTCGGTGAGTCTCATCTCGCACCCCGAGTTCACCCTCGACCACGACGCCAGCTACACGTTGGACGCCCGGATCGGCCAGCCGGCGTCGGCCAGTACGGACAACCCCGCCGCCCGGGGCGGTAAGCACGAGATCAGCGCGGTCAGCCGGGTCAGCGACTGTTCCTGCCCGTACTCGTACTTCGCCGAGGTGGATCCCCGCTTCGTCGAGACCTACGTGGCGACGGTGCCGGGGACCGACTCGTCGGCGTATGCCTTCACCCAGGCTCGCACGGCGCGGGAACCGGAGTTGGAGGTCGCTGTCCGGGCGAACCCGGCCTTCGCGCTCCCGGTCGGCTGGTTCGGCAACTCGCCGCCCGCCGAGCAGGGCTCGATCGTGGCGGTGTACGGCGGCGCGGGCACCCCGGAGGACCTGGCGAAGATCGACGCAAACGGCAAGCTGGTCGTGTTCGAGGCGACGAAGAACACCGGCTGGGATCAGATCTTCCAGCGGATCGCCGCCATCAAGGACGCGGGTGGGAAGTACGCGATGTGGGTCGGGACGGATCCGGCCGGCGCATCGGCGGCCGGTGGTGGGCAGGCGCCGGGCGGGCCGGCCTTGCCGACGATGGTCGGCGACGGCGCGACCAGCCCTACGATGCAGCGGTTCGTCGCGCTGGTGAAGGCGGCCGGGACCCCGGTGTCCTACGTCTTCCGGCCGTGGCCGGCGTTGCGGTACGAACTCGCGTACCTGACCGAGCGCAAGGTCAGCGAGCCTCAGGTGCACCAGGCGAAGACCGCCGGGCTGGTGGCGGTGCGGGCCAGGTACCACGACAACTCGGCCGACTCCCGGCACGTCGTCCAGGCCTTCGCCGTATACGACGACCTGATGGTCGGCGTCGGCTCCTTCGAGCCGGTGCGGGCGGGGCAGGAGCGGACCGAGTACTTCACCCCCGGCACCTGGAACCTGAACCACCAGGTGGCCACGTTCGACGGGACCTCGCAGACGGTGTCGTTGCGGGCCGGGTATCGGGCCACGGTCACCTGGAACAAGGCGGTCGCCGGGCCGTCCTGGCAGCTCACCAGCACCGACCCGCACAGTGGCCAGGGTGTCTGGCGGGACAGGCGCCTGCTGGTCGCGATGCCGCCGATGTTCAGTGATCCAGCCGGCCGGCCCCGGGTCCCGTGGTCGGGGTTGGCCACCGGTTCGATCACCCTCTACCGGGACGGACAGCAGGTCGGCACGGAACCGGACCCGGGCTTCGCGCTGTTCCCGCTGCCGGACGACGCGGCGAGCTACCGGCTGGTGGCCGAGGCGACCGTGGCGCCCGGATCGGCGACGCTGTCGACGAAGGTCTCCGCCGCCTGGACCTTCCGGTCCTCAGTGGCCGACGAGGGCAAGCCGGTGCCGTTGCTCACCGTCCGGTTCGACCCGGCCGTCGACCTCCGCAACCGGGCGCCCGCCGGGAAGTTCAGCTTCCCGGCGTACGTCAGCCAGCAGGGCGGCGGTGCGACCCGGGCCACCTCGTTCACCGTCGACGTCTCCTACGACGACGGTAAGACCTGGCGGCCCACCCTCGTGACGGCGGACGGCGACCACTACCAGGTCACCACCCAGAACCCGGTCACCGGCTACGCCACCCTCCGGGCCAAGGCCACCGACGCGAACGGCAACACCGTGGAGCAGACCGTGCTCCGTGGGTACGCGATCGGCCGGTAGCGCCGCCGCGGTGCGCCAGGTTCCGTGCGGGAACCTGGCGCACCGCACCGGACAAGAACAAGGCGTGACATTTGACGATCGGAGGCGCGCGTGACCCTGCCCCTGACGGACCGCTCGGACGCGGCGCTCGTGGGTGGTCCGCCGGAACTCTTCGGTGAGCTGTTCGAGCGACATTCGGGGTGGCTGTTCGACTACGCCGCCCGCCGGGTCGGCCGGGAGTTGGCCGAGGACCTGGTGTCCGGGACCTTCCTGGTGGCCTTCTCCCGCCGGGCCCGGTACGACCCGTCGGTGCCGAACGCCCGTCCGTGGCTGGCCGGCATCCTCACCAACCTGCTGCGCAACCACCGCCGGACCGAGGTCCGGGGGCTGCGGGCCGTCGCCCGGTCGGGCGTCGATCCGCTCGGCGGGGCGCGGCAGGTCAATGAGGGATTCGCGGACCGGGCCGGCGAACGGCTCGACGCCCAGGCGGCCGGCCGGTGGCTGGCCGGTGCGCTCGCGGCGATGCCCCGCAACCAGCGGGACGTGCTGCTGCTGCACGTGTGGGTCGGGCTGGACTACCCCGAACTCGTTGCGGCGCTCGGCGTACCGCCGGGCACCGTGCGGTCCCGCCTGCACCGGGCCAAGGCCCGGCTGCGCGCGGCCCTTCCGGAACAATTTCTGGCTGAAAGGTCATGGACTAGATGAGCAGAGAACGCGCCGCTGACCGGGACACGACGATGCTCGAAGCGCTCGCCGGGTTCCGCGACGGCCTGACCGGGCCCACCGCGGACGCCACCGAGCGGATGCGGCACACCGTCCTCAACGCGACGCGGCACAGCCCGGCCCGGTACCGGCCGGTCTCTCGCCGACTCCTGCTCGGCTCGGCGACGGCACTGGCGCTGGCCGGGTTGGCCGGCGGCGTGGCGTTGGTGCCCCGTACCGGCGCCCGGCCACCGGCCACCGGTACAGCGATCGGTACGTCAGTCGGGCCCGACGACGGGCCGACCGTGCTGCTGGAACTCGCCGCGCAGCACTCGGCGACCACCGGGGACCTCCGGGTCGCCCCCGGCCAGTTCATTTACCGGCGGACCGAGAGCAATGGCCTGCATGCCTTCCTGGGCGGACCCTGGGGCGCGCAGACCGTGCGTCTTCGGGAAAGGAGCTGGGAGGAGTCCTGGCTGGACCCGCAGGGCATGTTCCCGGTCCGGACCAGGGGTGAGGAGGGCGCCGATGCGCGGCCACTGACTCCCGCCGACCGGAAGATCGCCGAGTCCGCCGGCCTGCTCGGCCAGCCGCCGCACCGGTACGACCGGCCCGACGAGGAGTACCCGGCACGGCGGAAGGAGTTGGCGGTCAAGGGACCGGGCCTGGAGCGGCCGACGCCGGCGTACCTCGGCAGCCTGCCGACGGAGCCGGACCGGCTGCTGGCCGTGCTGCGGTCGGCCGCGGCCGAGAAGTCGCGCACCGACAGCCCCCGGCTCTCGGCCGGGATGCCGACCGATCTGGTGGCCTTCGAACTGGTGGTCGAGCTGTTCCGTGACGCCGGGCCGATCCTGCCGGCCCAGTTGCGTACCGCCCTCTACCGGGCCATCGCGTTGCTGCCCGACCTGCGTCGCGCGCCGGGGCAGGTCGACCTGGGCGGGCGTACCGGTATCTCGGTCACCTACCCGGTCCTGGAGAAGGGGCACTACGAGATCATGCTGGACGCCCGGACCTGCCAGTTCATCGGCGTCCGGGATGGCGCCGCCACGGCGGAGGAGACCTGGACCGTCGTCACGGCGACCGGCGTCGTCGACGCACCCGGCCGGGCTCCCTGACCGGCGCCGGCACCAATAACAACTGCGCCGGCGGCAGGACGCCGTGGAAGGCCTGGCTCTCCTGCGAGGAAGTATCCCCGGGCCGGGTCTTCGAGACATACCCAATCGGCGGGACCTCCGTGGCACGTCCCGCAATGGGCCGGTTCAAGCACGAGGCGGCCGCGGCTGACCCGGTCCGCCGGGTCATCTACCTGACCGAGGACGAGACCGACGGCAAGTTCTACCGCTTCGTGCCGACTGGCGCCGCCCCGCTGACGGGGTCGACAACATCACCGGGTCCACGGCCGGTGACCTGTACGTCGCCGAGGACGGCGGGAACATGGAGATCTGCATGATCACGCCGGACGACAAGATCTCCGTCTTCCTGCGGATCACCGGACAGGACGGTTCGGAGATCACGGGGCCGGCGTTCACCCCTGCCGGGGACCGGCTGTACTTCTCGTCGCAACGCGGCACGACCGGCTCGTCCTCCGGCGGCATCACCTACTGCGTCACCGGGCCGTTCCGCCGATGACCGGCTGCCGGCCGCGCTGACCGACACGGGGCCGCCGGCGGCGGGCGGCCCCGGTCTTCACCGGGGGTCCTTCGCCGACGCGCTCCGCCCGGACGCGCCGGGGCTACGGCCTCCGTTCGTCCCTCCCGACGAACAACCCTGTCGGGAGGGACGAGGGCGCCGGGTGCGGATGCCGCGGGCGGCATCCGCACCCGATGACCGTCAGCCGGGCAGCCGGTCGGTCCACTCCGCGGTCAGCGTGAACATGGCGTCCCCTGGAGTCGAGATTCGGGCCCCGTCCGTCGTGACGAAGAAGTTGGTCTTTCGGATTCGGGCAGTGGCCGGATCGACGACCATCCGGGCCACCGGCTCCCCGTTCAGGCGGATCAGCAGGCCCTGCCCGCCGTCGGTCGCGCCGGTGCTCGTCACGTCGGGGTACGCGGCGACCGCTTGGAAGGCGGCGGCGCGGACCTTGGGCGGGGCGGGCAACTGCGCGAGTAGGGACAGCAGGCCGTCGAAGACCATCTGCTCCCGCATGGCCGCGTCTGGCCGGCCGGCGCTCGTCCGGATGTCGCTGTTACGCACCGACTCGGTCATCCAGCGCTTGAGCGCGGCCGGTTCGGTCGGCAAATGCTGGAGCTGCGCGAAGCTCACCTCGGGGCCGCCCAGCCGGAACGACGCGGCCCCGGGAAGCGCCATCAGGTCGCCGCCGGTCTTCGCACCCCGTACCCAGGTCCCCCCATCGCGCCCGATCCAGGTCTCCCATTCGTAGTCGATGGCAGTCGTCCGCAGGTGCCAGTAGGCGCCCGAGGTGGCGGCCTGCTTCCCGGCGGTCGTGGCGGCGGCGAGCAGGACCTGCTGGCCGGAGGGGCCGGCCGCGACCGGCGCCCGGCCGTCATCCGGGGCGGTGGCGCCACCGGCGCCCGGGGCGCCACCGGTGCCGTCGGACGGCCCGAGGCCGACCAGCATCACGACGGCGGCCGCCGTGGCGGCGGTGAGTGCCGAGGCGAGGATGAGCCGGCGGCGCGGTGCTCGACGCGGCGGCACGGGCGGGCTGGGATGGATCTGGGTCATCACGAACTCCTGGATCAACCGGTGGCGGCCGCTCGGGAGGTCCCGCTCCACCGGCGGCGGCAGCAAACCGGCCAGCTCGCCACGTACGTCGTGCGGGTCGGTGCTCATCGTGAATCCCCCTCGGCGAACCGGACCGCGATCGCGCGGTCGACTGGTACCTGTCCGCGGCCGCCGGCCGGTTCCGGGTTTACCCCGACCTGCCGCAGCTTCCCCGCGGTGACGAGCTTGTGCAGCTTGGTGCGCGCCCGGGACAGCCGGGATCGCACCGTGCCGACCGGCACCCCCAGCGCGGCCGCCGCCTCGGCGTAGTCGAGCCCGGACCAGACGCACAACGCCAGCACCTCACGCTCCGGCTGCCGCAACGCGGCAAGGGCGATGCGGACCAGGGCCAGCCGTTGTCGGTCCCGGATCCGGGCGGCGACCTCCTCGGCGAAGTCCGGCACCACCTCGGCGCGGGGCAGCCGGGACATGGCCGCGGCGTGCCGGCGGGCGGCGCGGCGCACGTTGCGGGCCACATTGGTGGCGATGCCGAGCAGCCAGGAACGCAACGACCCGGCCTCGGCGCCGGCGTCGACCCGGTCCCGCAGCCGCCACGCCTCGAGGAAGGTCAGCGACACCACCTCCTCCGCCACCGACCAGTCCCCGGTCAGACGGAAGCCGTGGTTGTACACCGACCGGGCATGGTCGTCGAACAGGTCCCGGAAGGCGTCCGGATCCCCGGCCCGGATCCGGGCCCGCACAGTCATCTCCACATGCGATACCTGTCCGCTCGGATCGGCGGGTTCCCGGTGCAATTGTGCTCGCCCAGGTGAGAACGAACGCAGCCGAAACTGTCGACTCGTCATTCCGGTCGACGGCGGCATGATCCACGATCGAGTCTGGGGCAGCCGACGGAGCGGCGCCGACCGGGTTTTCGGAGCTTCATCCCCGGCGGACAGAGCCGGGGAGGTGGCCCTACCTGTGGGTGAAAGCACCGAGAACCGGTGCGCCGGCTCGGTCGAGGACGGGCCATGGAGATGATCCTCGGTGCGCAGGACGCGGACGCTGACCTCGCGGAGCGGTATGGGTGGATCAACCGGGCGCTGCCGGACACCGAGCTCGATGATTTCGTAGCCACGCTGGCCCGGCGGATCGCGTCCTTTCCCTCGGCGGGGATTCTGTCCACGAAACGGGCGATCAACGAACTGACACTGGCACCGGTCGACGCCGTGCGCGCCGACGGCCGCCGGTTCCAGGAATTGGTCGCTGCCCTCGAGGTGCAGGACCGCTCGAAGGAGTTGTTCGGCCAGGGCTTTCAGACCCGGGGCCCGCTGGAGCTGTTCGAACGCCTGGAAGGTGCCGAACAGCCGCAGCAGTGACGGGACGAGCAGCAGCGCTCCGGTCGCCAGCACCACGAGCACTCTGGCGAGAACGTCAGGGTGGCCGGCGGCCCGCGAACCGTCAAAGCGGGATGAGTGGCCCCCCGCGCCAAGAGAGCCGCTCCCCACGCCAAGAGGTCGGCGGCGGCGGTGACCCGAACTGCCCGGTACCGGCCGCAGCGAGCTTCCTGCGCCAGAAACCGCAGCACCGATGCCTCCAGCCGCATCGGCCCCCACATCCCACGAAGTGACCCGGAGGATGCCGAGCGAATGGCACATTGGGCATTCAGTGCGACGGCGACGTCGATCAGCTCTGCCGCTGTTGGCCCTGCGGTCCTACCAGCCACGCCGCGACCTGCCTCAGTGGCTGGCTGCTGTTGACCAACTTCATCATCCCTTGCCACGCCGCTCGGGCCGGAGATCCGCCCAGCACGCCGCCCAGACCCCCGCCGCCAGCCGCCGCCACGCGGTTCTGAGCCAGTTGCTGGGTGGTCTGCCCGAGCTGTTGACCGACCTGCTGGGCGCTCTGCTGCAGCGTCTGCGACAGCGGCCCATCGGGCCCCAACGCCTGCTGCGCCGTCTGCCCGACGTGGTCGAGCGTCCGCGCTAGCGGCCCCTGCGGCCCGAGCACCTGCTGAGCTGTCTGCCCGACCTGATTCACGGCAGTATCCACGGTCTTCACCAACGACTCGATGATCTGAGGGTTGCGCTCGATGGTGCGGAGGGCGCTGTCGAGAATGCCGCGGAGTTCCTCGAGCCGAACCTCCAGCATTGCGTCGGCCTCAACGCCCCTAATGTCGATCTTCACCGTGCCGAGGTGCGCCTGGACGCCCACGTCGAGCTGGAGCAGGCTACCCAGCCGGGCTCGCAATGAGACGGAGGCGTCCAGGTTGTCGACCTCGACGTAGATCTGTTCGACCTTGACCTGCGGGAGCTGGAGGACGACGTCCGGATCTGACATCGTCTTGCTGCTGTGCCTGCCAGCCGGCTCGATTAGGCCCTGCTCAGTGCGCTGCGAGACTGCCGGGCGTTCGCCGCGGTCAGCATCCGTCGAGGCATCGGCAGGACCGATGTTCTGGCCCCGACCGGCGACTTGCACGCCCTCCTCGGCGTCGCGCTGCCGATCGACCTGCTCGCGCGGTCGCGCGGGCGACCCCCGTGCGCCCGTGTCCCGGCTCTCCGGTTCGGCCATCCCGCACTCCTCGGGCCTCGCCTAGCATCCGGACCGGATGGAGCCCACCATCGTATGTGGCTCCGATCCTCGGCCCACCCCCTCGGGCCGGGTCGCGGTGTACCCGCGGGCCGATGCATCAAACCGTTCAGGGGTGCGGCCCCGAGGAGACGGCGGATCAGCTGCGCCTGAGAGCGAGGGGCGAGCAGGCGAGCAGCCGCTCCACCCGTGCCCGCGCTCGCGACGATCCCATCGACAGGTCGGCGTGCCAGGACCGCTCCGTGTCGTCGTTGCCGGCCACGAGGATCATGCCGGTTGCGCTGGTGACCCCTGCTTGGTGGTCGCCAGTTTGTCATCCCCATCTCAGTCGCACCGATGACGGCTCCGATGTCGGCCCGGCGCTGGCTTCCCGCAACCGCGGGATCCACGCATCGAGTCAGCCGCGACCGTCGGGGTGCAGCAGCACTTTGGTCCAGCCCTCCACTCGGCGGTCGAAGTTCTCGTAGCCCTGCGGCGCCTCGTCCAGCGTCAGCTCGTGGGACACGATGAACGAGGGTTTCGCCTTGCCACCGGCGATGAGGTTCATCAGCTGGCGGTTGTAGTTCTTGACATTGCATTGACCAGCTCCCATGGACTGTCCCTTGAACCAGAACATGCCGTAGTCGAACGGCACCTTGCCCTGCTTCTGCAGGGGGTCCGGGCTGCCCGGGTCCTGTGGGGTGAAGACGCCGACCACGCCCAGCGTTCCGCCGAACTTCACCGAGTGCACCAGGTTGTTCACCGACATCCCGGACTGCTCCTGACCCTGGGGGTCGTGCGCCTGGTAACCCACGCACTCGCAGCCCCGGTCCGCGCCGATCCCACCGGTCAGCTCCTTGATCTGGTCCACCGGCGATCCCTTGGAGTCGTCGATCGGGACGGCACCGATCTGTTCCGCCAGGCGCAGCCGGTCGGGGTGGCGGTCGACCACCATGACCTTGCCGGCTCCCTGGATGGTGGCGGACATGGCGGCCATCAGGCCGACGGGCCCCGCGCCGTAGATCGCCACACTGTCGCCGGGCTGCACGCAGGCGAGCCGGGTCGCGTGCCAGCCGGTGGGGAAGATGTCGGCGAGCATCACGTAGTCGCGCTGCCGCTGCACGTCGCGGGCGTCCGGCGGCAGGACCAGGCAGTTGAAATCGGCCCACGGCACCCGGAGCAACTCCGCCTGGCCACCGTTGTACGGGCCCATGTCCGCGTAGCCGTAGGCGGCACCGGCCATGCCGGGCGCGGGGTTGGCCACGAGACAGAATGCGGTGAGGCCCTTGTTGCAGTTCTCGCAGAAGCCACACGAGACGTTGAAGGGCAGGCATACCATGTCGCCGACCTTCACGAGATCGACTCCGTCGCCGACCTCGATCACCTCGCCGAGGTTCTCGTGCCCGAGCACCCGGCCCGGATGGATGTCCGTGCGTCCGTCGTACATGTGCAGGTCAGAGCCGCAGATGTTGGTCGTGGTGATCCGAACGAGAGCGTCCGTCGGTCGCTCTATCCGGGCATCCGGCACCTGCTTCACGCTCACCGTCTTCGGTCCGTCGTAGACAACAGCCTTCATTCGTGCCCCGTGATGCCGGCTTGTCCGAGATGCCAGGAGCTCCTGGCACCCAGATTGTGGCCCTCCGCTACGCCGCCTAAGCCATGATCCGCACTATTGATCCGCACTATTGATTCGCATGGTTGGCGGCCGTAACCGGCTGTTTGCCGCGGACGCCCTCGGGTAGCCGTGCTCGGTGAGCGGGCCAGAAACCGACCTCGGCACGAGGTCGGACACCAGCCGTGCCGTGGCGTTCAGCGACGCCATCTTCGCCATCATCATCACGCTGCTGGTCCTGGACCTCCGGGTGCCGAACGTCCCCCCCGGCCGCCTCCTGTCCGGACTGCTCAACCAGTGGCCGGCATACCTCGCCTATCTCGCGTCCTACTCGTACGTGGCCGTCGTCTGGCTCAACCACAAGGCGGCATTCAACCGCATCCAACAAACTGATCGCGGCCTGCACTGGATGAACCTTCTGGTGCTGTTCACCACGGCGCTGCTGCCGTTTCCGACCATCGTCGTGTCGCACGCCCTGCAGGAGCACGACAACGCGGACCAGCGGGTGGGCATCGCCTTCTACGCGCTGATCGGCGCGTCCCTGTGCGCGACGTGGCTGGCGTTCTACCACTACCTGGCCCGGCACCCCGACCTGCTGAAGGAACAGGTCCAGCAGAGGTTCTTCCGCGTCGAACGGATCCGGGCCCTCGCCGGAGTCCTCCTGTACGCCCTCGCAGGGGTCCTCGGCTACCTGGTGACGCCGCTGGTCGGCCTTGCCATCTTCCTCCTCCTGCCCGCCTTCTACGCCGTCACCAGCGCCGGCCTGTACCAGTTTGGGGTGACCCGCCGCATCACCCATCGCCCTCCGCCACCATCCGGCTGAGGGAGGGCGAACCGCGGTGCTCCTTCGCGGTTGGTCGCACCCTTGGCCGCGGCACGGGCGATTTGCTGCTCAAGGTCGGCCGGTGGAAGAGGGCGAAAGCATCCCAGGCGGGGCCAAGATCGGTTGGCGGGATATCCGCCGGGCCGGGGCTCCGGGCCGGGCTGATTCTCCCGGCCTGGAGCCCCCACCGGGTCAGGCTGTCGCCATCTGGCGGACGTGCCTGCCCTCGGCGAACTCCTCGACCATCTTCGCGCAGAAGGCCGGAAGGTCGCTGGGGCTGCGGCTGGTGACCAGGCCGTTGTCAACCTGTACCTGTTGGTCCACCCAGTTCCCGCCCGCGTTGCGGATGTCGGTGCGTAGGCTGGGGAACGAGGTGACTGTCCGGCCGTTCACCATCCCGGTCTCCACCAACGACCAGGGGCCGTGGCAGATCGCTGCCACCGGCTTCTGTTGCTGGAAGAACGCCCGGACGAAGTCCATCGCCTGCGGGTTCATCCGGAGCCGGTCGGGGTTGACCGTCCCGCCCGGCAGCAGCAGGGCGTCGTAGTCGGCCGCGTTGGCCTCGTTCACGGTCCGGTCCACCCGATAGCGGTTAGCCGGGTTGATGTCCTGGTTCATTGACTGAATCTCGCCGGAATCCAATGAGATCAGGTGGACTTCGGCCCCCGCCTGCTCTGCGGCGGCCCGGGACTGGGTGTACTCCACGTCCTCCACCCCGTCGGCGGCGAGGCAAGCGACTCGCTTGCCGGTCAGTGGCTGCTGGCTCTGCGCCATTTCTGCGGCCTCCCCCTTCGCGGCGCCGCCCCGTCGGCGGCGCATCGTTCGCTCGCGGTCGCCTTCCCGGTGCCGGCACCGGGAAACAGGCCGGAGAACGCCGCTCGAGGGCGGACAGTCGGGCACATTCCCGCTGCACAGCGAGGGCCTGCGCGGAGAAAGGTCCGCACCGAGGTGTGCTGCCTGTCGTAGTGGGTAACGCAGGCAACCACTGGTACCCAGGCTCCGGAAAGGTCGACATGACCCTCGCTGCCGCCGCGATCGAGCTACCGTCCGGCCAGACCATGCCCGTGCTCGGCCAGGGGACCTGGTATCTGGGCGAGCGCCCCGGGAGGCGGCAGGACGAGATTGCCGCCCTACGCGCCGGGCTCGACCTGGGCATGACCATGATCGACACTGCGGAGATGTACGGTGACGGCGCCTCCGAGGAACTCGTCGGCGAGGCGATCATCGGGCGACGCGCCGACGTCCTTCTGGTCGATAAGGTGCTGCCGTCCAACGCCAGCCGACGGGGAACCGTGCAGGCCTGTCGCCGCAGCCTGCAACGACTCGGCGTCGACCACATCGACCTCTACCTCCTGCACTGGCGGGGCACGCATCCACTCGCGGAGACCATCGAGGCGTTCGGCGAACTCGTCGACGCCGGCGACATTGGGCAGTGGGGCGTGAGCAACTTCGATCTTTCTGACATGACGGATCTACTCGAGGCGGGCGGGAACTCCTGCGCGACCAACCAGATCCTGTACAACCTCACCCGCCGGGGTCCCGAGTACGACCTGCTGCCGTGGCTACGCGAGCACGGAATCCCGGTGATGGCGTACTCGCCGATCGAGCAGGGCCGACTGCTCGGCCATCCCCAGGTCGCGGAGGTCGCCGCCCGGCACGGGGCCACGCCCGCTCAGGTGGCGCTGGCCTGGCTACTGCGGCAGGAGAGTCTTGCGGCCATCCCTCGATCGTCCAACCCGGAACACACCCGGGAGAACGCGGAAGCTCGCGACCTGCAGCTGAGTGAGGAGGAAGTGGCGGCACTCGACACGGCGTTCCCGCCGCCGGCCGGCCCGCAACCGTTGGAGATGTTGTAGGGTCGCCAACCTCGGATTCGCTGCTCAAGCGCATGCCACAGCAGGTAAATGCGGCGCGGGCGAGCGGTTCCGCCGGCCCCGGTGGCACCTTCGATCGTGCTGCCAGGGACTGGACGGACTCGGTGTCGTTCTCCCCGGACCTCTCGAATCGGATTGCGGCAACCGCAGATGTTCACCGTGCTTCCTTACTGCTGATTTCTTGACGCCTGCTTCGGGTAGTCACCCGCATGACTGCTGCCCAGGAGCGCGCGCCCGGTCCGGCCGACGACCTTGACGCCCTAGCCAACAAGCCCTGCGGGTGGGAGAGCGGGCCCGCGAGCGTGGCCGTCGGGGTGGCGGGTTCGGCGGCGCCTGACGTACGTCATCCTGGTGATCGCGGTGCAGGCAGGGTTGGCTGCGGCGTTGTCCTGGGTCATCGGGCATGACGTGTTGGGCAACCCTGCGCCGGTGTTCGCTCCGTCCGCGGCGGTCGGCACGATCGTCGCCACAATCGGGCAGCGGGTCCGACGAACCGCGCAGTCGCTGATCGGCGTGGGAATCGGAATCCTCATCGGGAACGCTCTGCTCTACACCCTCGGCCCAGCGCCCGTGCAGATCGGTCTAGCGGTCGCTGTCGCGATCGCGTCTGCGCTCACGACCGGGCAGTGGTGACCCGCTCCCTCACGTTCTCTCGCCGTCCTCATCGCCCGGATGGCGCCACTGAGGCGGCGCCTGCTCGCTCCGTTGAGAGTCCAGCGGGTTCTCGTCGGCTTCCGTGGTCCGCTCGAAGCTCGGGCGGCGGGTCTCGTCCGGCTCGGGTACCTCGACGGGGCGGGCGCCGGACTGCGGAATCCCTCGGTATCTGGCCGCGGCCTCGGCGCCGTGGGCGCCCTCGACACTGGGCGACTCCGGCACATGCCGTTCGCGGTGCAGTTCGTCGTGGAGTTGCTGCGGCGGCTTGGCGGCGCGTTGCGGCAGGTCACGGCCGAGGTTGGCGACCAGGGGTCCGTACTTGGCGTCGAAGGCGGGGCGTTCGGAGCGGATGCGGGGCATGCGGTCGAAGTTGCGCAGCGGGGGCGGGCAGGTGGTGGCCCATTCCAGGGAGTTTCCGTATCCCCAAGGATCGTCGACGGAGACGGCGGCGCCGAAACGCCAGGACTTCCAGACGTTGTAGATGAAGAACAGGGTGGACACACCGAGCACGAACGACCCGATCGTGGAGACGGTGTGCATGGTGGTGAAGCCGTCCTGCGGAAGGTAGTCGGCGTAGCGGCGAGGCATTCCGCGGTTGCCCAGCCAGTGGTGGACCAGGAAGGTGGTGTGGAAACCGACGAACATGGTCCAGAAGTGGACCTTGCCAAGCCGTTCGTCGAGCAGCCGCCCGGTCATTTTCGGAAACCAGAAGTACACGCCCGAGAACGCAGCGAAAACGATGGTGCCGAAGAGCACATAGTGGAAGTGCCCTACGACGAAGTAGCTGTCGTGGACGTGGAAGTCGACCGGCGGGCTGGCCAGCAGCACGCCGGTGAGGCCACCGAAAAGGAACGTGACGAGGAACCCGATGGCGAACAGCATCGGGGTCTCGAA
Organism: Micromonospora sp. NPDC005305; assembly: GCF_040607315.1. Lineage (NCBI taxonomy): Bacteria > Bacillati > Actinomycetota > Actinomycetes > Micromonosporales > Micromonosporaceae > Micromonospora > Micromonospora sp. NPDC005305. The sequence goes on along the minus strand of NZ_JBEXGL010000040.1, from coordinate 8,027 downwards.
GGTGAGTTGGCCCTTCCACATCGTGCCGATCCAGTTGAAGAACTTCACCCCGGTGGGCACGGCGATGATGAAGGTGGTCGCCGAGAAGAAGGGCAGGAGGACCTGGCCGGTGGCGAACATGTGGTGCGCCCACACGTTCAGGGAGTAGAAGAAGATCACCCACAGCGCGAGGACCATGCCCTTGTAGCCGAACAGTGGTTTTCGGGAGAAGACCGGGATGACCTCGCTGATGATGCCGAAGAACGGCAGGGCGACGATGTAGACCTCGGGATGGCCGAAGTACCAGAACAGGTGCTGATAGAGGATAGGACCACCGGTGGTCGCGTCATAGATGTGGCTGTCGAGCAGCCGGTCGGACAGCAGCGCGAGAAGCGTCGCCGACAGCAGCGGGAACACCACGATCGCCATCAACGCGGTGATCAACATGGCCCAGGTGAACAGCGGCATCCGCCACATCGTCATCCCCGGGGCACGCAGGGTCAGGATGGTGGTGATCAGGTTGACCGACCCGAGGATGGTGCCGACGCCCGAGAGCACCAACCCAATGACCCACAAGTTACCGCCAACCCCTGGTGTGTGCGCAGCCTGGCTCAGCGGCGGGTAGGCCGTCCATCCGAAGTCCGCAGCACCTTCCGGGGTGATGAAGGAGCCGAGCACCATCAGGCCGCCGAACAGGTACAGCCAGTAGGCCAACGCGTTCAGCCTGGGGAAGGCGACGTCAGGCGCGCCGATCTGCAGGGGTACGAGATAGTTGCCGAACGCGAAGGCGAGGGGGGTGGCGAACAGGAACATCATGATCGTGCCGTGCGAGGTGAAGAGCTGGTTGTACTGCTCCGGAGAGAGGAACTGCATCCCCGGGCGGGCGAGCTCGCCGCGCATGAGCAGCGCCTCGATGCCCGCGGCGATGAAGAAGAAGAACGACGAGATCAGGTAAAGCAAGCCGATCTGCTTGGCATCGGTCGTGGCAAGCAGCCTGAGCAGGGTGTTACCCGGCACCGGTCGACGAAGTGGCCCCGGATAGCCACCGAACGCCGCCGGGGCCAGAACCGCCGGTTGACTACTCGGAGCAGGCCCAAGACTCGCCGGCTTTGCCATGACTCGCTCCCAGACCCGGGTCGGTAAGACGCTCACGATCCTAAGCACTTGAATCCCCGCGAAGGGGCACTTCTCCGGCAAAATGCCTGGACTGATACTCAGCGTGAGGTCAGGCTGGCCGTCCTGCGCCCGCCCACTGCCGGCGACGTCGTCGCGCCGTGGAAGACGACGGGCGACAGCGAGCCCGACGGGCGGACTGGCCGCCCGCTGTGGTCTGCCGCACCGTGGGCGCTCGCGGCGGTACGCAGGACCGCGAGTACGACAAGACTGATCGCTCGTACCGACCGACTGCGGGGCGGAGGCGTTCGCCCGCGTGGATGGAGGAGTCGCGGGATCCGCAGTTCCGCGAAGAACTGGCGGGGTGAATCGCGGTCCGTGACGCTGGGTGCTGGCCGGTGTCTGGATCGTTGCGCTCAGTGATTGACCAGGCGGGCGGCTGACCATGCTGGGTGGCCGGTTAGTAGTGTCATTCGACGGGAAGGTGCGATTCGACCGCCTGTACCAGCGACTGACCGGATACTCGTCACTGTGAATCAGGCAGACGCACTCACCCTCGATCGACGACGGGGCGCAGAGGACGGCAGGTGAGAGAGGTCGAGCACGGCCCGTAGGCATGACGCGCCGAGGGTGTGTTCGGCCAGCCCGACGGAGACGGTGGCGGCGCCCTTGATATGGAGGGACAACGCCCATCATCGGCTTGGAGGAGGCAGTGGGGCGATCAACGATGGGGCATGGCGCCTCCTCCCGACAGTGTTCGGTCGAGCTGGCGGCTTCGCGCTCCCGGTGTTGCTGACCCCGCTCGGCATCCTGTCACCGCGTCCCCTCGCCCGAGCGCTCACCCGTGCACCAGAGCCGGGCTGGCCGTCCAGGGCAGCCGGCTCCCGCGCTGTCGGCCTGACCAGCCCAGCGCTCGCACCGCCCGCGATCCGCATCCGCATCCGCGCCCGCCTGCGGCGCAGCCCCAGAGCTTTCGCCTGCGCTCGATTGGTGATCGGATTACGGGTCGGGGCGCGCCGGGCGGAGGTGTGCACCGCACCGTGCCGGCGGTGGTGGGCGCGGCCTTGGCAGTAGTGACCGTGGGATGTGGCCCGGTGAATGCCCGGAGTGACGCGGCGGCTGGCGTCGCTGTGCGGATGCTGACCGCCGTCGCCGAGAAGGACGGGGCCGCGGCCTGCTCTCTGCTCGCGCCCGATACGGCAGCCGAGCTTGAGTACTCCGTTGACAAGCCGTGTGCCGAGGCGATCCTGGACGAGGACCTGCCCGGGCCGGGCTCGGTCTCCGCCAGCGAGGTGTACGGCCAGTGGACGTAGGTGCGACTCGAGGGCGAGACCGTCTTCCTCGCCGTCTTCCCCACTGGCTGGCGCGTGGTCGCCGCCCGGTGCACCACCCGCAGCGACGGGCCCTACGACTGTGTGCTGCGGGGAGATTGAGTCATGCGATCCCAGTTCGCGCTGATGCTGTTCGTGATCGCACTGGGCCTGACCTACTTCTGCGTGCTGGGGGTGCTGCATCGGTGAGGAAGTTCCTGCGCGAGAACTCCCTCGGTCTGGTGTTCGGTCTGCTGTTCCTCGCCGCGCTGGTCGGCCAGGCTTTCGCCGGAAATGCCGACTTCAACCGGCAGCAACTGAACGAAGGCCTGCAGCCAATCTCGCTCGGCCGCTACCTCACGTCGGGGAGTTTCGCCGTCAACGTCACCGAGAACTGGCAATCGGAGTACGTGCAGTTCTTCCTCTACATTTTCCTTGCCGCCTGGTTGCTGCAGAAGGGCTCGCCGGAGTCCGAGGAACTCGACAAGGCTGGCCGCGAGTCGGACGAGGACCAGCTGGTCGGCGCGCATGTTCCCGCCACCTCGCCAGCATGGGCCCGGGTCGGTGGCCTGCGGCAGGCGCTGTACTCCCACTCGCTGGGCCTGGTTTTCGGCGCAATCTTCATGGCGTCGTGGTTGGCCCAGTCCATGGCAGGGGTCGCCGCGTACAACGAGCAGCAGCTCGGCAACCTGCAAGACCCGGTGTCGTGGGGTCAGTACCTACTCCAGCCCGACTTCTGGAACCGCACACTGCAGAACTGGCAATCGGAACTACTGGCCGTCTCCTCGATGGTCGTCCTGTCGATCTACCTGCGACAGCGGGGATCCTCCCAGTCCAAGTCGGTCGGCGCGGCGCACACTTCCACCGAATGGAAGGCTGAGCGGCGTAGCCCTAGCCTCGCGCGGCACCGTAACGGTGCCACGAAGTCCTACCGTTTGGAGTGGGCGCAGCAGATGAGGGCGCAGGCGAGGCTGAGAAAGGGGTTCGTGGACGTTGTCGCGGTTCCCAGCGGATGCCTAGGTGGCGGGACCAGTTCAGCCAGGCTGAGCGACGACTTACCAGGAGACTCCGGCGCCTCGCAGTATGTGGGCGGCGCGGCGCCGGCGGGCAGGGTCTGGGTGATCGGAAGCAAGTGCCAAATGCGCCGCGTCGGCGAGGGGCACGCACACGAAGGCCGAATCGCCAGCGCGAAATCCATGATGTTCCACTGCAGGACCCGGGCGTGGAGCCTTGCCCCACCCCAGATGGCCTGCGCATTGTCTCGCCAGCAGTGTTGGCGCCGCCGTGGATACTCAGATACTGAACGACCGGTCAGTCGGTATTTTGCTAGACGTAATCGCGGTCCGCTCCGGAAGCCTCCGCACAGCCCGGGCGACGGCCTCGTCTGGGTGACACCGACCTCACCGATCAATCAGCCAGCAACCAGAGTGAGTGAACGGGTCGGTCCTGGGGAAGCCCCTGAGGCCCGGCCCAGGCGGCCCCTCCGGTCCGCCGCGCACAGCTCTGCCGGGCGGCGAATGCGCGACGGGCGGGAGGTAAGCAATGGCGAGCAGGAACAAAGCCTGCGAAAACCGCCGATCACTGCGAATTGCGATGCTGGTGCCGCCGTGGTACGAGGTCCCTCCGCCGGGCTACGGCGGTGTAGAGCAGGTGGTTGCCGGGTTGGTGGATGCCCTCGTGGATCGGGGGCACGACGTGACCCTATTCGGCGCCGGCGCGGAGACCGGTACCCAGGCCCGACTCGAGGCTACCGTTGGGGAGCCGCAGATTGAGCGCCTCGGCGAGTTCCTGCCGGAGGTAGCGCACGTCGCCCGAGCCAACCGGATGATCGAGGCCGGCGGGTTCGACGTCGTGCATGACCACACCGTGGTCGGGCCGCTCACGGCCGAGCGGCGGAGCGTCCCCACGGTGGCGACGGTGCATGGTAGCCCGATCGACGAGTACGGCGACGTACTGCGCTCGCTCTCCTCCGGCGTCCGGCTGGTCGCGATCTCCGACGCCCAACGCCGATTGGCCCCCGCACTGCCCTGGTACGGCACCGTGCACAACGGTATGGTCCTCGACGGCTTGAACGATCGGCCGACCGGCTCGGCGGCCGGCCGGGCAGGGGGGCCGGTGCTCTGGCTCGCCCGATTCAGCGCCGAGAAGGCGCCCGAGCTGGCAATCGAGGCATGTCGGGCGGCCGGGTTGCCCTTGGTGCTGGCCGGCAAGTGCGTCGAGCCGTTTGAGCAGGAGTACTTCCGCACGGTGGTCGAGCGGATGCTTGGCCCGGACGTGGAACTGATCCTTAACCCGGACCGGGCGGCGACGGCACGGCTCCTGCTGTCCGCCAGGTGCCTCATCATGCCCATCCAGTGGGAGGAGCCATTCGGGATGGTGGTAATCGAGGCGATGGCTGCCGGAACGCCGGTGGTGACGTTGAATCGGGGAGCCATGCCCGAACTGGTGCAGGACGGCGTCACGGGCTTCGTCCGGGACGACCCCAGCGATCTCCCACAGGCCCTGCACGACGCCGCCCGCCTCAGTGAGCGGGCCTGCCGGGAGCACGTCAGCATGAACTTTTCGACCGAGCGGATGGCCGAAGGATACGAACTGGTTTACGCGGACAACCGCAACGCACCTCTGCTCGCTCGGGCACAAATCCTTTAATGATCTTGGCCTGAGCATTGAGGGAAGACGAGGATGGGCGACGACCCGCGGAGTGACATGAACCTTGGAATCTCCCGCAGATAGATCGGACGCCGCCAGCGCCAGGTGTTGATCGACCGGAACGACAGCAGACGTCCCCAGTGGCCTTGCCCGCTCGATGCCTACCTGCGGCAAGCCCTCACCGACCGCGTCCACCAGACGGCCGACCTGCATGCCGGGATCCTGGCCCTCAGATACCAGAGCATGCGGGCCGCGTGGCGTTGGTGGGTGCTCGCCGTACCGCCCGCCGTGGCCGCTTCCAGCGGGGTCGCTCCAGCCGCGGCCGGGTTCTGCGGAGGTTGGCCGGAGCCGCAGCGTCCTGTTCAGACGCCATGGTCCCGCTGCTGTCCGCCGCGCGGCTGACCGGGACACCGTCGGCGATGGCGGTGGCCACCCTCAGCCACGACGCGGGTCCCGACGACCTGTGGGTGGGGACCGAATTCCTCCGAACCTACGCCGGTGACGGCGCACGACGAGCAATGAACGACCTGCGGGGGCTCGTCGGTCGTTGTCCCACCCTCGTCGTGTCCTCCGATCTTGGTGTCGGCGGCAGGTACCGCTTCGCCGCGGCACCACGGCCCCGCGAGGCGATCAAAGTGCTCACCTCAGCTGCCGCACAACGTCCGGCTCCGGCACGCTGGAAGGGGACAGCGCACTCGTCCGGTTCGGAGCCGCTCAGGTGGTCGTCAACGAGGAGAGTAACCAGCCGGGCGGCGACAGGTACCTCATCCAGCTCCCGAAGCGGCGGTCCGGAGGTTCCAGACGACCGGACGCTGAACGGCCGCGCCGAAAAAGTGACCGGTGGGCAGCGAGACGCCCGGGCAGAGAGCACCAGCTCGACGGTACGAAACGGCATGGGCGACCCTGGTGGTGATCCCTTCCGCCCACTGATACGTCCGCGGCGCCCGTGCCGCCGGGAGTTTGGAGTTCCGGCAGTGCTTTTCGACATCACCCGCAGCGAACTCGTCGACATCTTCGGCGAAGACCGGCTCTCGTCCCTGCCCGCCACCGCCTTCCCGGCCGCCGCCGCGGGCACCGGCGGCGCCCGCCTCCTGCAGACCGTCGGCGTCCCCACCGGTACGCTCTGGCTGCGCGGGTCCGGCGAGGACGCCGGCCGGCTGCCCCTCGTCCAGGACGTCGTCGACGTCGAGGACTTCGAGGACGCCTCGGAGGACGCGGGCGAATGGCCCGTCATCGGCTGGCTGCTCAACGCCCACCTCGCCCTCGATCCGGGTACCGGCAGGGTGTACGCCTTCGGCGCCGACGAGGAGACCGTGCAGGAACTTCACACGGACGTCTCCTCCCTCGTCCAGGTCACCGCGCGGTTCCAGCGCCTGCTCGACGAGTTCAGCTTCAGCGGCGGCGACGAGGTGGCCGGCTTCGAGCGACTCGAGCGCGAGGTCGAGCGGATCCGTCACGAGACGAGCAGCCGTGACCCGCTCCCGTTCTGCGACGACGAGACCGTCTGGGCAGTGGTCGGCGACGAGATCGCCATGGGGCAACGCTTCACGGGCAACAGCCCGGGAGCCCGCTCCCTCTACGGGTGACGGCTCCGGAAACGGATCGGACGCCGGTCAACGGCCGGTACGGCCTGCCCGGGAGGAGTCGGCTTGACGGGTAGGCCCTAGACTGCGCCGACATGACGAGAGCCGCCGAGGAGAGCATCGGGCCGTTCCGCGTCGCGATCCCGGACGGCGATCTGGGCGACCTGTGGCACAGTCTCGACCGAAGTTCTTCGGCTCGACCAGTGGAACCATCCCGACGTGGCAAGCGGGCTACGTCCCAGCGAGTCTGAGGCCTTCCAACAGGTCGCGGATGCCCTAGCGACCGGCGACCTTGGCAAGTACGCGCCCAGCATGCCTCCCAACACGCACTGGTCGAGCTGGCCGGAATCGGGAAACCTGTAGCCAGGTCACTACGCGGACGACACCGTCTGGTTCACCACCAAGGGCGACAACCGATGTGGCAGGTCAACCTGGCCGGCGCCGTCCAAGGCCGGCGGTCACTGGGCCACAAGCCCGGCGAACTGTGGGCACGAATCCCAACAGCCTCCACCTGGCTTCTGCACGAACAGCAACTCGACTGGAGGGCTCGTGACCGGGGAAGTGCAGCAGGTCCTGTCGCCTCGCCCCCGGCCCGCACCGGCCCATTGACCAGAATCGTCCTAACAGCGGCCGCTCGGCCTGCCACCCTCGGTCACCTCGGCGACGAGCGCTCCGTGGCAAATCAAGACGAACGCACGGTTTGCGGCATGAGCGACGTTCGGCGGGCCACCCCGCCGCACGTCGCGCCGCCGGGGGTGGATCGTCCGCGACCGCTCGTACCATGGCCGGCATGGCCATCGCTCGCTTCCCCAGCATCGTCATTGACTGTTCCGATCCTGGTGCACTCGCAAGGTTCTACGGCGCAATGTTGGATTGGAAGGTTGACGTCTCGTCCGACTGGGCTGAGGTCCGCGCGGAGTACGGTCAGTGCATCTCCTTCCAGCAGGTAGATGGGTACAGCCAGCCGGTGTGGCCAACCCAGGAGCTTCCCCAGCAGATGCACCTCGATGTGATCGTTGACGACCTCGACGCCGCCGAGGCGGCAGTGCTCGATCTTGGCGCAACCAAACACCCACACCAACCCCGGTACCTCCTTCCGGGTCTTCCTCCACCCGGCAGGTCACCCCTTCTGCCTCTGTGTGAACTGATCCGGGCGGGCGGCTCTGTCAAGGTGAGCTCACGCTCAGACGAGCGGGATGGCGCCGGGCAGGCGTAGTCCGGGGGCTATCGGCGAGACAGCCCTCAGTCTGATTCCCCAGCGGCGTCAATCTGAGTCAGTCAGTCGGTCAGGACGGGCGCTAGTAGTGCTTTGTTAGGTTCGGCGGCGTTTGTTGAGGTGTAGCGGTTTCACGCGTTGGTGGCAGGTGATGCAGGCGCCGGTCCAGGTCGCGAG
>NZ_JBEXGL010000039.1:0-33691 GCF_040607315.1 Micromonospora sp. NPDC005305 | reverse complement strand
AAATCAAACGATGCCTCAAGCGCTACATCGCCCGAGAGCTCTACCGACGCCTCGAAACCCCACCCCAACCACTTGACGCGGCATAGGAGCGTCGCTGGCCCGTCTAGGCTGCCCTGGTGACGACCGATGAGGTACCGGCCATGGCGACCCCGCGCGTTGCCGCCGGCGCCCTCTTCGTCAATCACGTGGGTCACGTCCTGCTCGTCCGGCCGACGTACAAGGAGCACTGGGACATCCCCGGCGGGTACGTCGAGCCGGGCGAGTCACCCCACAATGCCTGTGCGCGGGAAGTGCGGGAGGAACTCGGCCTCGACATCTCTGTCGGCCCCATGCTGGTGGTCGACTGGGCACCCGCCGACAACGAGGGTGACAAGCTTCTCTTCATCTTCGACGGCGGCATGCTCCGCGCCGAGCAGGAGCACGCCATCAGGTTTCTCGACGGCGAGTTGGCCGAGTGGCGCCACGTCCCTCTCGACGCGTTGGCAACGCATGTGCCCGCCCGTCTCGATCGCCGGATCCGGGCAGCCCTCGGCGCGAGGGACCAGGGGCATGCCGTTTACGCCGAGCACGGCGTCACAACGCCCAGCCTCTGACGATCGGTGGCGGATGGCGTCTCCCGCGCTGGGAGCGTTCTTACCAACCCACGGTGGTGAGGCTGATCGGGGTGAGTTGGCGGACCTGGGGCTCGATCCACTGTGCCGCGGTGACCAGCTTGACCAGCCGGTCGATGGTCTCCGGCGGGCCGGCCACGAAGCTGCGCCGGTCGGCCGGGCAGCCGTAGCGGTCGTCGAAGCAGCCACCGTCGAGGGCCCGGACCGCCATGCCGGCCTCGGCCGCGAGCAGCATCCCGGCCGGCAGGTCGACCGCCTCGGGGCGGTAGCCGACGATGCCGTCGATGTCGCCGCGGGCCAGCATCACCCAGGACAGCAGCGGCGCCCACAGTTGCAGCACCCGCCGCGCGGTGGTGTCGAGCACGACCTTCAGGGCGCGGGCGGTGCTGTCGTCGCGGGCCACCCCGTGCCCCTGGGTCCAGGCCAGCACCGGCGCGGTCGGCACCGGCCGGCGGGGCGCGTGCAGCGGGCGGGCCGCCGGCCCGGACTCGTGCACGAAGGCGCCCTGGCCGCGCACGGCGGACCAGGTGCGCCCGGCGACCGGGTCGTGCACGACGCCGAGCACCGGCGAGCCGCGGTCGCAGAGGGCGATCCCCACCACGTACGCGGGTAGGCCGATCGCCACGTTGTTGGTGCCGTCGAGCGGGTCGACCAGCCAGGCCCAGGTGTTGTCGGCGGCGTACTCGCCGCCCTCCTCGGCGATCACCCCGTGCTCCGGCCAGCGGGCGCGGATCCGGTCGACGATCAGCCGTTCGGCGGCCAGGTCGAGGTCGGTGACGAGGTCACCGGAATCGTTCTTGGCGCGGGCGTGCAGCTCGCCCCGGGTGCCCCGGCGCAGCAGCCGCCCGGCCGCCTGGGCCGCCTCCACCGCGAACCGGTGCGCGTCGCGCAGCTCGGGCCCGTCTCTGTTCGGGTCCACGTCCATGGCTCCTCCAGCCGGTCAGCCCCGTGCCACCAGTCGCGCGATGTCCCGCGCCATCCGCGCCGTCTCGGCCGCGCCGCAGCGGTCCCGGCGGATGCGGTGGCTGCGCCCGTCCACCGCGCCGAGGCTCAGGTCGCACACGCCGGGAGTGGTCCGGCCGAGCGCCACGGTCACCGCCGGCTCGCCGGCGTCGACCTCCGAGGTGTGGAAACCGCCGGCGCGCAGCGCGTAGGAGTCGCCGGCGGAGTGCGTCTCCACGGTGGCGGTCGCGGCGGTGACCAGCCGGTCCGTGGCCGCCATCTCGTCCAGGTCGCCCCGGCTGTGCACCTCGTAGATGCGCCACGACGGGTCGGCGGGCGCGTCGGTCACCTCGATCAGCTCGTTGCGGACCGTGCCGTGCAGCACGTGGCTGAGCAGGTCCCAGCTGTGCGAGTGCATGGTCGAGGTGGTCGGCTGCACCGGCGGCGGGTCGGCCGGCCAGGCGTGCACGCAGATCCCGTCGGGGCCGGTGCGTTCCACCGGCAGGCAGGTGAAGCCGAGCGGGTGCCGGACGGCCAGCAGCGGCCGCCGCCCCTCGGCGACGTCGTCGAGGACGTCGAGCACCCAGCCGCGCAGCAGTTCCGGCCGGGCGCCCCGGTCGATCTCCCGTTCGAGGTCGGCGTAGGTCATCATGCGTACGGGTTCCTCGCCTGGAGGGCCCGGCCCACGATGTCGGCGACCTCGCGGTCGCCGAAGGACCGGGGTAGCGGCAGCCCGAGCGCGGCGAACAGCTTGCGGACCTGCTCGACGGAGGGCTCGTCGTCCAGTTTCACCGCCGCGGCGGCCTCGATGGGCACCCGCCGGCTCTGCTTGCGGCTGTAGTCCAGCTCAATGTTGAACCGGTTGTAGTAGAGCTCCCTGCGGTCGATCCGCAGGGCCGGTGTCTGCGGGTTCTCCTGCGTGATGACGACGCAGGACGAGGAGAGGTCGTAGCGGAAGGTGGTCATCTGCGCGGAGAGCCGGACCTCGACGGTGAGCAGCCCGGAGCGTTGCAGGTGCCAGCAGGCCGCCAGCACGGTCGCGTAGGACTCCTTGCGGGTGCGGTCGACGGTCCAGCGCTCCCCGGGCGCGTCGGGGTCGAGGCTGCGCCGGAACCGCGCGTAGCGCTCGCAGACGTCCTCGTCGGTCGGGTCGATGATCTCGATGGCGAAGCTCAGGGTGGCGTTGCGCCGGCGGGCGTGCTCCAGGCACTGCGGCAGGGTGACCGCGCGGGTGAAGGTGCCGGTGCCGCCCTTGAACGCCCACGAGTCGGTGTGCTGGCGGGCCTCGGCGAGGGCCCGGCCGACCTCGCTGCCGTGCAGCACCCGCACCATCGAGACGCTGTCGATGGCCTCGCGGGCCCGGTTGAGCGCCCCGTCCGGGCCGGTGATCTCGTGCATCTGGGGGACCAGTTCGGTGAGCCGGTCCCGGGTGGCCCGCATGACCTCCCGCACCTCCTGCTGGGCGGTCTCCCGGCGCAGCCGGTCGCGGAGCACGGCCTGGGCGAGCACGGCGAGGACCAGCAGGATGGCGCTGTTGACCACGTCCTGGCTGACCGTGTTGGTCAGGCCGAGGACGGCCACGGTCACGGCCAGGACGAGGCCGATGAACGCGTCGAGATTGTTGACGACCCAGGTGAACAGGCGCGCCATGACATCCCCCGGTCGACGACGGAACCCCCATGATAGCCCTTTGTCAATCTCACCATCACACGCTGTTCGGATGGCCCGTACCCCTGGGTGACGGCGCCTGCGCCGTGCGCCGGGCGGCGCAGATCAGCGACCCGCCGAGCCCCGGCGCCAACCGCGCCAGCAGGCGGGAGGCGACCCACCGTCCACCCGGGAGCCGCCAACCGACCTCGTTGGACCGGATGGCCAGCGGCGTGAACCCGGCCCGGCACAGCACCCGCCGCAGCAGCGACGCGGTGAACGGCCGGATGTGCAGCCAGAGGTAGGGGTGCAGCGGGTCCACCTGGCGGGGCGCCCGGCCGGCGAGGAACGCCAGCCGGTCCTGCGCGGGCGCCAGGTTGGGGGTGGTCAGCACGAGCAGCCCGCCCGGGGCGAGCACCCGGTGGCACTCGCGCAGCAGCGCGAGGGGGTCGTAGACGTGCTCGATCAGCTCGCCGGTGAGCAGGCCGGCGAAACTGCCGGCGCGGAACGGCAGGCCGCGGGTGGCGTCCAGGCAGACCGGCAGGGCCGCGCCGCCGGCGGCCCGCCGGGCCGCGCCCAGCGCGGTCTCGGCCATGTCGGCCACCACGAGCGGGCCGGGCAGCGTCGCCGGGTCGAGCATGCCGCGCGGGCCGCAGCCCAGCTCCAGCACCGGCCGTCCGCCGGGCACGCCGTCGACCATGAGCCGGGCCGCGACCGCGCGGCGGACCCGGTGGTACGGGTCGTCGACGTACCCGTTGACCTGCGCGCCGTCGTGGTAGCTGCGCCGGTTGGCGCGGCGGCCGTGCGCCTGTGCGCTGCGGGACGAGGTCCCGGTCGGCGGCTCGGCCATCGCACCCTCCACTGCGGTCGTCGCCCCCGTCGGCGGCGCCCGCCCTCCAGCCTCGCATCGCTCCCGGCCGGGGGCGCGGAAATCCACCCCGGGTACGCCGACGCGGCGGCCGGGGGTCCGGTCGCCGCGTCGCGGGTGTCGGGTCAGATGGCGCGGGCCCAGTCCAGCCGGCTGCTGTCGTCGTACTCGTCGCCGGGGATCCACCAGGGCTCGCCGAAGCCGCTGGTCGAGACGATGATGTTGCCGCCGTCCGGGGCCTCGTTGGTCGGGGGCACGGACAGCGCGGCGCAGTAGCGCCCGTCGGGCGAGAACACCGGGGAGAGGTAGTAGCGGGGCTCGTCGGTGAGCCGCTTCAGGCCGGTGCCGTCGATCCGCACCGAGCCGAGCGCCTGCCCGCCGAGCACCTCGGTGTCCCGGGTCCACCGGTTGGTGCAGAACACCACCCGCTCCGAGTTGGGCATGAAGACCGGCCCGTGGAAGAGCTCACCGGGCGCCTCGGGAGTGTAGATCCGGCGCACCTTGCCGGTGGCCAGCTCCAGCGTGCGCAGCTGCGGCCCCTCGGACCGGCTGTACCAGCGCACGACGATCATGGAGCCGTCGCGGGACCAGTTCGGGTATGCCATGGCGTGGCCCTGGATCAGCACCCGCGTGCCGGCCGTGGCCACGTCGATCGCGATCAGCGTGTCGTTCTCCGCCCCGGTGACCAGGGCCAGCTGCGTGCCGTCCGGGGACCAGGTCGGTGCGCCGTAGTGGACGCCGGGCGGGTCGGCGAGCAGCTTCCGGATCGCGCCGGTGACCCGGTCGAACAGCGCCACGTAGGGCATCAGCCGACCGTCGCCGGACCAGGCGGTGTTGACCCAGGCCACGTAGCGGCCGTCGGGCGACGTGGTGGCGTGGTCGCCGTCGGTGAGCAGCTGCTGCGGCGTGGTGCGCCCCGGATTGACCTGGAGCACGCCCCAGCCGACGCTGACCAGCCACGGCCCGTTGACCACCTCGGTGGTTCCCGCCGCGGCGGCGGGCGCCGCGGCGGTGAGCCCGGTCGCCGCGGCCACGCCGGCCAGCGCGGCGGTACGCAGCAAGGCGCGTCGATTCATCTCGGTCATGGAAACCCCCCGTTGGTGGACGTCGCCCCACCCTCCTGAACGGACGATCACGACGCATCGGACGAGCGGCTGGTCCACGCTCGACCACTCGGTCAGCCCGTACGGTGACCGCCCCGGCGGCCGGTACCCTCGCCCCGGTGACCTCCGACGCGCTGCGCCGCGCCCTGACCGACCCCGGCGACCCGCCGCTGCCGCCCCTGCCCGAGGTGGCCGTCGAGCTGCTCGACGCCCTCGACGCGCCGCCCCGCCTGGCCGCGCACCTGCGGCTCGTGCACGACGTCGCCCGGCAGCTCACCGCCGCGTTCGCCGACCGGTTCCCGCTGGTGCCGTTCGACCGGCAGGCGGTGCTGTTCGGGGCGGCGATCCACGACCTCGGCAAGGTGGCGCACCCCGAGGAGCTGTCCGGGCCCGGCTCGGCGCACGAGGAGGCGGGCTACCAGCTGCTGCTGCGCTTCGGCGTGCCCGAGGAGCGGGCCCGCTTCGCCGTCACCCACGCGGCCTGGCACGGGCCGGGCGTGCAGTTGGAGGACCTGCTGGTCAGCCTCGCCGACAAGGTGTGGAAGGGAAAGCGCGTCACCGACCTGGAGGAACTGGTGGTCGACCGGCTGGCCGACATCACCGGCCAGCCGCGCTGGCAGGCCTTTCTGGACCTCGACGACGTGCTCGCCGGGCTGGCCGCCGACGCGGACCGCCGGCTCGCCTTCCAGGCCGAGCATCCGGTGCACGGCTGACTCCGGTCTCAGGCGTCGGCCGGCTCGGGCGACCCGGCGCCGGCCAGCAGGGCCTCCGCCGAGCTGGTCCGCGCGTACAGCAGGAACCGCCCGGCCCGATGGGTGCCGACCAGGCCGGCGTCGCGCAGCGCCGTCAGGTGGTGGGAGACCGTGCCGGCGCTGAGGCCGCAGCGCCGGGCCAGCTCGGTAGTGGCGGCCGGCACGGCGAGTTCGTGCAGCAGGGTGGCGCGGGTACGCCCCAGCACCCGGGCCAGCGCCGCGCTGGCCGGGGCGGCGCTGCGCTCCCAGAGAGTCCCGACCGCGCGGGCCGGATAGCGCAGGAGGGGCTGCGAGGTTCGCTCGGACAGGTTGGACCAGACCCGCGCGCCGCCGAAGACCGACGGGACCAGCAGCAGGCCGCGGCCGCCCAGGTCGACCGTCCCGGCGCGGGTCAGGTGGTCGACGTGCAACGTCCCGTCGTCCCAGGAGACGTACGGGTCGATCTGGTTGAGCAGGCCGCGCACGCCGTCGGTCGCCATCCGCCCGGCACCGACCAGCACCTCGCGTTCCAGCAGGGTCCGCATCCGGGGCCAGTACGGGGCGATCGCCACCTCGGCGTAGTCGGCGATCACCTGCGCGAGGCGGGCCAGCCCGGTCGGCGGGTCGGCGTACAGGGCGGCGAGCCGGGGCGGGCGCGGCCCGGGCAGCCCGTCCAGGCCGGCCCGGACCGCCTCCGGCGGGGTGGCGGCGAGGGCGGCCAGCTCCCCGTCGATGGTGGGCAGCGCGGATGGCGGGGGCGGGCAGACGAAGCCCGGGATCACCACGGTCGGCATCGGCACGAGGTCGGCGAGGAGCCGCCAGTCCACCGCGGAAAGCCGGGGCCGCACCTGCCGGTGCCAGAGCTGGTGGGCGGGGAACCAGCCGGGGCTCCGGAGCACCCGGACGCTGGCGACCGCCTCCCACAGCGGCGAGATCGCGAAGCGGACCCCGGCGAGGTCCCGCATTCCCAGCGTGACGCTCAGCACCCGCGCCTCCCGACAGATTCGACCTGGCTCAAAGTTGTCGACCGCGGCGGCGGCTGCGACCATGGTCCCCTGTCATGACCACCACCGTCCCGGCGGCCACCCGCTGGCCCCGCCCGTTCCGCTACGTCTACGCGGCCAACCTGACCGAAAGCCTGGGCTTCCAGGTGGGCTACCTGGCCGTGCCGGTGCTGGCCGTGTCGGTGCTCGCCGCCACCCCCGGCCAGGTGGGTCTGCTCGCGGCTCTCAGCACCGCCGCCTTCCTGCTGGTCGGGCTGCCCGCCGGGGTCTGGGTGGACCGGTCGCCCCGCCGCACCGTGATGGTCGCCGCCGACCTGGCCCGCGCCGCCCTGTACGCCTCGATCCCGCTGGCCTGGTGGGCGGACGCGCTGACTCTCGGCCAGCTCTACGCGGTCGTGCTGCTCACCGGCGTCGGCACGGTCTTCGGTGACGTGGCCGCGCAGAGCTTCCTGCCGGAACTGGTCGGCCGGGACCGCCTGGTGGCGGCCAACTCGCTGCTCATGACGACCAACGCCGGCATCCAGATCGGCGGCCGGGGATTCGGCGGTCTGCTCGTGCAGTGGCTCGGCGCCCCGCTCGCCCTGGCCCTGAACGCGGTCGCCCATCTGCTCTCGGCGCTCGCCCTCACCCGGGTACGCCCCATCGCCACCGTCGGGACCGGCCGGGACCGGCCAGCCGGCGGCTTCGGCCGGCAGCTCGCCGAGGGCGTCCGGCACGTGCTGGGCAGCCCGCTGCTGCGCCCGCTGGCCGTGTCGCTGGCCGGCATCAACCTCACCGTGAACCTGATGACCACCATGCTGCCGGTCGTCTTCCTGCGCGACCTCGGCCTCGGCGCCGGCGCGCTCGGGCTCTTCCTCGGCGCCGGCGGGGTCGGGGCGCTGCTCGGCGCCGTGACCGCCCGTCCACTGGCGACGCGGATCGGGCACGGCCGGGCGCTCTGGCTGCCCGGGCTGTTGGTGGCGCCCGCCGGCGCGCTGGTCGCCCTGGTCGACACCGGAGCGTGGCTGTGGCTGGCCGGCCTCGGCTGGCTGGCGCTGGCCTGGCGGACCGGGATCGGCAACGTGATCGGCGTCAGCCTGCGGCAACGGGCCACCCCGGACGCGCTGCTCGGCCGGATGAACGCCACCTTCCGGTTCCTGCTCACCGGCGCGATCGCGGTCGGCGCCGGGCTGGCCGGCCTGCTCGGCCAGTACGCCGGCCCCCGTACCCCGCTCTGGGTCGGCGCGATCGGCGCCGCGCTCACCTGGCTGCCGCTGTACCGGTCCCCGGTGCGCACGCTGCCCGACCCGGACCGGCTGCCACCGGCCGCCGGGTGAACCGGGCACCGCTGTTACCCGGCGGTTACGCGGCTGCGAAGGCGCTGTGGCACGGCCGGCCGACCGTCTGGGCAGGGACACCGGACGGGGTCCCGGCACACCGCCAGGGAGGCCACCATGAAACTGAGGAGAACACTGCTGGCGCTGGTCGTCGCGCTCGGCGGGCTGGTCGCCGGCGCCGGCAGCGCCACGGCGGCGGCCGCGCCGTACTGCGGGATCACCTGGGGCAGCACGGCCAAGACGGCCGGCGCCCTGAGCTCCGACCCGCTGATCGAGGTGCGCACCGGCCGGCACGACTGCTGGGACCGGGTGGTCTTCGAGTTCGCCGGACCGGCGAACGGCTACTCCGTCGCCTACGGCGAGACGTACACCGAGGGGCAGGGCCTTCCGCTGAGCCCGTACACGGCCGGGGGCGCGCTGCTGTCGGTGTCGCTGCGGGCGCCCGCGTACGACGACGGGCACGTCGCCACCCTCCCCTACCGCGCCGGCGAGCACGCCGCGACCGTGCTGGGTTACCGCACGCTCCGGGACGTCGTCTTCGGCGGCAGCTTCGAGGGCTACACCACCTTCGCGGTGGGTGTGCGCGCCCACCTGCCGTTCCGGGTCTTCGTGCTCAGCGGCCCCGGCACGCACAGCCGCATCGTGATCGACGTGGCCCACCAGTGGCAGGCGTGACCTTTCCCCAGGTGAGAGGGGCCGACCGGCCCCTCATCACCGTCCGTTGCGCCCACGCCCCCGGCGTCGCACCGGACTACCCTGGGTGGTCATGGAGGGCCGTGTGCTGGTCGTCGAGGACGACGCCTCCATCCGGGAGGTGACGGCCCTCGGCCTGCGCCGGGCCGGGTTCCGGGTGGCCACCGCCGCCGACGGCCCGGCCGCCCTCGCCGCCTGGCGGGCCGGCCCGGTCGACCTCATCGTGCTCGACGTGATGCTCCCCCGTCTGGACGGATTCGAGGTGTGCCGGGAGATCCGGCGCACCAGTCAGGTGCCGATCCTCATGCTCACCGCCCGCACCGACACCATCGACGTGGTGGTCGGCCTCGAATGCGGGGCCGACGACTACCTCCGCAAGCCGTTCGACCTGCCGGAGCTGGTCGCCCGGGTCCGTGCCGTGCTCCGCCGGACCGTCGCACCGGCCCCCGACACCACCGTGACCGCCGGGCCGCTGGAGATCGACCCGGCCCGCTTCGTGGCCCGCCGGGACGGCCGCGAGCTGACCCTCACCGCCACCGAGTTCCGGCTGCTGCTGGAGCTGGCCCGGCGCCCCGGCCAGGTGTTCACCCGCGAGCTGCTGCTCGACCGGGTGTGGGGACACAGCTACCTCGGCGACTCCCGGCTGGTCGACGTCGCCGTGCAGCGCCTGCGCGCCAAGGTGGAGGACGACCCCGCCGCGCCGACCCTGATCCGGACGGTCCGCGGGGCCGGCTACAAGCTCTCGACGGGGTGAGGGCGCCATGGTGGCCGGCAGAGTCGTACCCGGGCGGCTGCGGCGCCGGCTCGTCGTCGCGTTCGTCCTCGTCGCCGGCATGTCCGCCGGCACGCTGGCCACCGGGTCGTACCTCATGCTGCGGCAGGCCCGGTTCGACGGCTCGCTGCAACGCGCGGCCGCCGACGCCCGCTACCAGTTGGTGGTGGCCGCGCAGTTCCTGCCGCTGACCGACGCCCGCCGCACCGACCTGCTGGCCAGCTTCGAGGAGTCCGGCCGGCACGTGCTGCTGGTCGCCGGGGACACCCAGGCGTCCAACCCGCGCTACGCGCCGACGCCCGACCCCGACCTGCGCGCGAGCGTCGCCGCCGGCCAGCTCGGCTTCCAGCGCACCCCCGGCCGGCCCCACCTGCTGGTGGTCGGCGGCCGGATCCCCGGCTCCACCGCCGAGCTGTACGTGGTGACCGTCGAGGACGACCTCGTCGACGCCCTCGACCAGCTCCGCACCGCCTCGATCGTCGGCTGGGCGGCGGTGGTGCTGCTCGCCGCCGGCGTGGGCAACGCCCTGGCCCGCCGCACCCTGGAACCCGTCGGCCGGGCCAGCCGGGCCGCGCGGGCCGTCGCCGAGGGGCTGTTGCACACCCGGCTGCCGGTGCGCGGCCGGGACGAGTTCAGCGCCTGGGCCAGCTCCTTCAACGAGATGGCCGAGGCGCTGGAAACCAAGATCGAAGCGCTGTCCCAGGCCCAGGCCCGGGAGCGGCGGTTCACCGGCGACGTGGCGCACGAGCTGCGTACCCCCGTCACCGCCCTGGTGGCGGCGGCCTCGCTGCTCGCCGACCAGCTCGACGCCCTCCCGGCCGACGCCCGACGCGCCGCCGAACTGCTCGTCGCCGACGTGGTCCGGTTGCGCCGGCTGGTCGAGGAGCTGATGGAGATCTCCCGCCTGGACGCCGGGCGGGAGGTGCTTGCCACCCGCCCGGTGGACGTCGGGGCGCTGCTGCGCCGGATCGTCGCCGCCCACCCGGACGCCGCCGGGACCACGGTGGACGGCGACGCGCCGCCCCTGGTGACCGACCCGCGCCGGCTCGAACGGATCCTGAGCAACCTCGTGGCCAACGGGATTGAGCACGGCGGCGGCGACCTGCGCGCCGAGATCCGGCACACCGGCGCCGGCCTCGTCATCGACGTCGCCGACCAGGGGCCCGGCATCCCCGCCGAGCACCTGGCGCACCTCTTCGACCGGTTCTACAAGGTGGACCCGGCCCGCACCGGCCCGGGCAGCGGGCTCGGCCTGGCCATCGCCCGGGAGAACGCCCGGCTGCTCGGCGGCCGGCTCGACGTGACCAGCGAGGTCGGCCAGGGCACCCGCTTCCGCCTCACCCTCCCCCTCGACACCGGGGGCACACCGTGCGACGCCTGATCCCGCCGCTCGCCGCGCTGCTGCTGCTCACCGCGGGCTGCGCCCCGCCGCGCACCGGCACACTCGGGCCCGCCCCGGCCGGGCCGTCGCCGACCACCGGCGCCGCCGCCGCACCGACCGGCGCTCCCGCGCCGACCCCGCCCGCGCCGGGCGCCCCCACCACTGCCGCCACGACGGGTACGCCGACCACCGCCGCACCGACCGGGCCGGACGGGACGCTGACCGTGCAGCTCTGGTTCGCCCGGGCCGGGAAACTCGTGCCCACCCGGCGGACGCTGCCGGCCACCGTGGCCACGTCCCGGCTGGCGCTCACCGAACTGGCCGCCGGCCCGTCCCCGGCCGAGCGGGCCGCCGGCCTGACCACCCTGGTTCCGGCCGGCACGGAGGTCACCCGCATCGCCGGCGGGGTGGCGACGCTGGTCCCCCCGGCCGATCTCGACGCCGGCGGGACGGCCACCGCGCGGCTGCGGCGGGCCCAGGTGGTCTGGACGCTCACCCAGTTCCCCACCGTCCAGCGGGTCGCCTTCGCCCCGACCGACACGGCGAGCGGGCGGGACGACTACGCCGACCTGCTGCCGCCGATCGTGGTGACCGCCCCGGCGATCGGCGACCGGCTCGCCAGCCCGGTCACCGTCGCCGGGACCGCCGACGTGTACGAGGCGACGGTGAGCGTCCGGGTGCTGGACGCGGCGGGCCGGGAGATCGGCACCGCGTTCACGACGGCGTCCTGCGGCTCGGGCTGCCGCGGCACCTACCGGCTGAACGTCCGCTACCGGCACGCCGCGGCCGGACGCGGCACGGTCGAGGTGTACGAGGTGTCGGCGCGCGACGGCTCGCGGATCAATCTGGTGCGCGTCCCCGTCGACCTGGCCGCCGCCCGGTGACGAGACAGAGCTTGTCCCGCCGAACCGATTGACTTTCGATATGTTACGAGCGATAGTCGATGCATGTTCACAGCCCAACGGGCGGTGGCTCCGCTCAAAGCCTTCCTCGTGCTGCTGTTCGGGATCCTCGTCCTGTTCCAGGTCATGTCGCTGCCGGGGCAGTTCGCGCACATGGCCAGAGAGAATCCGGACCTGGCCTACCTGAGGTGGCCGGCGACCGCGGTGTCGGTGTTCTGGGTGCTCTGCATCCAGGTGGTGATCGTCTGCACCTGGAAGCTGCTCACCCTGGTCAAGAAGGACCGCATCTTCAGCGAGGCGTCCCTGTCGTTGGTGGATGCGATCGTGTGGGCGATCGCCGCCGCGTGGGTGGTGCTCGTGGGCGTCTTCCTCTACGTCGGCTTCAACGCGAACGACCCGGGACTGCCGCTCCTGCTCTTCCTGCTGGTGACCGGGGTGACCGTGCTGGGGCTGCTGATGGTGGTGATGCGGGAGCTGCTGCGGCAGGCCACCACGCTTCGGACCGACATGGAAGCGGTGATCTGATGCCCATCGTCGTCCGCATCGACGTCGAGCTGGCCAAACGCAAGATGAGCGTCGGCGAGTTCGCCGAGCGGGTCGGGCTCACCCCGGCCAACGTCGCGGTGCTGAAGAACGGCCGGGCCAAGGCCGTCCGCTTCAGCACCCTGGAAGCCATGTGCCGGGTGCTGGACTGCCAGCCCGGTGACCTGCTCGAGTGGGTCGAGGAACAGGGAGAAGACCGATGAAGTACGCACTGGGCCTCGTCGCCGTCCTCGCCGTCGCGCTCGGCGTCGCCGGCTTCGTGTACGGAGAGGCCGACGACTCGCCCGGCCTCCAGCTCCTGGCCGGCCTGCTCGTCATCGGCGCGGTCGCGGTCGGCGTGCGGATCGTCCGGCGCAGCCGGTAGACGTCGCTGCGAGCTGAGGATTCGAACCTCAATTCCCCGATCCAGAGTCGGATGTGCTGCCTGGTTGCACCAGCTCGCAAGGGATCCGCGGACCGCGGACCGTGCCCCGACCAGGATTCGAACCTGGGCTCTCCGGTTTCGTAGACCGGCGCGCTCTCCGCTGCGCCACCGGGGCGGACGACCGGCGCCCCTCCCCCTCCGGGGGCGCCGGTCGGTGTCAACCCTTCACGCAGACGACCTGCTTGAGGTGGGCGACCACCTCGACCAGGTCCTCCTGCTGGGCCATCACCTGGGTGATGTCCTTGTACGCGCCGGGGATCTCGTCGACCACACCGGCGTCCTTGCGGCACTCGACACCCGCCGTCTGCGCGGCCAGGTCCGCGGTGCTGTACGTCCGCTTCGCCTGCCCCCGCGACATCCGCCGGCCGGCGCCGTGCGACGCCGAGCAGTACGCGTCCAGGTTGCCCCTGCCGCGCACGATGTACGACCCGGTGCCCATCGACCCGGGGATGATGCCCAGGTCGCCGCGGCCCGCCCGGATCGCGCCCTTGCGGGTCACCAGCACCTCGACCCCGTCGTAGCTCTCCTCCGCCACGTAGTTGTGGTGGCAGGAGATCGCCTCGTCGTAGCCGACCTGCGGGAACTCGTCCCGAACGACGCCGCAGAGCAGGGCGAGCATGACGGCGCGGTTGCGGCGCGCGTACTCCTGCGCCCACCAGAGGTCCCGGCGGTAGGCGTCCATCTCCGGCGTGCCGGCGAGGAACACCGCGAGGTCCCGGTCGGGCAGGTCCACGTTGTGCGGCAGCCCGCGGGCCACCGCCATGTGCCGCTCGGCCAGTTCCTTGCCGATGTTGCGGGAGCCGGAGTGCAGCATCAGCCAGACCCGGCCGTCGTGCGGGCCGCCCTGCTCCAGGCAGACCTCGACGAAGTGGTTGCCGCCGCCCAGGGTGCCCAGCTGGCGCTGGGCCCGGGTCTCCAGCTGCGCCACCTTCCGGTCGAGGGTGGCGAAGCGCCGCCAGAACGCGTCCCAGCCGCCCTGCTCCAGCCCGCGCACCCGGCGCGGGTCGACCGCGTCGGCGCGCATGGCGAAGCCGACCGGGATGGCCGCCTCGATCGCGGTCCGCAGCGGGCCGAGGTCGTCGGGCAGGTCGGCCGCGGTCAGCGAGGTGCGCACCGCGGACATGCCGCAGCCGATGTCCACGCCGACCGCGGCGGGCGAGACGGCCTGCCGCATCGCGATGACCGAGCCCACGGTGGCGCCCTTGCCGAAGTGCACGTCCGGCATGACGGCGACGCCCTGCACCCAGGGCAGCGCGCCGATGTTGCGCAGCTGCCGGGCCGCCTGCGCCTCGATCGTGTAGGGGTCGGTCCAGACCCGGACCGGCGCCCGGGTACCGGCCAGCGGGGTGAAACCCATCGTCGTCTCCTCGGTTCAGGGGTGGTGTCGTAGGCCGTACGGGACTCGAACCCGCAGCCTCCCGGGTGAGAACCGGGTGAGCTTCCAATTGCTCCAACGGCCCGCGGGACGGCGGGTGCCGTCCGTGTGAGGTCCGGGACCGCGGAATCGAACCGCGTGTCTCTCGCGCCCAAGGCGAGCGGGTCAGCCAGCTCCCTCGTCCCGGTTGCCCGGGCCGGCGCGCGGGCGCCGGCCGGGAGTTACGCCCTCGGACCCGGTGACGAAAAAGCCGCCCGGTCCCTGGTCACGGGGCGGGCGGCTGCGCGTTGTGTCGCGCCGGCGCTTAGTCGCGCCACCACCCCGGTTGCCACTGCTGCCGTCGGCAGCGACCCTGGCCCGCTTCGCGCGGCAGGGCACCGCCGCGCGGCGCGGGCCGCTCGACCTCGGTGCGATTCTGCTGCGACACGGTGTGCTCCCTGGGCGGTGGAACCGGTTGATGTTGGCCCGTTCACGGTACGGGCGGGGGCCGGAGTGCCGCAACGGATATTGGCGAGGACGTTTCGGCCGGCCCCGAACGGACCCCGGTCTAGCGTCGGAGCAGGCAAAACGGAAGGGGTACGGGATGGACCTGCGGTGTCGCGTGGCAGAACGGTTCCGGGAGGTCAACGGGGAGCACCCCATGACGGCCGCGGACGACGCGTACGTCAGCGCGCAGTTCGTGGTGCTCGACGCGCTGTGCGCGGCGTCCGGGCGGGACCCGGACGGCGTACGCCGGTTGATGCTGGACCGGCGGTTGCCGCTGCCGGGCTACCTGCGCTCGGACGGCGCGGAGATGGTCCCGGCGGACCTGTTCGCGCTGGCGGAGCGGGCCGGCGGGGTGGACGCGCTGCCCGGGTGGTTCGTGAGGCAGTGGGCGGACCCGGCGCGCGGCGCGGCGGAGTGGGACGCCTACCTGAGCGGCCAGTACGTCTGCCTGCGCGCGGTGAGCCCGGAGTCGATCCGGCGCAAGGACGAGCTGACCGCAGCCATCACGGCGGCGCCGGCCGAGCCGGACGCCGGGTCGCCGGCCTGGCTCGACCGGCTGCACGCGCTGGTCGACGAATTGGCCGCGCTGGAGCCGGCCTTCACCGGCTACGACCGGCTCCGGTTCGGCGGCCCCACCTCCCGCGACACCTGCGTCGACGCCGTGCGCGCCCGGTATCCGCGGCGGGTCAGCGCGCCGACCGGCCGGTGACCCGGCGGGCGACGGCCAGCAGGTACTCCCTGCGGTGCAGCGGGTCGTGGTCCCAGCGGGGCCTGCTCGGGGCCGGTCCGCGCACCGGCCGGTAGTGGTCGAACTCGGCCTCCAGCGTTCCCTCGCCGCGGGTGAGCCCGGGCAGCCGCTGGTCCAGCGCGTGCACCCGCCCGGCGGGCACCTCCCCCTCGACCAGGTAGGAGGCGCCGCGCAGGGTGCTGGTGCGGGGCGCCGCGCCCAGCCCGGCGAGCACGGGCAGCACCGTGCCGACCAGGTCGGCGGGGAGGTCGAGCCGGAAGCGGTGCACCGGCTCGTGGACGCGGGTGCCGGCGCGGGTCAGCGCGGCCATCAGCACCAGCGGGGTGAGGTTCCGGAAGTCCCCGGCCGTGCTGGACATGCTCTTGTCGAACACGCCATGGGCGTGGCTCTGCCGCGCCCAGTAGCCGCCGTGGGTGAGGGTGACCACGCAGTCGATGACGTCCCAGCCGTGCAGGCCCTGCCGCAGGGTCTCCCGGACGGTCTCCTCGACGGCCTTGAGGAAGGCCAGGGGCATCGAGCCGAGTTCGATGCCGAGCCGGAACGCGACGCCGCTGCCGGCCGGCCCGGGCTCGACGCGCAGGCCGACGGTGCCGAGGAACGGGTTGGGGTCCCGGCCGATCCACTCGACGGCGGCCCCGACGCCGACCACCCGCTCCACGCAGACGGTGGTGGTCTCCCGGAAGGTGACCGGGACGCCGTAGTCGTCGGCGAGGGTGGCCTCGATGACCTCCTTCTGCACCTCGCCGTAGAGGGACACGGCGATCTCCTGGCGCCGGTCGTCCTGGCGCAGGTTGATCAGCGGGTCCTGCTCGGCGAGCTGGGCGAGGGCGGCGTGCAGGGCCGGGCGGTCGGCCGGGCGTACCGGTTCGACGACGGTCTCCAGCGTGGGCGGGGCGAAGTGGCGGCGGGCGGCCGGACGCTCGGGCGGGACGCCGAGCACGTCGCCGACGCGGACGCCGGCCAGGCCGTGCAGCCGGACGATCCGGCCGGCCCCGGCCGCGTCGCCGGGCGTCGCGTCGCCACCCTCGAAGACGCCGAGGGCGGTGACCCGGGCCTCCTGGCCGGCGCCGTGGCGGATCCGGTCCCGGACCCGCACGGTGCCGGCGAAGATCCGGGCGTACGCGACCTTCTCCCCGGCCGGGCCGCGCTCGACCTTGAAGACGGCGCCGGAGAGCGGGGCGTGGTCGTCGCCCGCGGTGGCCGGGAGCAGCGCGGTGACCGCGTCGATCAGCTCGGCCACGCCGGCGCCGGTGATGGCGGAACCGGCGAGCACCGGGTGCACCCGGGCGCGGGCGGCCTGCGCGGCGAGCGCCGTCCGCAGCCGTTCCTGGGTGACCGACCGCTCGTCGGCCACGTACGCGGCCAGCAGCGCGTCGTCGTGCGCGGAGAGCAGGTCGACCAGGTCGGCGTGGTGGCCGGGGTCGCCCGGCGGGTGCGGGACCCAGCGCGCGCCCGGGGTGCCGGCCGCGTCGACCCGGCCGAGGGCGACGACGTCGGGAGAGAGCCGGTCGGCCAGCTGGCGCAGCACCCGGTCCGGGTCGGCGCCGGCCCGGTCCACCTTGTTCACGAAGAACAGGGTGGGGATGCCGAGGCGGCGCAGGGTGCGGGCCAGCACCCGGGTCTGGGCCTGGACGCCCTCGACGGCGGAGACCACGAGCACCGCGCCGTCGAGCACGCCGAGCACCCGTTCCACCTCGGCGATGAAGTCCGGGTGCCCGGGGGTGTCGATGAGGTTGACGGTGGTCCCGGCGACGGCGAAGGAGACCACGGCGGAGCGGATGGTGATGCCCCGCTGCCGCTCCAGCGCCATGGTGTCGGTGCGGGTGTTGCCGGCGTCGACACTGCCGGGCTCGTCGATGACCCCGGCGCTGTGCAGCAGCCGTTCGGTCAGGCTGGTCTTACCGGCGTCGACATGGGCGAGGATGCCGAGATTGAGGGTTTTCACGCAGCGTCATGTCCTTGTGGTCGGCGGTGATTCGCTTCTGCGGGGACATGCACGCGGCTCGCATCTCGAGCTCCTCCTTCCCTGGCTGTCGTGGTCGATTTCAGCAACCGGCGCGGGCGCCGGCAACCGAATTACCGGTGGTGCGCTACTGGGCGTGCGCCACCGGGTGGCGCTTCATCTCCTCCATGAAGGGATAGCGCGCGGTCAGCTCGGCGAGGGTGCACCCGGCCCGCCACGCGGCGGCCACCTGGGCGACCTGGAGCAGGTCGGTGGCGTCGCCACGGGCCTGCACCTCGCCGGAGACCCGGACGTCGATCATGAAGTAGCGGGCCTGGGAGCCGAGGCTGACACAGACCACGCCCCGGTCGGAGGTCGCCTCGGCGCAGGTGAACCGGCTGCGCCCCTGCTCGGGGGCGGTCACCCGGCCGATGTCGAGCTGGTGCCGGGCCGCGGTCTGCACGAGCGCGGGAGCCAGGCCGCCCGGCTCGACCAGGTCCGGGTAGAGGCGCACACCCAGTGCTGTCGACACGTCGCTCATGACTGACTCCCACTTCCTCGTGACAGAGACCAGCTGCACGCAGGTTACGGGTGTGTTTCCGGCGCGCCTGGTCATCCTGTCCCCCCTGGACGCCCCACGGCAATAGGAACGGTCGATTCGACCACCTTCGGGCCAGCCCGCGGGGCCGGGTACGCTCCCGCTGCATGGCCCGGATCCGGTGTGACTTCTTCTCCTCGGCGCTCGGCATGGGCACGTCGATGACGGTGCTGCTGCCCGACCGCTCGGCCGGGATCGGCATGGCTGGCGGGGCCACCGCCGGCGACCCGCCGGTGCTCTACCTGCTGCACGGCCTGACCGACGACGACACCATCTGGACCCGGCGCACCGCCATCGAGCGGTACGTCGCACCGCTGGGGCTGGCCGTGGTGATGCCGCAGGTGCAGCGCAGCTTCTACTGCGACGAGGCGCACGGCAACCGGTACTGGACCTTCCTCAGCGAGGAACTGCCCGAGGTGTGCCGGTCGTACTTCCGCCTCTCCGACCGCCCGGCGGACACCTTCGTGGCCGGCCTGTCGATGGGCGGCTACGGGGCGGTGAAGTGGGCGCTGCGCCACCCGGATCGGTTCGCGGCGGCGGCCAGCCTCTCCGGCGCCCTGGACGTCGCCCGCCGGCGCCACCACCCCACGAGCCCCCTGGACCCCGCCGTCTGGCACACGGTGTGGGGCGACCGGGAGGTGGCCGGGCCGGACGACGACACGGTGGCGCTGCTGGAGCGGGCCGGCGACGACCTGCCGGCGCTCTACGTCGCCTGCGGCACCGAGGACTTCCTGTACGCGGACAACACCCGTTTCGTGGAGACGGCGCGCCGCCGGGGCGTACCGGTCACCGTGGACTTCTCCCCGGGCGACCACGACTGGGCGTACTGGGACGCGAGGATCCAGGACGTGCTGGCCTGGCTGCCCCTGCGTCAGCGCAGCGACGAGCGGGCCACCGGGAAGTCGAAGTAGGTGTCCGGGTACGGCTCGTCCACGTACCGGTAGTGCCACCACTCGCGCGGGTAGTTCTCGAAGCCCTGCGCGGTCATCAGCCGCTTCAGCAGCTCCCGGTTGTCCCGGGCCGCCCCGGTGATCCGGGGGTCCGCCGTGTGCGCGCGGGGGTCGAAGCAGTCGAACCCGGTGCCCATGTCGACGGAGTTGTCCGGGAAGCGCCGGCCGGCCGGCGCGGTGCAGGCGGTCAGCGGCTGGCCCGGCACGTACGCCGGTTGGTCGGGGGTGGACGCCGGGACCAGGGTCAGGTCGAGGGTGCTCCCCCGGCTGTGTGCGGTCGGCGCGCCGATGTAGCCGTCGGCGAAGAGCCGGCCCTTCGGCTCGTCCGGATAGAACTCCCCCTTCATCTGCTGCGCTCCGGGGAGCTTCGCCCAGGCGACGAACTCGTCCACGGCCCGCTGTGGGCGGTAGCAGTCGTACACCTTGAGGCTGCGGCCCTGCGCCAGGGCGGTGGCCTGCACCCGGTGCAGCGCCTCCGCGGCGGGGCGGGTGAGCAGGCAGAGCGGCTCGGTATAGCCGGTGATCGGCCGGCCGACGAAGTTGTGCGCGGTGGCGTACCGGATGTCGGTGCGGACGCCCGGGTCGACGGCGGCCAGGTCGACGATGTCGGCCGGGGCGCGCGGGCCGCTCGGGCGCGCCGACGGCGTGGGCGGGGCGGACGGAGCGGGCGGCGCCGGGCGCGGCGCGGGCCGCTGGCAGCCGGCGGCGAGCGCCGCGACCAGCACGGCCAGGGCGGCCGCCACCCGTGTCCCGGTCCCCACCCTGCCGTGTCTACCAGCACGGCCCGGGCCGCGGGCCGGCATCGGCGGTTCGCCGGTCGACGCCCGTACGGCAAGATGGCCCGTGGGACGGGGCCGCCGTTCCATGCTCGGCGGCCGGAGCTTCCGGCCGGTGAAGGAGACACGGGTGAACGCGGACGACGAGCCCAGGGTGACCATCACCGCGATCGCGCGGGAGGCGGGTGTCTCCGTGCCCACCGTGTCCCGGGTGCTCAACGGGCGCTCGGACGTCGCACCCGACACCCGGGAACGGGTCGAGGAACTGCTGCGCCACCACGGCTACCGGCGCCGGGGCAGCCGCACGGTGCGCCGGGCGGACCTGGTCGACCTCGTCTTCAACGACCTGGACAGCCCGTGGGCCGTGGAGATCATCCGGGGCGTGGAGGACGTCGGCCACGCCGCCGGGGTGGGCACCGTCGTGTCGGCGATCCACAGCGAGTCGACCTCGACCCGGAAGTGGTTGCAGAACCTGCGGGCCCGCGCCTCGGACGGGGTCATCGTGGTGACCTCCCACCTGACCCCGCCGGTGCACGCCCAGCTGCGCCGGCTCAACGTGCCGGTGGTGGTGGTCGACCCGGCCGCCGGCGTGCCGGACCGGGACGTGCCGGCGATCGGGGCGACCAACTGGGCGGGCGGCCTGGCCGCCACCGAGCACCTGCTGGGGCTGGGCCACCGCCGGATCGGTTTCGTGGCCGGCCCGACCCACCTGCTGTGCAGCCGCGCCCGGCTGGACGGCTACCGGGCCGCGCTGGAGGCGGCCGGCGTGCCGCCGGACGACCGGCTGGTGCAGCCGGGCGACTTCTACCACGCCTCCGGCTTCACCGCCGGCAGCACCCTGCTGGACCTCGACGACCCGCCGACCGCGATCTTCGCGGCCAGTGACCAGATGGCCTTCGGCGTCTACGAAGCCGTCCGCCGGCGCGGGCTGCGGGTGGCCGACGACGTGAGCATCGTCGGCTTCGACGACCTGCCGGAGACCCGCTGGGCCTCCCCCCCGCTGACCACGGTGCGCCAGCCGCTGGTGGAGATGGGCCGGCTCGCCGCCCGCACGGTGCTGCGCCTGGCCCAGGGCGAGGAGCTCGAGTCGCCGCGGGTGGAACTGGCCACCGAACTGGTGGTGCGGGACAGCACTGCGCGCCCCGCCGGCCGGTAGGCCGGAGCCCGTTCAGTCGTCGTCCGGAATCGCGCCGCCGAGGGTCGTGCCGGGCGGCAGCGCGGCGAGCGCGGCGTGCCGGCGCCGCCGGGCCAGCAGCACCGCTCCCCCGACCACCAGCACCACGCCCACCGCGATCGACGGCACGGTGCCCGGCCAGGCGCCGGTGGCCGCCGAACCGGCGCCGGCCAGCCCGGCGCCCCCGGCGAGGGCCGGCGCCGCCCCGGTCGGCGTCGCCGCGGCACGGTCCAGCTCGCCGGGGCCGACCAGTCGGCCGACCGCCGCGTCCCGCGGCAGGCCGAAGCCCCAGTCGAGCAGGGCGGCACCCTGCTGCCAGCCACGCTGGGTGGGGGTCTCCGCGCCGAGCAGGGTCACCACGAGCCGACGCCCGCCCCGTTCGGCCGCGCCCACGTACGTGTGCCGGGCCAGGTCGGTGAAGCCCGTCTTGCCGCCGATCGCCCCCGGGTAGTGGTCGAGCAGCATGTTGTCGTTCTGAATCTCGAACGCCTTCTCGCGCAGCGCGGGCTGGGCGGGAATCCGCGCCGTCCGGGTGGCGGTGTACCGGCGGAACGCCGGGTCGGCGAAGCAGGCCCGGGCGATCAGTGCCAGGTCGTACGCGCTGGTGAACTGCCCCGCACCGTCCAGCCCGGACGGCGTGACGGCGTGGGTCTGCAACGCGCCCAGCCGCCGGGCCTCCTCGTTCATGGCGCGGATGCCGCCGGCCGTCCCGTCCGGGCCGCCGCCCAGCCGGGCCAGGGCGTTGGCCGCCTCGTTGCCGGACTTCAGCAGGAGCCCCAGCCAGATCGTCTCGATCCGGTACCGCCCGCCCTCGGCCAGTCCCACCGCCGAACTGCCCGGCTCGATGGCCAGGTCCTCGGCGGTCACGGTCACCTCACGGTCCGGGTCCAGCCTCGGCAGCATGGTGGCGGCCAGCAGCAGCTTCTGCACGCTGGCCGGTACGCCGTACTCGTGGGGTCCGCAGCCGCCGAGCACCGCGCCGCTGTCCAGGTCGGCGACCACCCAGGAGGTCGCGGTCACCGCCGGCGGCGCGGGCGCGGCGGGCGGCAGGACCAGCCCGGCGGTGGCCAGGGCGGCGCCGCCGACGGCCCGCGCGGCGGGGCCGGCGGCGGGCGGCGGCTGCGGCGGCCGGGTCGCCGGGGCCGGCACGTTCGGGCAGGGCGGCGCCCCGGCGGGCAGCCGGCCGGCACGGGCGGCCGACGCCCCCGCACGGGTGGCCGCCGTGGCGGGCGTGGGCAACATCGATGCGGGCACGAGCAGGGCGGCGGCCAACGCCACGGGCGGTCCCCAGGTCCTCATGAACCGGGACGGTAGCCACGCCGACCCGATCGGGTCGCCTGCTTACGGATTCGGATCACGTGGACGGCGGTGCGGGGTAAACTTCCCGCCGCGGAGCCGTCGCGCGGCCGGTGGTCGCCCGGAGCTGACCACCTCCGCGCCGACCCCGACCGGTTCGCCGAGCCGCCCCGCCGGTGCGGCGGTGTCGGCGGGCAGCGACTGGTCGCCATCCCGCCCGGCCGGCCGCCGGCGTCGCCACCACCAGCCGGCGACGATGACTACGCCGACCACGGCCGCCACGCCGAAAGCCAGCGCGGACCGGTCCAGCGCCGGTCGCAGCGGGGCCGCCGAGACGCGTACCGGCGTGGCGGTGCTGTCCCCGTCCGGCACCGGCCAGAGGTGGGTGTCGGTGACCGGGGGCAGGCCGTCGCGGAGCACGGTCACCCCCACCCGCCAGGTGCCCGGGGTGCGGATGTCGTCCACCGCCACCACCCAGCCGTCGGCGGTCCGGGTCACCGGGTGCACGGCCCGCTCCCCGTTCGGACCGCCGAGCAGGAGCGACACCCCGGTCACCGGTCCGGGCGGTCGCCGGCGCGCTCGGCGGCAAGGTGGTGGTCGACCGAGGACCGGACGGGGGCGCCCGGGTCGGCCTGCGGGTGCCCGAGCCGGAGCCGGCCGGTCACACCTGGCCGGAGCCGATGCCCGCCGAGCCCATCGGCCCGATCCCGCTGGCCTCCGGCTGACGCCTGCTCCCGCCGGACGTCACACCGCCCGACGACGCACGAGCAGGCGTAACGCCACGTAGCCGGGCAGCACCGGCAGCCAGAAGGTGGCCAGCCGGTAGACGAGCACCCCGGCCACCGCGGTCTCGGTCGGGGCGCCGTAGAGCAGCAGGCCGGAGACCAGGGCGGCCTCGGTAGCGCCGAGCCCACCGGGGGTGGGCGCGGCTGTGGCCACCCCCTCTCCCACCACGCACACCAGCACCACCGGCGCGAGCAGCGCCGGCTCGGCTGGCAGTCCGACGGCGAGCAGAGCCAGCCAGAGCGCGGCGCCGTAAGCCAGGGTCAGCGCCACGCTCACCGTCAGCAGCGGCACGACCCGGCCACCCCGGACCAGTGCGCGCAGGGCTTCCACGACCTGGTGCCGGGCCGCCCGGAGCCGGGCCCGCCACCGGGGTACGGCGAGCGCCACCGCGACGGCCAGCAGCACGGCGAGCACGGTGAGCAGCACGACCAGCCCGCGACCGGCGGCGGCGTCGGCCAGGTGCCGGCGGGTCCCCCGGGTGAACGGCAGCAGGACGGGCAGCAGCAGGGCGACCCCGAGCACCCCGGCGACCCGGTTCACGGCGACCGCGGTGGCCGCCGCCGGCACGGTCAGTCCCTGCCGGTTCAGGTAACGCAGGCTCAGCGCGGCGCCGCCGAGCGCGCCGGGCGCGAGCCGGTTGACGAAGGCGGCGGCCACCTGGACGGCGACCGTACGGCCGAGCGGCACCGGGGCGGCGACGGCGAGTTTCAGCCCGAGCGCGCTGAGCAGGTAGGTGGCGGCCGCGGCGAGCAGGGAGCCGGTCACCGCGACCGGGTCGGCGTGCCGCAGGGCGTGCAGCGCGGCGCGTACCTGGCCGAGCTGCGGCAGCAGGAAGTGCACCAGCAGGCCGAGCATGACCAGCAGGAACACGTCCCGCGGGGAGATCCGCACGGCTCGGGCCAGGCGGTCGGAGCGCGGGTGACTCCGGCGCATCGCCGAGGTCAGGGGCCGGTTGGCGGACGCCCGTGCACCGCTGCGGGCGCGCCCGGCGTGGTCCCGTCGGCTGGCCGGCTGCCCCACATGACCCGACCATAGGGTGCGCGCCGCCGGGGCGGGCGGCATCGCGGCCGATCCCCCCGACCGGTGTGTGGGCCGACGGCCGGTCAGGCGCGGCGGCGACCGGCCCGATGGGACCGGCCGCGGCGGGCGACCAGGACCGCCGCGAACCCGCCGACGATGAGCGCGAGCAGGCCGGCGGCGGGCACGATGACCTGCCAGTCGCCGTCGGCCATCCGGCGCAGCGCCGTCCCGGCCGGTCCGCGCCACTCGGGCGGCGGGGTCGGGCGGGCCGCCGCCGGGGAGCCGCTCGGGGCGACCCGCTCGGCGTCCAGCTCGCCGGGGTCGACCAGCCGGCCCACCGAGGCGTCCCGGGGCAGCGAGAAACCCCAGTCGAGCAGCTGGGCGCCCTGCTGCCAGCCGCGTACCGGGCGGGACTCGGCGCCGAGCAGGGTGACCACGAGCCGCCGCCCACCGCGCTGGGCCGCGCCGACGTAGCTGTGCCGGGCCAGCTCGGTGAAGCCGGTCTTGCCGCCGAGGGCACCCGGGTAGCGGTAGATCAGCTGGTTCTCGTTCTGGATCTGGAAGCCGCCCTTCTTGAGCGCGGGCTGGGCGGGGATCTGGGTCCGCTCGGTGAGCGCGTACTGGCGGAACCGCGCGTCGGCGAAGCAGGCCCGGGCGATCAGCGCCAGGTCGTACGCGCTGGTGAACTGCCCGGGACCGTCCAGTCCGGACGGCGTCGCGGCGTGGGTCTGGCGGGCGCCCAGCCGGTGGGCCTCGGCGTTCATCTCGGCGACACCGGCGCGGGCGCTGCCGGCGCCGAGCCGGGCCAGCATGTTCGCCGCGTCGTTGCCGGACTGGAGCAGCAGCCCCAACCAGAGCGTCTCCACCGGGTAGCGCCCGCCGACGAGCAGGCCGACGGCCGAGCTGCCCCGCTCGATGTCCAGGTCGGCCCGGGTCGCGGTGGCCACCTGCTTCGGGTCGAGCCGGTTCAGCAGGGTGGCCGCCAGCAGCAGCTTCTGGGTGCTCGCCGGGATGCCGTACTCGTGCGGGCCGCAGGCGCCGAGCACGGCGCCGGTGTCCAGGTCGGCGACCAGCCAGGTGGTGGCCGTGACCGCCGGGGGCGCCGGGCTGCCGGGGGCCGCCACGAGGCCCGCCGTGGCCAGCGCGTCACCGCCGATGGCCTGCTCCTCGGGCACGGGCGGCGGCGGGGTGGGGCGCGGCGGCCGGGTCACCTTCGGCGCCGGCAGCCGCGGGCAGGGCGCCGCCGCCGGGGCGGCGGTCACCGGCGGCGCCGCGTGCGCCGGGGCCGGCGCCCCGGTGACGAGCAGGGCGAGGACGGTGGTGGCGGCCAGGGCCCGGGCTCTCATGAAGAGGCACCCTACCGAGCGGCCCGGCCGACGCCGCGCAGCCATCGGCGCTGCCACGGGGTTTCCACCGCGCGGGGGTGGTACCTCGCCCGGACCCAGGTCACCGCCTGCCTCGGATCGAGGCCGTCCAGGACGGCGAGCGCGGCGAGGGCCGTCCCGGTCCGGCCGACCCCGCCGTGGCAGGCGGCCTCGACGCGCTCCCCCGCGTACGCGCGGCGCCACCCCTCGCGCAGCGCGTCGACCGCGTCGGCGCGGTCCAGCGGCACCCAGAAGTCGGGCCAGCGGATCCGCCGGGCCGGCCAGACCGGGTCCGGCCCGGGAGCCAGCAGCAGGGCGAAGTCGGCGGGCGTGGCGGGCGCGGCGATCCGCCGCCCGCGCACGGTGGCGCCGCCGGGCAGCACCAACAGGCCAGTGCGGTCCGTCCACGGCTGCGTCGGGTCCATCCGGTCATTGTGCGGCGTCGGGAACCCGCAGGCGTGAAGGTGCCCGCCGGACCAGGTCCGGCGGGCACCTTCAGGAACGGTCCGGGCGTTGCCCGGGATGCCGCTGGGTCAGCGGGAGCCGATCCCGAAGCGGCCGCGCCGACGCCAGGCCAGCGAGAGCAGCACCAGCACCGCGCCCGCACCGGCCAGGCCACCGCCGAGCTTCAGCGGGGTGCCGAGGCTGTCACCGGTCACCGGCAGGTTGCCGCCGCCCGGCCGCCCCGGCCGGTCCGGTCGAGCCGGCAGGACGATGCCCGTGGCATCGTCCGCTCGAGTCCCCTGGGTGGCGGTGAAGTGGTGCCGCCCGGTCCGGCTGGGCTTGTAGGTGACGGTGAAGGTGCCGTCGCCGAGCGCCGTCGCGGCGAACCTGGTCGGCGCCGGCTGCGGCTGCTGGTACGCCACCGCGCTCATCGCGACGGCGCTGCCGTCGCTGCGGCGGACCGTCCCCTGGGCGGGTGCCGCGTTGGGGTTGCCGCTGATCTCCACGTCGATCCTGACCTCGCCGGGCGCGAAGCCCGTGCCCCTCAGGGTGAAGCTTCCGCCGAGACGGATGGCCGGCGGCTCGATGGTCAGCGACACTTCCGTCGGCGGGTACACGGGCGGTTGCGGCTGCGCCGCGCCGGCCGCGGTCGGCACGGCCGCCACGGCCAGGCCGACCGTGAACGCCATGATGATGCGGGATAGCCGCATGATGGATTCCCTCCTACTGATCACAGCTTGGTGCGGAAACAACTTGGGTGGTCCATGGGGTGACGGTTGGTGTGAGCACCAGCTCGGCAGTGCCGGCGCTCGTCTTGCCGGTGAGCAGGGTGACGTCGAGGGTCCGGGTCTTGCCCGGCTTGACCTCCACGTTCGCCACGGTCACCTGGCGGCTACCGGCGGTCCCGCTGCCCATCGCGGTGTCTCTGCCGTCCAGCCGACCGCCGAGCACCGCCCCTCCGGTCGGGGTGTACACCGAGACCAGGGTGCGGGCGGTGTACGGATCGCCGGAGAGGGCGAGGCCGGTGACCGACTCGGACAGGCCCGACCGCGGGACGGTCGAGTGGACCGTGACCCGGAGCCGCAGTTCGCGGCGCCCCTCCGGCTGGCAGTCGCCGACCGTCACGGTTGCCGAGAACCTCAGGTAGTAGCCGAGCTTCGCGCCGCTGCCGTCGTTGAGGAACACGCCGACAGTCGGCACGATGTCCTTCTCGCGGAGCTTCCCGGCCAGCCGGCTGTCGCCGAGGACGCGCTGCTCCGCGGGATGGGCACTCCAGAACAATATCCGGCGTTCGGCAATAGAACGGTTGAAAACGGTCAAAAGGGCCCGAGGATTCACGGCTTTCGTGAAGAGGGCGTCGAACACCGCGGAGGCCGCCCGCGCGAAGAAGGCGTCCTGCGCCTTGGTGTCGAGCGTCCGGTAGGCGTCGCTGAGCAGGGTCCGGACCACCGTGCTGCCGGCCAGGCTCGGCTGGTCCGGCACGGACACCGGCCCGATCACACCGAGGAGATACGACAGCACCAGCGGATCCACCGCGAGCACGCCGTCCACCTCGGTGCCGGTGCGCCGGCGGACCATCTCCCGGTACAGCGCCGCCGCCGTCGGGAAGTCCGGGCTGAGGTTGACGTCCGCCGGGAACGTCCCGGGGAGGTCCTTCCAGAGATTCCGCAACTCCCGGCTCACCGGCAGCGGCGGCGTGAACGAGGCGAGGCTGCTCGCGCTCTGCTGGCCGGACATCCGGATCCGGCCGCCCTCGGCCCGCAGCACGGCGTACGCGCCGAACATGCCGCCGGTGGCCCGCAGCTCGGCCGGGTTCTGCGAGACGAGCAGGTAACTGCGGGGGCCGTCGGCGCCGAGCAGCGACGGCAACAGCCGGGCGCCCTGGTCCGCGGCGGAGGTCAGCTCGCCCAGCCGGACCAGTTCGGTCCGCAGCCCGGAGACCGCGTCCCGCACCTGCCCGACCAGGTCGTCGGTGGACACCGCCCGCAACCGCTCCTCGGTCTGCCGCACCGCCCGGTCGGCGGCGGAGACCTCGGCCGAGACGGCCCGCAGCCGGCCCAGGTCGAGCTTTCCCTCCTTCGGCACCAGCGACGCGAGGTCGACCCGGAGCAGCGTGGGGAAGGCGAGCCGGGCCAGGTCGTCCACGGCGACCGCGATCTGACGGACCGCGGCCAGGTCGTCGCCCGCGTAGGGGGTCTGCTGGCCGAGCCACCAGGCCGGGTCGCCGGTGGCGGTCCGGGCGGAGGCGGCCTGCTCCTGAAGCGCGGCCAGCGTGCGCTGGGCCCGGGCCACGTCGCCGCCGACCACCTGGGTGCTCAACTCCTGGGCCAGCCCGGCGGCGTTGAGCAGGTGCGCCCGGGCCTGCCAGCCGCGGAACCCGACCCAGCCGCCGCCGGCGAGCAGCACCGAGACCACGACCAGCCCGACGAGCAGGACCCGGCGTGCGCGGGCCCGGCTGCGGCGCCGGGAGCGCCGCCGCCGGCGGGGAAGCCCACCGCTTTCCGTCACACCACACTCCCGTGGCTCGAAACCGGACACCATTGACGATTGATCGCTTTCTAGCACGAATTTCCACCGCTTCGTCGCGTTATCACGCACTTAGCCGCTGTGCGGCGTTTTGTGAGTACCGCTCCGGTCAGCGGCGGGCACTCCCGGCCCGCGACGCCACCTCGTGCAGCAGCCCCTCGATCCGGTCGACACCGGCCCGCAGCGACATCTCCCGCAGGTAGGCGTCCCGCCCCCGGCGACCCATGTCCGCCCGCGCCGGCGCTGGGATCGCCGAGGCGAGCCAGAACCGGTCCGCCAGCGCCGCCCAGTCCTCCGGCGGGCAGGACAAGCCGGCCCGCGCCCGCTCCACCAGCGCCACCGTGTCGCCGCCCGCCGACGCCACCACCGGCGCGGCGCAGGACAGCGCGGCCTGGAGCTTGCCGGGCACCATCCCCCGCAGCTCCGGCAGGTCACGCAGCATCACCAGCTGGTAGTCGGCCGCCGCGTACAGCTCCGGCATGTCCGGTGGGGACCGCCGGTCGACGAACCGCACGTTGTCGGCCTGAAGCTCGGCGGCGAGCCCCCGCACCCGCCGCTCCTCGGCCCCCGAGCCGACCAGGACCAGGTCCATCCGGTCGCCCAGCGCGGCCGCCGCGCGCACCGCGGTCTCCAGCCCCTGCCGTACGCCGATCGTGCCGGCGTGCATCACCACGCAACGGTCGCCCCGGCGGATCAGGTTCCGGGCCGCCCGGCTGGGCTCGGCCGGGTGGAAGATCCGCTCGTCGGTCCAGTTCAGCACCACCCGGACCCGATCCGGGTCGGCGCCGCCCGCGACGACCAGGTCCCGCATGGAGGGTGCGGTGACCGCGACGGCGCCCGCCTCCTGGTAGATCCGGCGCAGGGTGGCGTCCAACCGGCCCGACCACCGGCGGGTGTCCCCCGCCCGGGACGGCTCCTCCTCCGGCCAGACGTCCTGCACGTGCAGCACGGTCGGGACCCGGCCGAGCAGCCGCAGCAGGCCGGCCGCGGCGAAGGTGACCGCCGGGAGCTGGAAGACGTACAGGGCGTCGACGTCGCCGAGGTAGCGCCGGCCGGTCAGCGCCACGCTGCCGGCGAAGGAGAGCCAGCTCGCCATCCGCGCCGAGCCCTCGCCGGCCGCGTACCGAGGCACCCGGCGGACGGTCAGCCGCTCGCTGTGCGTCTGGTGCCGCCAGCGCTGCCGCCAGCCCGGATAGACGTGCCCGCCGGGATAGTCCGGGAAGCCGGTGAGCACGCGTACCTCGTGGCCGCGGCCCGCCAGTTCCTCGGCCAGGCTGCCCGGGATGAACGCGGGCTCGGGCGGGAAGTGGTACGACAGGATGCCGATCTTCATGGCCGCGCTCCCGGCGCGGCTTCCCGGCGCGCGGGCCCCGGCACCCCGTAGGATGCCGACATCCCCTCTGCGTCCGGCCGCGACCGCCGGAACACCGCCGTCGCGGCGCCGCGTCCCGCGACCGTGCCGACGAGAGGGGTGCAGATGGTCGACGGGGTGCTCTTCGTCTGCCACGCCAACATGTGCCGGTCACCGATGGCGGAGTTCATCGCCCGCCGGCTGCTGCGGGACCTGCCGGTCGTGGTGACCAGCGCGGGCACCGACGCGCTCGACGGGGCGGCCATGCACCCGTACGCGGTCGAGGTCGCCGCCCGCACCGGCGCGGACCCGGCGGCGTTCCGCACCCGCCGGCTCCGCCCCGAGCACCTGACCCGGGCCGGCCTGGTGCTGACCGCGACCCGGCGGCAGCGCTCCGTCTGCACCGCGTTGGCCCCGGCCGCGCTGCCCCGGACCTTCACGCTCCGCCAGTTCGCCCGGCTGGCCGCCGCCTCGGTCGAGGTGACCCAGGCGGCCGACCCGACCGAGACGGCCGAGCCGGCCGTCACGGTCGGGGACTCGCCGCTGCGGGCCGCGGTGGTGGCGGCCGCCCGCGTCCGGGGGCGGCTGCAACCCGCCGCCACCCCCGACGCGGACGACCTGCGCGACCCGATCGGCGGCTCCCCCGCCGACTTCCGGCGCTGCGCCGACGAGATCGAGCGGTCGATGCGACCGGTGCTCGCGCTCATCGGGACAGCCGGGTGAGTTCCTGGGTGTGATCGCCCACGGGGACCTGCTCCCCGCGCCGGGCCACGCCGGCACGGTCGGCGGGCACGGACGGCCCGGCGGCCGGCACGACCACCTTGTACGCCTCGTACTGGTAGGCGTCCGCCTTGGCCACCTTGGCCATGTTCAGCACGCAGCCGAGCAGGCGCACCGAGACCGAGTGCAGGGCGTGGGCCGCCGCGGCGACCTGGCTGCGCGAGGTCCGCCCCTGCTGGGTGATCAGCAGCGCGCCGTCGGCCTGCACGGCCACCACGACGCCGTCGGTGACCGCGAGCAGCGGTGCGGTGTCGATGACCACGATGTCCGCCGACTCGCGCAGCGCCACCAGCAGGTCGGCCATCGCCTTGGAGCCGAGCAGCTCGCTGGGGTTGGGCGGGGTGGCGCCGCTGGGCAGCACCAGCAGCGACTTGTCGCCCCACCGCTGCACCACGTCGCCGACCTGGACGTCGCCGACCAGCACGTCGGTGAGCCCCACCCCGCCGTCGAGGCCGAGGTAGTCGGCGACCTTGGGACGGCGCAGGTCGGCGTCGATGAGCAGCACCCGCCAGCCGGCCTCGGCGAGGGCGATGGCGGTGTTGCAGGCCATCGTGGTCTTTCCCTCGCCCTGCAGCGCGCTGGTGACCGCGATGACCCGGGCGGGCTCGTGCACGTCGACGAAGCGCAGGTTGGTCCGCAGCTTGCGGACCGCCTCGGCGCGCGGCGAGTTGGCCGCCTCGCCGACGATCAGCGGGGCCGCCTTGGCCCCGGACTCGAACGGGATCTCGCCCAGCAGCGGGCTGCCGGTGACCCGCTGGAGCGCGGCGGCGTCCCGCATCCGGACGTCCGCCAGCCCTCGCAGCACGGCCAGCCCCGCCCCGAGCAGCAGCCCCAGCAGGCCGCCGAGGACCAGGTTCCGCACCGGCTGCGGCGAGACCGGGCTGGAGGTCACCCGGGGACCGCTGACCACCTCGAGCTTGATGGGCGGCGCCTTGCCGTCCGGCGGCGTCTCCACCTTCTGCACCAGCTCGATGAACTTCGCCGAGAGCGTCTCGGTGGTCTTCAACGCCCGGGTCTGGTCGGTGTCGGTGACGGTGGCCTTCAGCAGCACCGTCCCGGTCTCCGTGGAGGTGGTGATCCGGCGCTGCACCTGGTCGGCGGTGAGCCCGAGCGGGGCCTCGGCGACGACGCTCTGCGCCAGCCGGTCGCTGGTGAGCAGGTCACCGTAGGACTTGACCCGCTGCTGGAGGAAGAGGCTGCCCTGGTAGGCGTCGGTGACGCCCTGGCTCGGCGTGGTGACGAAGAAGGTCACCGAGGCCTCGTAACGGGGCGCCGTCCGGACCGTCACGAGGGCGGCGGTGCCCAGGGCGACCATCACCGTGACCAGCACGATCCACCAGTGGCGTCGGACCAGGCGCAGATAACCGAGAACGTCCATCACGCTCCCCCTCGCGACTCGCCGGTCTGCCGATGAAACTGCACGAAAGCCCCCCTAGAAACCCCAGTACGCGTGCCAGGATCAAAAACGCCTATACATGACGGTAAGCGACTCGAAGAATGTAAACGATCAGAACCGCACAGACGGTCTAAATCCTTCCAATTCGGCGCACTTATCCCGGCAACCCATGGATCGTCAGGCCGCCGGTGAGGCGGCCCTCCTCCTGTTAACGCCGGACTCGTCCGCGTGGTGCGGCCCGGCGGGCGGC
Source organism: Micromonospora sp. NPDC005305 (assembly GCF_040607315.1). NCBI lineage: Bacteria > Bacillati > Actinomycetota > Actinomycetes > Micromonosporales > Micromonosporaceae > Micromonospora > Micromonospora sp. NPDC005305. Next base: position 1,492 of record NZ_JBEXGL010000039.1, on the reverse strand, counting down.
CGGATAGGGTCGACAGCGGTGTGCCGGGAAGTCTGGTCGGCGAGGACTCCGCCGACCCTTCTCCCGGAACGGACGCCGCATGACCGAGCGCCTCCCGCCGTCCCCCCGCCTGCTGTCCCGCCGGTCCTGGCCGGAGGCCCGCTTCCTGGCCGACGTGCTGCGCGCCGAGACCGTCGGCGGCGGGCTGCTCCTGCTCGGCGCGCTGATCGCCCTGCTCTGGGCGAACTCCCCCTGGCGGGCCGCGTACGCCGACCTCGGAGCGTGGGTGCCGTGGCCGGGTGGGGCCGGGCTGCACCTGGACCTCAGCCTCGCCGCCTGGGCCGCCGACGGCCTGCTGGCGATCTTCTTCTTCGTGGCCGGCCTGGAGCTCAAGCGGGAGTTCGTGGCCGGCGACCTGCGCGACCCGCGCCGCGCGGCGCTGCCGGTGGTGGCCGCGCTGGGCGGCATGGTCGTGCCGGCGCTGGTCTACGTCACCGTGACGCTCGCCGCCGGCGGTGCGGGCCTGCGCGGCTGGGCCATCCCCACGGCCACCGACATCGCCTTCGCGCTCGCCGTGCTCGCGGTGGTCAGCTCACACCTGCCGCAGGGACTGCGGGCCTTCCTGCTCACCCTCGCGGTGGTCGACGACCTCTTCGCGATCGTCATCATCGCGGTCTTCTACACCGCCGGCTTCCACCCGCTGCCCCTGCTCGGCGCGGTGCTGCCGATCGCCGCCTTCGCCCTGCTGGTGCGGCGCCGGCCCACCTGGTGGTGGGCGCTGCTCCCGCTCGCGGTGACCGCCTGGGCGCTCGTGCACGCGTCCGGCGTGCACGCCACGGTGGCCGGGGTGCTGCTCGGCTTCACCGTGCCCGTGCGGCCGTCCGGTGGCGGCGGACCGGGGCTGGCCGAGCGGCTGGAGCACCGGTGGCGGCCCGTCTCCGCGGCACTCGCGGTGCCGGTCTTCGCGTTCTTCGCCGCCGGGGTGTCCCTGGTCGACGTCGACCCGGCCGCGGTCCTCACCGACCCGGTGGTCCTCGGCGTGGCGGCCGGGCTCGTGCTGGGCAAGGCGGTCGGGGTGTTCGGCTCGACGTTCCTCCTGGCCCGGTTCACCCGGGCCGAACTCGACGAGGAGATCACCTGGGCGGACCTGGCGGGGCTGGCCCTGCTGGCCGGCATCGGCTTCACCGTGTCGCTGCTCATCGGCGAGCTGGCGTTCGGGCCGGGCAGCCCCGAGGACGAGCGGGTGAAGGCGGCCGTGCTGCTCGGCTCGCTGGTCTCGGCCGGCCTGGCCTCGGTGGTGCTGATCCGGCGCAACCGGGTCTACCGGCGGATCAGCGAGCGGGAGAGCCGCGACTCCGACGGCGACGGCGTCCCGGACGTCTACCAGGAACGGCGGGCCTGAGCGGGCGCCGGTAGCGCGCCCCGACCAGGAGCGCCGCCGGTCCGCGCGCCGGCCGCCCGGTGGCGGCCGGCGCGCCCCCCCGCCACGGCCGCGGGCGGCCCGGCGCGCCAA
>NZ_JBEXGL010000038.1:0-36979 GCF_040607315.1 Micromonospora sp. NPDC005305 | reverse complement strand
CCGCCTCGACCTTGGCCCGGTTGCGAACGATCCCCGCGTCGGCCAGCAACCGGGCCACGTCGGCCTCGCCGTAGCCGGCGACCTTGTCGATGCGGAACTCGTCGAAGGCGAGCCGGAACGCGGGCCGCTTGCGCAGGATGGTCAGCCAGGACAGGCCGGACTGGAACGCCTCCAGCGTCAGCCGCTCGTAGAGCGCGTCGTCGCCGCGCAGCGGCCGGCCCCACTCCTCGTCGTGGTAGACGGCGTAGTCCGGGGTGCTCGCCCCCCAGGCGCAGCGGGGCAGCCCGTCGGCGCCGGTCACCAGGTCAGTCACGCCGTACACGGTAGGTCAGGCCACCGACAACCGGCGGCGGCCGGGGGTCAGGGCAGCCGGCCCTGCTCGACCAGCCGGGCGAACTTCTTCAACGCCTGGGTCAGGCTGAACTTCGAGCCGGGCCAGAGCACCGGCCAGGCCACCCGGCCGGCCGGCCCGCCCGGCAGGTGGAACCACTCGTGCCAGACCACCTGCGTCCGGTCCCGCTCCATGGGGGTGCAGCGCAGGACACCGGGCCCGCGCAGCAGCTTGCCGCAGTGCACCACGCCGACCTCGTACGGCGCGTCCACCCGGACCACCCGCATCTCGTCGCGGAGCACGGCCGGGCCGAGCGTGGTCACCGCCTCGACCAGGCTCCCCTCGCCGCCGTCCCCCTCGACCACCCGCACGGTGGTGAGCGGGATCCAGTCGGACTGCCGCTCCCAGGCGGTCAGCGCGGCAAAGACGCGCTCGGCCGGCGCTTCGACGATCACCGACGCGGTGACCTCGGCGGCACCGGGCTGCGCTGCCTCGGCGAAGCCGGGCACACCGTCCGCGCCGGTCACGCGGACTCCGAGCGGACGACGGGCCCGCGCTCCCGGTCGGTGTCGGCGTCGGCCGTCGGGTCGTCGTCGCGCGCGGCCGCCACGGTCGGATCGGCGTCGCGGGCGGCCCCCGCGGTGGGGTCGCGGTCGGTCGGGGTGGCGGTCGGGTCGTCGGTGGGCGGCCGGAGGCCGACCTCGGGCGGGGTCCGGTCGACGGGGGTCGCCACCGGGGCGACGGGGGCCGGCCCGCCGCCGGGCGCCGCGGGGGCGGCGGCGGACGGCAGCGTGGCCACGTCCTCGACGGCGGCCGCGGCCGGGGCCTCGGCCACGCCGGCCTCGGCGCTGAGCGGCGCGGCGGCGGGCGGGTCGGCCGCCGCCGGCGGGACGGGGGCCTCGGAATCCGAACCGGTCGCGGCGGCCTCGGCGCGGGCCAGGCGCAGCGCGTCGGCCTCCTCGATCCGACCCTCGCGGAGGGCCGCGTTCTCGGCCTCCAGCACGCCGATCAGCTCGGTCTTGTAGCCGATGTCGTAGGCGGCCCGGCGCATCGCCGCGTCGACCTGCGCCATCCGGTAGCCGCGCAGCGCGGTGTCGAAGCGCACCTCGGCGACGTCCGACTCGTCCAGCGGGCGGCTGCCGGGCAGGGGCACGGCCCGGCCGTCCGGCTCGGCCGGCGCCAGGCCCGGATCCCGCCCGGAGACCAGCACCGTCACCCCGAACACCACCGCCGCCACGGTCAGCGCGACGACCAAGAGGAGCAGAACCTCACCCATGGGGAGATCGTGGCATGCGGGCGGGGATCGGGCGAGCCCTCCGCCGCCTCCGATCGGAATCGCCGCCGCCCGGCTCGTCAGGACGGCCGGGGACGGCGACGCCGCGCGGCCCGGGCCGGGCGGGACCGGATAGCGTCGGGGGCGACCGGTGGAAGATCGGCGCGGAGGAGGCGGGCATGACCGGGGCGCTGCGGCTCGGCGGGCGGACCTTCTCCCCCGGCGACCTCGTCGTGATGGCCATCGTCAACCGCACGCCGGACTCGTTCTTCGACCGGGGTGCCACGTTCGCTCAGGACAGCGCGTTGCGCGCGGTCGAGCGGGCGGTGACCGAGGGCGCCGAGATCATCGACATCGGCGGGGTGAAGGCCGGGCCGGGCGACGAGGTCGACGTGGCCGAGGAGATCCGCCGCACGGTGGACACCATCGCCGCGGTGCGGGCCGCCTTCCCGGACGTGGTCATCTCGATCGACACCTGGCGTGCCGAGGTGGCCGTGGAGGCGGTGGCGGCCGGTGCCGACCTGCTCAACGACACCTGGTCGGGAGCCGACCCCGCGCTGGCCCGGGTCGCCGCGGCGACCGGCGCCGGGCTGGTCTGCTCGCACGCCGGTGGGCTCGCCCCGCGGACCCGGCCGCACCGGGCCGCGTTCGACGACGTGGTGGCCGACGTGGTGGGGACGGTCACCGGCCTCGCCGACCGCGCGGCCGGCCTCGGCGTACGGCGGGACGGCATCCTGATCGACCCGGCGCACGACTTCGGCAAGAACACCCGGCACTCGTTGGAGATCACCCGGCGGCTCGGCGAGCTGGCCGACACCGGCTGGCCGCTGCTGGTGGCCCTGTCGAACAAGGACTTCATCGGCGAGACGCTGGACCTTCCGGTGCCCGACCGGCTGGAGGGCACCCTGGCGGCCACCGCCGTCTCGGCCTGGCTCGGCGCCCGGGTCTTCCGCGCCCACCAGGTCCGCGAAACCCGCCGGGTGCTGGACATGGTGGCGTCGATCCGGGGGGACCGGCCACCGGCCCTGACCCGGCGCGGGCTGGCCTGAGCGGGTCAGGTCCAGCGGAGGATGTTCCGGCGCCAGGCGTAGAGGATGCCGAGCGCGACCACGGCGACGAAGACGCCCATCTCCACCACGGTGGTCACCCCGAACCCGGGCCGGTCGAAGACCAGCGCCCAGGGGAAGAGGAAGACCGCCTCCGCGGCGAAGAGCACGTACAGGTAGGCGTAGACGTAGTAGCGGATCTGCATCTGCGCCCAGTCGCCGCCGACCGGGTCGAGACCGCACTCGTAGCTGGCCCGCTTGCCCCAGGGATCGGCCGGACGGCCAGGACGTAACACCCGATTGGCCGAGAACGCCGTAACGAAGAAGAGCACGGCGGCAAGGAGCAGGAGACCGAGCGTGGCGTACGAGCCGAGGTAACCGGTCACGGTCGGGAGCCTACCGGTCGGGCGGTCGGACCGCGTCGGACACGTTACGGATTCGTTTCCTTTCGGGACTAGTGCATGAAGGCAACTGTTGCCAAATAATGAGACCTCACTGAGCGTCACGGAGGACAGATGGCCCGCCCCCGCGTACGGCCTGCTCGGCGCGCCGCGCTCCGAGGCACTCCCGCGCTGCTCGTACCCGCGCTGCTCACCGGGATCGTGGCGGCCGTCGCGGTGGGGCCGGCCTGGGCGGACGCCTCGCCGACCGTGACCGCCGTGGCCCGGGCGGCCGATCCGGGCGACCCGGGCGAGCCGGCCGGCGACCCCGGCACCGACCCGACCGAGGCGACACCGACCGTGGACCCCACCACCACGGAGCCGGTGCCCACCAGCCCGCCGCCGACGCAGGAGGTGCCGACGACGACGCCGCCGGCACCGGTCACCACCCCGCCGGCGCCGACGACCACGGCCCCCGAACCGGTGCCCACCACCACGGCCCCCACCACCACCGCGCCGCCTCCCCCGCCGGTCGGACCGCCGCCCGCGGCCCCGCCCCCGCCGGGCCAGCCGGCGGGCAGCCCGCTCGGCGTGCGGGTCACCACCGATGACGTCGTGCTGACGCCGGCCTACTGGAACGCGGACAGCACGGTGACCACGCTGCGGGTGACAGTGACCAACACCGGGAGCCGGCCGGAACTGATCCGCCTCGGCTACACCCTGCCGCCCGGCCTGACCGACGCCGGCACCCCGGGCTGCGCCGCCGCCGGCGGCGGCAGCCACCGCTGCGGCGGATGGACCACCGCCGCGGGCGCCCAGTTCCGCGCCTCGATCCGCGTCCGGGTCGCCGGCACCGCCTGGCGGTCCATGCCGCTGAGCGGGTCGGTCCAGGTCACCGCCACCGCGCCCGGGGTGGCCGGCACGGCCGGGGACGACGAGGGCTTCGCGGTCCTCTTCCCGCCGGGACCGCCGGTGCCCGGCATCTCGCTCCGCGCCGACGAGGTGCTGTTCGACATCAGCGGCGCGCCGAGCACCCTGGGCGTGCGCCTCGGCAACACCGGCAAGGTCGACGCCGCCGGCCGGGTCGACGTGGTCCTCCCGGCGGGAGTGACGGTCACCGATCCGCCGGCCGGCTGCGCCCCGGCGGGCCCCGACCGGACCCGGTGCGAGCTGGGCACAGTCCCGGCCGGCCGGACCGTCAGCCTGAGCCTCCCGGTGACCGCCTCGGCGGAGGCCCAGCGCCGGGCCCCCCTGGCCGGCGCCGTCGTCGGTCGGTTGGACCCGCGCAGCGGCCGCGACCGGCAGGTGCAGATGAGCTTCCGGATCACCGCCGCGGCCGCGCTGGCCACGCCGCCGGCCGGTACGCCCGCCCCGACCGGATCGCAGGGCGTGGTGGCCGCCCGCGCGCCGGCCACCGACGACGACGACGTCACCTCGGTGCACCGGACTGCGGTGACCCTGATCGGGGTCTCCGGACTGCTGGTGGTGCTCGCGCTGGCCCTGGCGACCACCTCGCTGCGCCGGCGCATGGGCGCCGCGGCCGTGGACCCGGTCGCCCGCCCCGCCGAGGAGTGAGGGACGGATGCGTCCGGCAGGTTGCGGTGATCTGAATTACGGGCCGCGGTACTAAACACCGCAAAGCCGGGCATACACCGGCCCGATCAGGTCCCACACGTCGGACCTCCACCAAGGTTGCCCTAAGGGACCGACGTAGGCTCTGACGTGAGAGATGAAGCGGGTCGGACCAATCGACGGACGGCCGGCGGCAGCAGCGCGTCTAGGAGGGCACGTGGCCGGGCAAGGCGGAGTCACCATCACGTTCAGCCGCCCGTGCGACGGCGCTCAGCGAAGCGAGGTGCGGGCGTGACCAAGCAGATCCGTCAACTGGACCGGGTGGTCATCCGGTTCGCCGGCGACTCGGGCGACGGCATGCAGCTCACCGGTGACCGGTTCACCTCGGAGACGGCGCAGCTGGGCAACGACATCTCCACGTTGCCCAACTTCCCGGCCGAGATCCGCGCCCCCGCCGGCACTCTGCCGGGCGTGTCGAGTTTCCAGGTGCACTTCGCCGACTACGACATCCTCACCCCCGGCGACGCGCCGAACGTGCTGGTGGCGATGAACCCGGCCGCGCTCAAGGCCAACCTGACCGACCTGCCGCGCGGCGCGGACATCATCGTCAACACCGACGAGTTCACCCGGCGCAACCTGGCCAAGGTGGGCTATGCGACCAGCCCCCTCGACGACGACTCCCTCGCCGGCTACGTGGTGCACCCGGTCGCCCTGACCTCGATGACGATCGGCGCCCTCGCCGAGCACGAGGTGTCCAAGAAGGACGCCGAGCGGGCCAAGAACATGTTCGCGCTCGGCCTGCTGAGCTGGATGTACTCGCGCCCGTACGAGTCGACGCTGCGCTTCCTTGAGCGCAAGTTCGCGGCCCGCCCCGAGCTGGTCGCGGCGAACGTGGCCGCCTTCCGGGCCGGCTGGAACTTCGGCGAGACCACCGAGGACTTCTCCGTCCGCTACGAGGTCAAGCCGGCGAAGATGCTGCCGGGCACCTACCGGAACATCACCGGCAACGCGGCGCTGTCCCTGGGCCTGGTGGCCGCCGGCGTCCGCTCCGGGCTGCCGGTCTTCCTGGGTGCGTACCCGATCACCCCGGCGTCGGACATCCTGCACGAGCTGAGCAAGCACAAGAAGCTCGGCGTGGTCACCATGCAGGCCGAGGACGAGATCGCGGCGGTCGGCGCGGCGCTGGGTGCCTCGTACGGCGGCTCGCTCGGCGTCACCACCACGAGCGGCCCGGGCGTCGCGCTGAAGAGCGAGACGATCTCGCTGGCCGTGGCGCTGGAGCTGCCGCTGGTCATCGTCGACGTGCAGCGTGCCGGGCCGTCCACCGGCATGCCCACCAAGACCGAGCAGGCCGACCTCAACATGGCCCTGTACGGCCGGCACGGCGAGGCCCCCGTCGCGGTGATCGCGCCGAAGTCGCCCGCGGACTGCTTCCACGCGGCCCTGGAGGCGGCCCGGATCGCGCTGACCTACCGCACCCCGGTGCTCCTGCTGTCGGACAACTACGTGGCCAACGGCTCCGAGCCGTGGCTGCTGCCGGACGTGGAGAGCCTGCCCGACCTGCGGGTCGAGTTCGCCAGCCGGCCCAACGGCGAGGACGGCACCACCTTCCTGCCGTACCTGCGGGACCCGGAGACCCTCGCCCGGCCGTGGGCCATCCCGGGCACCCCGGGACTGGAGCACCGGATCGGCGGCCTGGAGAAGGCCGACAAGACCGGCGACATCTCGTACGACCCGGCGAACCACGACTTCATGGTGCGCACCCGGGCGGCCCGCATCGAGACCATCCCGGTGCCGGACGTCGAGGTGGAGGACCCGGACGGCGACGCCCGGGTGCTGGTGCTCGGCTGGGGCTCGACGTACGGCCCGATCGGGGCGGCCTGCCGGGGCCTGCGGCAGCGCGGGCTCTCCGTCGCCCAGGCGCACCTGCGCCACCTGGCCCCGATGCCGGCCAACCTCGGCGAGGTGTTGCGCGCGTACGACCGGGTGGTCATTCCCGAGATGAACCTCGGCCAGCTCGCCCACGTGATCCGGGCGAAGTACCTGGTCGACGCGATCAGCTACAACCAGGTCCGCGGCCTGCCGTTCACCGCTGCCGAGCTGGAGACGATGCTGGAAGAGGTCCTGAAGAATGTCTGAGCCCGTCGCCCTCAAGCTCACCGCCAAGGACTTCAAGTCCGACCAGGAGGTGCGCTGGTGCCCCGGCTGCGGCGACTACGCGATTCTGGCGGCCGTCCAGGGCTTCATGCCGGAGCTGAACATCCCCCGGGAGAACGTCGTCTTCATCTCGGGCATCGGCTGCTCGTCCCGCTTCCCGTACTACATGAACACCTACGGGATGCACTCGATCCACGGCCGCGCCCCGGCGATCGCCACCGGCCTGTCGGTGAGCCGGCCGGACCTGTCGGTCTGGGTGGTCACCGGTGACGGCGACGCCCTTTCCATCGGCGGCAACCACCTGATCCACGCGCTGCGCCGCAACGTCAACCTCAAGATCCTGCTGTTCAACAACCGGATCTACGGCCTGACCAAGGGGCAGTACTCGCCGACCTCCGAGATCGGCAAGGTCACCAAGTCGACGCCGGTCGGCTCGGCGGACGCCCCGTTCAACCCGCTGTCGCTGGCGCTCGGCGCGGAGGCCACCTTCGTGGCCCGGACCATCGACTCGGACCGCAAGCACCTCCAGTCGGTGCTGCGGGCGGCCGCCGAGCACGAGGGCTCCGCGTTCGTGGAGATCTACCAGAACTGCAACATCTTCAACGACGGCGCGTTCGACCCGCTCAAGGAGCCGGCCAGCCGGGACGACTTCCTCATCCGGCTGGAGCACGGGCAGCCGATCACCTTCGGCAAGGACGGCCAGTTCTGCGTCGTCCACCCGCCGGGTGGCTTCGGGCTGGAGGTCCGGGAGACCGCGGGCACCCCGGCCGGGGAGATCGTGGTGCACGACGCGGGGGTCGCCGACCCGGCGTACGCCTTCGCGCTGTCCCGGCTGCCCGGTCTGGACCTGCGCAACACCCCGATCGGCGTGTTCCGCTCGGTGACCCGCTCCTCCTACGACCGGGCGGTGCAGGAGCAGGTGGCGGCGGCGAAGGCCGGCGTCGACCAGACTCCCGAGCAGCAGCTGGCCGGCCTGCTGTCGGCCGGCGACACCTGGACGATCCTCTGACGCGTCCCTGACGACCGGAAGGGCGGGCCGTTCCCCGAGGGGACGGCCCGCCCTTTGTCGTCGTCGGTCAGGCCACCGCGGCAGCCGGCACCCACAGCTCGTCGATGGCCCGCTCGGCCGCCGCGAGGCTCTGCTCGTGCAGCGGGATCAGCTCGGCCATGGCCGGGGTGACCGGCGCCAGGGTCAGCTCGGCCGAGATGAAGCGCGGCTCCATGCCGGTCATCGACAGGCCGTGCGGCAGCCAGGGCTCGGCGTGGTCCCAGCCCTCGCGCGGGGTGCCCGGGCCGTAGCCGCCGCCCCGGGTGCCCAGCACGATGAACTCGCGCCCGCCCAGCAGGCCGCCCCCGGTGGCCGGGTCGTACGCGATGCCGGGCGCGATGAGGTGGTCGACCCAGGTCTTCACGCTGCTCGGCGCGCCGTAGTTGTAGAGCGGGAGGCCGAGCAGGATCGTGTCGGCCCGCTTCACCTCGTCCACCAGCCGCTCGCTCAGCTGCCAGGACGCGCGCTGCGCCGGGGTGTGCTGCTCCGCCGGCACCATCCGCGCGAGGCCACCGGCCTCGTCGAGGTGGGGCAGCGGCTCCCGGCCGAGGTCGCGGTGGGTGACCGTGCCACCCGGGTGGGCGGCGCGCCACGCGGCGGCGGCGCGGGCGGTGAGCCGCCGGCTGACCGAGTGCTCGCCCCGGATGCTGGAGTCGATGTACAGCAGGTGTGCCATGTGATTAACCCTCCACGGCTCGTTTGTGTAACGCCAACCATTTATAGCAGGCCGATGTTCCACGCCGTGCGTAAACTGGGTCACATGCCAGCCGTGCCGGTCGAGGAGTCGGAGCACCGCTCCGGGCCGCTGCTCGACCATCTGGCCCGGCGGATGCGGCTGCGCTCCGAGTCGGTGCTGGCGCCCCTGGGCCTGCGCCCCCGGCACCTCGTCGCGCTCACCGTGCTGCGGGAGTCGGGCGGCATCAGCCAGCAGGCGCTGGCCGGCACGCTGCAGATCGACGGCACCAACGTGGTCGGGCTGCTCAACGACCTGGAGGCGGAGGGCCTGGTCGAGCGGCGGCGGTCCCCCGAGGACCGCCGGCGCCACGTGGTGAGCCTCACCGCGGCGGGCGCGAAGCGGCTCCGTGAGGCCGAGTGCGCCCTGGCCGGGGTCGAGGACGAGGTGCTCGGCGCGCTGAAGCCGGCCCAGCGGGACACCCTCTACGAACTGCTCCGCCGGGCGACCAGCGGCCGCCAGGTGATCTGCGCCGAGGAGTCCGGCGACGAGCCGGACCCCAGCTGCTGAGCGCCGGGCCGGCGGGCGGGTCGGGGAGAGGTCAGACCGTCGTCGCGGACTGCGGCCGGTCGTCCCGCACGTGGACCAGCATGTCGCCGGTCTCGATCACGGCGCCGGCTTTGTCGTTCAGCGCGACCACCTTGCCCCGGCGGACCAGGGCGATGACGAGCGACTCCAGCTCACGGGGCGACCGGCCCACCTCGCTGCGCTCGGCCGAGCGCATGGCCAGCGCCATGCCCTGGCCGGGGGTGAGCAGGTCCTCCACCACGTCGATCAGCGGCGGCGCGGAGGTGGACAGGCCGAGCAGGCGGCCGGCCGTCGCCGAGGAGACGATCACGTGGTGCGCCCCGCTCTGCTTGAGCAGCGGCGCGTTCTCCGCCTCCCGGACCGCCGCGATGATCCGCACCTGGCCGGCGGTGAGCTGCCGGACGGTGAGCGCCACCAGCACCGAGGCGTCGTCGCTGTCGGTCGCGATGATGACCGACTTGGCGGTGCGGACGTGCGCCTCCTCCAGCACCGACGAGCGGGTGGCCGAGCCCTCGATGGCGACCAGCCCGGCCGAGGTGGCCTGCCGCAGCGCCGCGCCACTCCGCTCGACCACCACGATCTTGGACTTGTCCAGACCGTTCTCCAGCAGTGCGGAGACGGCGCTACGGCCCTTGGTGCCGTAGCCGCAGATGATCACGTGGTCCTTCACGACTCTCCTCCACCGATTCAGGCGACGCCCGGTCCGGTACTGCTCGGTCAGGACTTCCAGGGTGGTGCCGACCAGGATGATCAGGAAGAGCACCCGGGCGGGGGTGACGAACAGGACGTTCACGAGGCGCGCCGAGGAGGCCGCCGGGGTGATGTCGCCGTAGCCCGTGGTGGAGAGCGAGACCACCGCGTAGTAGAAGCAGTCGAGGAGGGTGAGGCCGTCCTCGTTGACGTCGCGGTAGCCGTCGCGGTCGATCCAGACCGCCGCCACCACGGCGAGGACCAGGCCCAGGGCGGCGAGCAGGCGCAGACTCAGCGCGCTCAGCGGCCCCCGCCGTTGCGCGGGAAAATGGATCACCGTCGGCCCTGCTCCGCCACCGTCGCCTGCACGCCCACAACATAGCGGGTACGCCGGGATCCGGCCGGCCGGGGCGACGACCACCGAGCGGATGCACCAACGGTAAGGATCTCGTCACATTCATCACCGTCGTGGCAAGTGAGACTCGGGGGACCGAACCGTCCTGACGAGGGAGAACCCGAATGCGGACACGTACGGCACTGGCCACGCGCGTGGGTGGACGGGCGCATCCAGGATCTCGGCCTGACCGGCGGGATCTTCTCCATCGCGTACGACACGGCCGGCGACCGGATGGTCGGCGTCTACCACGTCACCGACAGCTTCTCCGGCCGCCGAGCCTTCGTCCGGACCGGGGACACCGGGGCGCACCATCGACGTGCCGCCCGGAGCGAGCGCGACCGCGGTGAACGAGGCGGGCATGGTCGCGGGCACCCACGGCTGGCAGGACTGGGACGACCCGGCGCCCGACGACCACCAGGCGTTCGTCTGGCAGGACGGGGTCACCCGGTCACCGCCGTCTCCCCCACCGCCCAGGCCGTCAACGACTCGGGCCTGGTGATCGGCACCGAGGGCCACGGCGACCGGGCGATGATCTGGCCCGACCCGTCGGCACGCTCGCAGCTGCTGCCATTGCCGAGGGACGCGGTGGGCAGCCGGGCGATCAACGTGAACGACCAGGGCGTGATCGTCGGTCAGGTGTGGACTACCTCTCCCCGAGCTGGCACGGCCGGGCGGTGGTCTGGCGCTGAACCCGGAGGGACCCGGTCGGCATCACGGGGGCCGACCGGGCCGCTCTCCGTCGCCCGGACGGGGCATGATGGGGACGTCCGGGGGACGACGAGCGCGAGGAGGCCCGCATGTCGTTGCTGCGACGGGTGATCGGTGGGGTGCTCCGCCGGGTACGCCTGCGTCAGGGCCGCACCCTGCGCGAGGTGGCGCTGGCGGCCGGCGTCTCCCTGCCCTACCTCTCCGAGGTGGAACGCGGCCGCAAGGAGGCCTCCTCCGAGGTGCTGGCGGCGATCTGCCGGGCCCTCGGCATCCACCTCTCCGACCTGCTCGAAGAGGCCCGCGACGAGCTGCGCCGGGTCGAGCGGCGGGCGCCGGTGACCTCCGGGGTGACGCTGGCCCGGCTCGACCGGGTGCCGGCCACCCGGACCGGGCCGCAGCTCCGGGCCGGCGGGCCGCGGCTGCACGCCACCCGGCGGCCGGTCGCACCGACCCCCCTGCTCGGCGGGGCGCTGCGGCTGCCCGGCACCGCGCCCGCGCCGGTCGGCCCGGAACTCGGGTACGGCTCCCCCACGGCGTTCGGCACCGGCACCCGGATCTGGCTGATCCCCTCCGCGCCGGCCGCCCGCCCCCGTCCGCGTACCTCCGTCACGCTGGCCCGGCGGCGGGCCCGGGCCGGCCGGCGGCGGCTGACCGCCGCCTAGGCCCGGCCGGTTCTGCCCACGGCGGATCTGCCCCCGGCAGAAACCCTGGGCCGTGGGGCACCGGCCGCCGGAGGCTGGAGACCGCCGGTTGCCGGGCGGTCCCTCGCCCGCCGGCGGCACGGAGGGTGGTCAGGTCATGGGATACGGCATCTGGATGCTGGACGAGGGGCAACCGACCCTCGGCGACCGGGTCTTCGAGAAGCTGCTCAAGGAGCGGATCATCTTCCTCGGCACCGAGGTCACCGACGCCTCGGCCAACCAGATCTGCGCGCAGATCCTGCTGCTGGCCGCCGAGGACCCGGAGCGGGACATCTTCCTCTACATCAACTCCCCGGGCGGCTCGGTCAGCGCCGGGATGGCCGTCTACGACACCATGCGCTACGTCAAGAACGACGTGGCCACGCTGGCCCTCGGGATGGCCGGCTCGATGGGGCAGTTCCTGCTCTGCGCCGGCGCGGCCGGGAAGCGGTTCGCGCTGCCGCACTCGCGGGTGATGATGCACCAGCCGTCCGGCGGGATGGGCGGCACAGCCGCCGACATCACCATCCAGGCGGAGAACATGCTGCACGTGAAGCGGACCATGCAGGAGCTGATCGCCCAGCACAGTGGGCACACGCTGGACGAGATCCAGCGCGACTGGGACCGGGACCGCTGGTTCACCGCCGAGCAGGCCCGTGACTACGGCCTGATCGACCAGGTGGTCACCCGCGCCGAGCAACTTCCCGCCTGAGCGGGGGGCCGACGAACGGGGGCGGCCGGCGGGGTGACCCCGCCGGCCGCCGGTCGCGCCCCAGGTCAGGGCAGGTCGACGAACTCGTCGAGGAAGTCCCGCGCGGTCGGGGCGTCCAGCCGGTACGCCACGTTGGTCGCGTAGCAGGGGCCGTCGCCGGTGATGGTGGTGGCGGCCAGCACCCGCTGCCCGCCGAGCGTGACGAAGTTCGGCCCGCCGGAGTCGCCGTAGCAGGCGCCGCCGTAGCCGCGGCTCTCGTTCATGGCCAGCCGCACCCAGGTCTTGTTCAACGCGTTGAAGCCGACCTCGGCCTTGTTCCGGACGCCACCGCCGGTGTGGGTCTGCCCGCCCGGGCCGCGCACGGCCTCCTCGGTGCCGTAACCGGCCACCACCCAGGTCGCGGCGTCGAGGGCCCGGGAGCCCTGCGCGTCGAGCTGGCCGGCGGCGGGCAGCGTCGCCGGGGTGAACGACCACCGGCTCGCCAGGTCGGCGGCCTGGCCGTCGGAGAACTCGATGACGGCGATGTCGTGCGCGTCGGCGGAGTTGCCGGGGTAGTCCGGGCTGGTGTGTGCGGTGCCCTCGACGCCGACCGTGGCGGCGGTCTGCGCCGGGGTCAGCCCCGCGGCCTTGGCCGCGTCGAGCGCGCCCTGCACGTCCTGGGCCAAGGAGACGTAGAAGCGCACGCCGGGTGACCAGTCGGTGGTGCAGTGCGCGGCGGTGAGGAAGGTGTTCCGGTCGACCATGGTGCCGGAGCAGTACCAGTCGACGGTCTCCGAGACGCCGTCGCCGTCGCGGTCCCAGAGGGCCAGCATGGCGCCGACCTCGGTGCGCTCCGGCGCGGGCTGGGCGTTGTAGGTGTTGATGGCCGATGCCGGTGCGGCGGCGGCCAGGACCGCCGCGACCGCCGCGGTGGTCATTGAGGCGAGAAGTGCGGAACGACGCAAAGAGTCCTCCGGTTCAGGATCTGGTGGCGGGACGGCGGCGGCGCCGGACGCGCCCCCTCGATCGCGTCCGTCGCCCCCTCACGGGTGGCCGCGATGCCGCCGGTCCTCGATGTACGGGAGCCTATGACCGGGAATCCCACCCCGCACCGGGTAACGGGCGCAGCGTGTTCCGGCGAAATCTCGTTACATCGCTGGAGCCACCACCGGCCGGCCGCGGGCGCGGCCGGCCGGTGGTACTGATCGGCGGATCAGGGGTAGTTGACCACCGGGCTGGTGCCGTACGAGCCGACCACCGGGGTGCCGGCCTCGTTGACGGTGCGCTCGATGCCGCCGCTGCCGTCCAGGAACACGGTGATCGCGTCGTGGAACCGCACGCCGGCCCGCCGGGGCGCCTCGATGGCCCGGTCGCAGCGGATGTCCACCTGCTGGTTGAAGTACGAGTAGACGCCCAGCCCCCACGCCTCGTGCTCGCGCACGTGGTTGGCGACCTTGTAGGAGGCCCAGCCGTTGCCGGTCGGGCTGCGCCAGGCCGCCTGGCTGGGCGGGTCGTAGGGCAACTCGCTCTGGTAGAAGACGGTCCGGCCGCGCTCGCCATTCCAGATGGTCTGCCAGCGCTGGTAGTGCTCGACGAAGAGCCCGTACGCGGTCACGTCGTCGCCGTTGACCACCACGCCGGTGGCCGCGGTGTTCACGGTCCAGCCGATGGTGCCCGGCCTGCCGTGGTCGCCGCGCCAGGCCCAGATGTTGTCGATCAGGGTGTGCCGGCTGTTCACCACGAGGCTGGTCACCGCCCGGCCGGCGTACGGGCCGCCAATGCGGAAGAAGACGTCCTGGAGCGAGATGGGGTTGCCGGCGTGCGACCGGTGGCTGTGCCGCTTGCCGACCTCGACGAGCACCTCCGACTCGACCGGCCCGGCGTCGACCAGCACCCCGGCGATGCGGACGCCGTCCACGTCCTCGATCCGCAGGGCGGCGTCACCGGTGGTCGGGGCGAGGCTCGGCATGCCGAGGCCGAGCACGACGGTGTCCGGACGCTTGACCCGCAGCGCCCGGTCCAGGCGGTAGACGCCCGGGGTGAGTAGCAGGTGCCGCCCCCGCGAGAGCTCCTGGTTGATCCGCTTGGCCGAGTCGGTGGGCTTGGCGATGAAGAAGTCGGACAGCGGCAGCGAGGGCACCGGCGGGGCGCCGGCGGCCCAGGTGGTGCCGGCGGTGTCGCGGCGCAGCCGGGGAACGGCCACCCGCCAGCGGCCCGCGCCGTCCACGAAGAGGTACGGCTTCTCCCGGGTCACCGGGCTGGTCGGCAGCGTCGTGTACGGCGGGTCCGGGAAGCCCTGCGCGGGCGCGCCGACGACGCCGGAGAAGACCTGGTTCCAGACCCCGTTGGTCCAGTCGCCGCCGAGTTCGCTGTCCCGGGTCAGCCACTGCTGCTGGGAGCCGTTGATGGTGATGCCGTCCACCTTGGAGTCGGCGATGTAGCCGCCGCTGGAGTAGCCGCCGTTGCCGGGTTCCAGCCAGAGGATGCCCTTGATGTGCACCCGGCGCATCGGGGACGCCTGGGAGACGGCCCACTGGTTCGACCAGTCGGTCGGGGTGACGGCGAGGTTCTCGGCCGAGCGCCAGAAGTTGGTCAGCGCGGAGATGCCGGCCGGGGAGTTCGGGTCGGGCTGGCCGATGACCCGTACCGCGCCGTGGATCTCCACGTCGTCGGGGTGCGCGCCGAGGCCGGCCACCGTCGTGTAGTAGCCGAGCCGGGCGTTCACCTCGTACCGGCCGGGCTTGAACAGCACGGCGTAGCGGTCGAGGCCCATCTCGTTGTGCTCCTGGCCGGCGAAGAGCCGGTCCAGGGTGGACTGGATCTCCTCGACCGGCGTGGCCGGGTCGTACACGAAGACGTTGGGGCCGAAGTCGGGCTCGGCGCCGTCGCCGTGGCCGTGGCCGGCCGGGGACGCGGCGGCGGGCACGGCCGGGAGCCCGAGGGCGGTGACCGACGCCGCCGAGGCGGCGGTGAGGGCGAGGAAGCGGCGGCGGGAGGGGTCGAGTGGTCTCATCTGTCTGCCTGTTCGGTGATGGGGACGGAGAGCGCTCTCTGCGCGTTCCTACCGCATCGACACCGATCCCGCCAGACTCGGCCCGGTTCCGGAACTAGCCCCGCGCGTCGTAGCGGGCCCGGGCGGCCTCCACCTCAGTCAGGTGGGTGGTGGCCCACGCCTCCAGGCCGGCGACCAGGTCGAGCAGGCTGCGGCCGAGGTCGGTGAGCGCGTAGTCGACCCGCGGCGGCACGCTGGCGTGCACCGTGCGGGTGACGATGCCGTCGCGCTCCAGGCCGCGCAGGGTCTGGGTGAGCATCTTCTGGCTGATCCCGTCGATCCGCTCGGCCACCTCGCCGTAGCGCTTGTCGCCGCCGGCGAGGGTGAGCACGACCAGCACGCTCCAGCGGTCGCCGATCCGGTCCAGGACCTTCCGGCTGCCGCAGTTCCGGTTGAACGGGTCCGCCTGCACGTGGTCGCTCTCTTTCAGTGCGTACCGAACTTGAAGGTGCCTACTCTCCAACGGGAAGTAAGGAGGAGTTGTTCCCGTTGGCGAGGGAAGACAGTTGACGTCGCCACCAACAGGGAGTGCTCATGTCCATCGTCGTCACCGGTGCCACCGGCCCACTCGGCCGCCTGATCATCTCCTCGCTGCTCGACCGGGGCGTGTCCGCCGACCAGATCGTGGCGGTCGGCCGGGACGTCGACCGGCTCGCCGGCCTCGCGGAGCTGGGCGTGGTCACCCAGCGGGCCGACTACGACGACCCAGGGTCGCTCCAGGCGGCCTTCGCGGGCGCCGAGAAGCTCATGTTCGTCTCTGGCAGCGAGGTCGGCAAGCGGGTGGTGCAGCACGGCAACGTGGTCACCGCCGCCAAGGAGGCCGGCGTCGGGCTGGTCGTCTACACCAGCATCGCCAACGCGGACACCTCCAGCCTGGTGCTCGCCGCCGAGCACAAGGCGACCGAGCAGCTGATCAAGGACTCCGGGCTGCCGTACGTCTTCCTGCGCAACAGCTGGTACCTGGAGAACTACACCGGACAGCTCCCCACGTACCTCCAGCATGGGGTGGCGGGCGCGGCGGGCGACGGGCGGGTCAGCGCCGCCACCCGCGCGGACTACGCCGAGGCCGCGGCGGCGGTGCTCACCACGGAGGGTCAGGCCGGCAAGGTGTACGAGCTGGGCGGCTCGCCGTTCACCCTGACCGAGCTGGCCGCCGAGATCTCCCGGCAGGCCGGCGCCACGGTCAGCTACCTCGACCTGCCCGTGGACAAGTACACCGAACTGCTGGTCGCGGCCGGCCTGCCCGAGGGGTACGCGGCCGTGCTCGCCGACGGCGATCGGGGCCTCGCCCAGGGCGAGCTGGAGGTCGGCGACGACCTGGCCCGGCTGCTCGGTCGCACCCCGACCACGCTCGCCGAGGCGATCCGCGCCGCCCTCTGAGGCCCGCCCTGGCCGCCGCCCCTCGACCCGGGCGGCGGTCAGGCCGGCTCGGCCCGCAGCTTCACCAGCTCGTCGACGAGGCTCTCCACGTAGTCGGCCGTCTCCTCCCAGCGGGTGACGGCGATACAGCGGATGCCCATGGCCTTCACCGGGTAGTCGTTGCCGCCCACGTCGAGCCGGTCACCGACGAAGAGCACGTTGTCGATCTTCAGGTCCAGGCACTCCAGCAGCTTCCGCATGCCGTACGCCTTGTCCACGCCCTTGCGGGTGACGTCGATCGAGGTCGAGCCGCCGCCGCGGACCTCCAGGTCGGGAAGCTTCGCGGCGACCGCGTCCCGCAGCCGCTTCTTCTTGCTGCCGTCCGGGTCCCAGCCGTACTTCTCGGCCGGCGGCGCGGACTGGCCCAGCGCCGAGAAGGTGATCTGGCTGCCCCGGTCCTCGATGATGTCGCCCCAGGTCCTCGGCTCCCAGAGGTCGAGCGCCCGCGCCGACTCGGTGAGCGCGGCGACGACCCGGACCTTGTCGGCCTCGCTGAGGTCCTCGGCGTAGACCTGCCGCCAGTCCCCGTCCAGCCACCGGTAGTAGCGGGTGCCGCACGTCGGCATCAGGTGCAGACGGCCGCGCTGCTCCTCCGTCAGGTCGAGGTGCGCCAGCATCTGCGCCTCGAACTGCTCGAACCGGCCACCCGAGATGACCAGCACATCCACCTCGGTGAGCAGGTGCCCGAGGAGTTCCGCCATCCGACGATCGATCTGGGACTTGGAAACCGCCAGCGTGTCGTCCAGGTCGAACGCCACCACTCGAAGATCGTTCACGAAGTACCACCATGTCGTCGCGGGCAGGCCAGGACTAGCAGGGTACCGACGTGAGCCACTGCCACCCCGACGGCCCGGGGCTGGCGCCCGGTCGAGGCCGCCCACCACAGCGCAGCCCCTCGCACGCAGGTTAACAGCGCGGACCGGTGGAAACCGGCGCGTTCCGGAGGCCGGTCACGCCGGTCTCCGTCACCGGTCGGTTGCGGTACGCACCCGGAAATCCGTTGGACAGGGCCCGCATCGACGACGATCGTGGCGCCATGCGGCAGGAGGAGATCTGGGACGCCGAGACGGCCCAGCGCTACGACACACCGGGCACCGGAATGTTCGCGCTGGAGGTCCTCGGGCCAACGGTGGACCGCCTCGCCGCGCTCGCCGCCGGCGGACGCGCCCTCGAATTCGCCGTGGGCACCGGCCGGGTGGCCGTCCCGCTGGCGGAACGCGGCGTGCCGGTCAGCGGGATCGAGCTGTCCGAACCGATGATCGAGCAGCTCCGGACGAAGGCCGACGAGACGACGATCCCGGTGGTCGTCGGCGACATGGCGACGGCCAGGGCGCTCGGCGATCACACCCTCGTCTACCTGGTCTACAACACCATCTCCAACCTGCTCGACCAGGCGGAACAGGTCGCCTGCTTCCGCAACGCGGCCCGCCACCTCGGCCCCGGCGGGCGGTTCGTCATCGAGCTGTGGGTGCCCGAGCTGCGCAAGCTGACCCCCGGCGAGCGGGCGACGGTGTGGCGCGCCGAGCCCGGCTACATCGGCCTGGACACCTACGACGTGGTGCGCCAGCAGGTCGTGTCGCACCACTTCCGGTTCGGCGAAGGGCGCGAGGCGCGGGTGTTCCGCAGCCCGCACCGCTACATCTGGCCCGCCGAGCTGGACCTGATGGGCCAGCTGGCCGGATTCGAGCTGGAGTCCCGGCACGCGGACTGGTCCGGGGCCGAGTTCACGGAGGAGTCCCGGTCCCACGTCTCCGTGTACCGCCTGCCCGGCTGACCGGCGGCTCGGCTCGGCGGTCAGCCGACGGCCGGGCTGCGGCGTTCCAGGAGGACGACGTCACGCCACCGGCCGTGCTGCCGGCCGACCCGCTCCCGCGTGCCGACCACCCGGAAGCCGGCCCGGCGGTGCACGGCGAGGCTCGCGGTGTTCTCGGGGAAGACACCGGACTGGATCGTCCAGACGCCGGCCGCTTCGGTGGACGCGATCAGCGCGTCCAGCAGCAGCCGGCCGACGCCCCGCCCCTGAACGGCGGGGCTCACGTACACCGAGTGCTCCACCACCCCCGCGTAGACGGCACGGGTCGAGGTCGGCGAGACCGCGACCCAGCCCACGACCGCGCCGCCGGCGTCGACAGCGACGAACCGGTGGTCGGGCAACCTGGCGGCGTCGAACGCCGGCCAGGTGGGTGTCGCCGTCTCGAAGCTGGCGTCGCCGGCGTCGAGCCCGGCCTGGTAGATGGCCAGCACCGCGTCGGCGTCCTCCGCCGTCATCGGGCGGACCGTGATGCCGGCCATCAGCCGACTCCCTCCAGGCTGTCGTGTCCCGCGGGCCAGCAGCTCCGTGAGACGTCCGGCTACGAGTACAGCATCGCGAGGAGACCGCAGGCCAGCAGCGCACAGCCAAGCCAGCCACTGAACGCCGACAGCGTGCCCGTGACCACCGCCGACTCGAACCGGCGGACGAGGAACCGGTGCACCAGCAGCGACATCGCCAAGCCGACCAGAAGGGTTGGCACCAGACCTGAAGCAGGTCCCACACGTCCGGACCCGGTCCCCAGCACGCCAGCGTCTTCTTCGTGCACCGCCGCGCCGGACCGGGCTGCTCCGGGCCCAGGCCCAGAAACTCGGGGCCGAGGATCAGGAACGGGCACGCAAACACCTTTCGGCATCTCTCGCCACTCCCCTGCCGTCTATGGACCTCTTGCGGACTGGATGCGGACCGTCTCCGCTAGGCGGACGGGGACGGAGCTTCCGGTGGGCGGCCGGCGGCGCGTCGAGCGTCCGCGACGGCGACGCCGAGCAGCACGACGGCAGCGGCGATGGCGGCGAGCAGCGGCGGGGCGAAGAACAGCGGCGGTGCCAGCAGGACCAGAGCGGCGATGCCGACGAGCCGGCGCACGGCGAGCCGGTTGAAGACGACCCGTTCCAGCCGACTGCGGCCGAACAGGAAGAGCGCCGGCCCGCCGAGGATGACGAAGAGCCAGGCCGGCACGGGTGACCCGGAGGGATGCGCCAGTATGACTTCCGCGCCAGCCGCGGCGGCGGTGATGCCGAGCACCATGAGCACATGGGCCACGCCGACGATCCCGCCGGCAGCTGCCCGGTTCGACGACATCTCGACCGCCTCGGCCAGCACCTCCCCAGCGCGATAGAAGTAGATCCGCCACATCAGCACGGACGACAGGAAGGTGATCACCAGGGCTGTCGTTGCGGCGAGCGTGGCCGGGTGTTTGGTATAGGCGAGGCCTATGGACAGCACCGTCTCGCCGAGCGCGATCAGCAACAGTTGCTGGTAGCGCTCGGGGAGGTGTCGGCTGCTGGCCCTCGCCCACGCGCTGGTGGGCGCTCGGTGGATGCCGGGTATCGGCCATCTGAACCGCGCCACGACCAGGTCCACGGTGATGGCGATCAACCACAGGGCGACCCGGAGGTTTCCGCCCGTCACCGCCCCGGCGAGCCAGATGACGCCGGAGACGCCAGCCCAGATGGCCAGGCGGGTGTAGAACCCCCGTACCTCCTCGTGCCCCCGTAACAACGGCCGGAGCAGCAAGGGGCGTCCGACATGCAGCACCACGTACACAACGGCGAAGGTGGCGCCGCGTGGCTCGAACTCGTACGGCAGGGACGTCGCCATGATCAGCAGGCCGAACGCGCTGACCAAGACCAGCAGCTGAATCCAGCGGTTGCGGCAGTCGAACCGGCTCGTGATGTACGCGGTGGTCGTCCACAGCCAGAGCAGCGGCAGGGCCAGCACGACCGTGTACAGCAGCGACCGCCAGCGCAGGCCCAGATTGTCGGAGAGAAGGTCCGGCACCATCCGACTGACGACACCGACCAGGGCGAAGACCAACGCCAGGTCGAAGAACAGCTCCAGGAAGCTGACCTGCTGGGCCTCCTCCTCGCCACGCAGAATGCCCCCGGCCTGCGCCGGCTTCGATGGTCGCGCCATCCGAGCATCGTCGCCTGAGCCTTACCTTGCGCGCACCGATTTCACCGTTACATGGACCTGGGCGGTGACGGCGGCAAACGTTGGCGCGAGCCAGGCACGGATTCCATCTGCGCCGATCCGTCTGCGTTGTGGGCGCCCAGCTGAGCTGAGAGCGGATCTCGGGGTTCGGGGCGGAGCCCCGAGGTCTTCATGGTCCTGTCGTCCCAAAGCGTGGCCGGCCGGCCCGGCCCGCTTGCGGGCCGCCTTGATCTGATAGAGCGGAATTGGGCAAGCAAAGCGTCTGGGGCGTGTCCCGTCACGGGACATGCTTGACACTCGCGTCCCACCAGATACTTGACATGATCGTCGGCTTACTGCTGGGACTGCGGCGAACCAGCTTCCCTGGCAGAGTGACCGCCATGTCGGACAGCCATAGCAGCGAGTCGGACGAGGTCAACGCCCCCGTTCACATTGAGCCCTACGACACCGCATGGCCCGAGCGGTTCGCCACCGAGGCCAGCGTGATCGGCCAGACCATCGGTCCCTGGATCACTGGCGGCATCCACCACGTCGGCAGCACCGCAGTGCCCGGGCTCGCCGCCAAACCAGTCATCGACATCATGGTCGGCGTGGCAGACCTGGACTTGTCGCGCCCCTGCATCCAACTGCTGAAGCCTTTGGACTACTGCTACTGGCCCTATCTGGCTGAGGTCATGCACTGGTTCTGCAAGCCACGCCCCAGCCACCGGACCCACCACCTGCATCTCGTGCCGACCGGCTCGCCGCGTTACCTCAACGTCCTGGCGTTTCGGGACTACCTGCGAGCCCATCCTGACGCCCGTGCGGACTACGAAGCACTCAAGCGAGAGCTGGCCGACCGCTACCCACACGACCGTGAGGCGTACACCGAGGGCAAGACAGACCTCATCGGCAAGCTGACCGAGGCGGCTCGGGCGTGGGTTACAACCAGAGACATGAAGAGCGGCAAGCCCGATAGCACAACGTAACGGCCGGCCCGGTCCACCTAGCCCATCAGGCGGTGGCGCAGGTGCCCGGCGGTCCGGTCATCGACACCCCGAAGAACCACCAGCGGCGGGAGCTGGCCGTGCCGGCGTTCGTGGTGCAGCTGCTTCGGGAGCACCTTGTGACGCTGCCTGATGGGCCGGACGTGTTCGTCTTCCCGGGGCGCCAGGCGCACACCGCCGATCGGCAGCAGAGCTACCACGGCTTCCGCCGCCGTTTCCTGGTTGCGGTGCGTTCGGCAGGGCTGGTCGACGTGACGCCCCACGACCTGCGGGCCACGCACGCGAGCTGGGTCGCGGACTCGCACGGCGTCCTGGTGGCAGCTCGCCGGCTGGGGATGCCAATGCCAGCGTGACGACCGCCACTACGCCTGGGCTGTCGACGGTCGGGACGCTGAGGTCGCTCAGCACCTGGACGCGAGCCGGGCGAAGGTAGCGAGGCGATCGGGCACGCAACGGGCACGGAAGCCCCGGAAGGCGGAACAGTGATCGTTGATCAAGGGTGTGACCTGGTGCCCCCGGCAGGATTCGAACCTGCGACACACGGTTTAGGAAACCGATGCTCTATCCCCTGAGCTACGAGGGCGCGAGCGCTCAGACTACCTGCCAGCGGATACCCACGAGTACCCAGGAGTGACCACCCGCGCCGACCGCTGTCAGCCGCCGTTGCCCCGACCGTTGGAGCACACACCGAGCACGTGATCATCGCCCAGCAACGCCCGGTACCCACCGCTGCCCGAACGGGCCCACAGCTACGCGGGCCCGCCCAGGACTCACCGAGCACGTTCTGAGGGCTACTGCCAGCGCGGCGGCCCGGCCGGCCAAGCGGGGACGAGGATGTTCGAGAACGGCGGGATGCGCCCTTCGGACTACGGACCAGAAGGTTAGGGGTTCGAGTCCCTTCGGGCGCACGTCACAATCAAGGCCATGACCAGCGTTTCCGCTGGTCATGGCCTTGAACTTTTCCGGTATGTGCCGTGATCTCCCAGCATGTGGAAGCATGGTGCTCCGGTGTCACGTGCTGTTCAAGTGGGCGTTCGTGCCGGCCAGCGCTCATCAGTGCCGTTAGGTTTTCGCCGCGTTCTGGTGGATCACGGTCGGAGGCCCGGCCGAGGGCTGGTGGCAGCTATGACTGGGCCGGACCGCTTTGGCGTTCAGCTTGCCCGGGTTGGACATCAGCATGGCGTAGTCGCTGTCAACGAAGAGCGCGTCCAGGGTGCCCTTACAGTCGTAGTCGGTGGCCGATTGGGGCAGCTGCTTCAGCTCGTCGTCGAAGGTGCCGGGCTCGAGTTCGACGGTGGCGCGGTCGGTCATGAGGTGCAGGGCTATCTCTTTGGCGTTGGTAAGCGGGCGGGGCGTCGGGCGGCCTGCGGAGCGGCATCAAGCGAGGGCCGCAAGACGCAGTTGAGTTTTTGCGGCGCGGGCACGTAATCACCATCTCCAGGTCGCCCAGCTATAGCGAGAGCAGACAGGCTGCCGGAAGGTCTGTTTCACCAGTCGCAGGCGCTTGGAAGGCGTCACCCGATTGCAGGTGGACGTTGATCACGTCGAAGCCGTCGTCGGTCTGGACTGCGCGGACGCCCTGAGCGATGGCGAAACAGGCAGTGATCGCGCCAACGAAGGCGGCACCGACGGCGGTGCCGGCGAGTTCGACGGAGCCGCACGGGTCGCGTCGCTCCAGCTCGGCTAGGGCGGCGGTGGCGGCCCGCCGTCGCCGGGGTACGTCGTTGTTCCAGGCGAGCAGTTGGTCGCTGGGGACCTTCGCCGGGAACCGGTAGAGGATCATGGCGTTGAAGTCGGCCGGGCCGACGCCGAGTCCCGCGTCGATGGCGAGTTTCCAGCCAACCCGAGAGATGAGCCGGCGCGGCGCGAGGCTGTCGACGCCGAGCAGGGCGACGTGGTAGTCCTCGGGCAGGACGCGGCTCGTCTCGTCGAGTCGCCGGTCGAGGATGACGACGTCGTACCCGGCCTGATCGAGAGCCCTCGCCGCAAGCCGGGTCTTGCGGACCGGGGCAGGGTTGACCGGGGTGAGGAGGCCGGTGCTGTGGTTGGCCTCGACCACCCGCTGGGTGTCCTGCAGCACGATCTCGATCTTGGCGGGATCGGCGTACGGGAGCCAGGAGAGCACCCAGGCGTATGCCTGGCCGAGGTGGCCGAGACCGACCAGCCACCAGGCGGCCGGAGCATGTGTCAGAGTCGGCCCGTCGATGTCGGTCCCCGGCTGCCACAGGTTCAGCGTGATGGTGCGCCAGCCGACGTCGCTGCCCGGACGGTCGCGGATCGCGCCGAAGGCCTCGTGCACGCCGAGGGCTGCGGCGGCGATCGCGGCCACGACGTTGCCCTCGCGGCTGGGGTCGGACCTGGCCTCGACCGGAGAGACTGATGCGTTCCAGCCGTCCCAGCTGGCTCGGAGCCGCACTGCGCCGCTGGGCTCAGCGGGTGGGTCGCTGAGATGGAGAACGGGGAAATCGGCGGGAACGGTGCCTGGATCGAGCGGGTCGGCGTGTTGGGCGCCTTCCTGCTCGGTCATCTCCTTGATGGTCAGCCCGCGGTACGGCCCGAAGGTCAGTTCCAGGGTACTGTCGGCGATCACGATGACCTTGCCGAGCGCGCGGACCGCTGTCGCGACCGCGGTGCAGAGGGCGGCTTGTCCGCACAGGTCGAAGGGCATGCCGGCCGCGACGATGACCATCCCGGTCTTGGCTTGCGCGTCGAGCGCTGCAGTGATGGTCGCCTGGGTTCCCTCGTGGACTCCGAGCAGGGCGGTGCGGTCGAACGTATCGGTGATGGACTTGGTCATCGTGTCTCCTGGTGCCGGTGCCAGATGGGTAGCCGTGCCAGCAGCCGACGCCACCACGACGTCGATCGGCCCGTACGGGTGTCGATCAGCACGACCTCGGCGGCTCGGTCACCGTAGAAGGACGTCCAGCCGGCGTCGGCCAGGACGTGGACGCCGATCTGGGATACGTCGGTGACCTCGGCTGCGAAGCGCGGGGCGATCAGCGCGACGTGGCCGTCGCGGGCCACCATGGGGTGCTCGGCGTCGATTCGGCTTTGCTGAACACGGTCAGTTGGGTGGGTATGGATGTCGCCGGCCACCCGCAGCTCGCCGCGTCGGCAGAGGTTCTGTAGCGCGGTGTAGCCGACGGCGTGAAAGTCGATCCTCCCAGTCAGGCAGTGCGGGTCGAGGTCGTCGTAGAAGGCGATCCTGGTGACCGGCTGCGGCAGTTGGTCCTCGGGGTGCGCCCGGTCGGTGAGGAGGAAAGCGCCGCTCTCGCGGCGCCCCTGCCCCCGTTCGGCGAGGCCCGTCACGAGGGCGGTGAACAACTTGGGCTCGATGGTCAGGCGCGCGGTCACTGAGCACCTCGGTGCGTCGGCATCCGCGCGTAGGCCAGCTCGCGGTGCAGCTCGCGCAGGTAGAAGCCGATCGTCCGCGTCGGGTTCCAGCACCGCTCCGGGCGTTCCAGGGCCCAGTTCGGATGGCTCGCGATCCCGGCCTGGTCGCACGCCAGGTACGGACCGTTGTTGTTGCCTGGGGACCAGTCGTGCCGGAAGACCTCCGGGTTCTGGCCGGAGACCGGCCAGTCCGCCGTGGCTAGCGGCATGTTCGTGGCCAGGTTCCAGGGCTGTCCGGCCGGGGCTCGCACCGGGTAGTCCTGCACATCGAGCCGCATTCCCAGTTCGGCATCGTCGTCGATTGCGATCGCGACCAGCAGGATCGGCCAGTTCAGGTCGACGATGCGCCAGGACCCGGCGGCGGCCCCGGCCTCGACGTCGGCGGCCAGCAGATGCCGGCGTAGCCGTCGCAGGTTCGGGTCGCCGCCGGGCTCGGACGTCGTGCTCATCCCTGCGGCCGGACCGTGTGAACCAGGTCGACTGTCGTGCTGCAGGTCCGCCTCGGGACGATCGTGGTGACTGGCGCGTTCAGGTCCAGGTCCTCAGTCTCGCCGGGGACCCGCAGGACCAGATCGGCTGCGGCGCCGTGGCTGATCCCGAACGCCTCGATCGCCCGCTTGCGGACCGCGCGCAGCCGGGTGGCCGGGTGCACCTTGACCACCTTGTCGGCTCCGGCGTACCCGACCGTCACCGCGATCTGGTGGCAGGCCGAGGTGGCCACATGCCCCGGTCGACCGGCCAGAGCCGCCTCGACCGTGGCGGTCACGTCGAGTTCGGCCTCGTCGCCGACCACGAAGAGCCTTTCGTCCCTTTCGAGGACGAGAAGGTCGCTGAGCCGCACATCGGGCGCGACCTCGCGGGTCTGGGCAACGGCCTCGCCGGCCGCGAAGTGGTGGATCTTCACATCTGCTCCTTGTGCGCTTGAGCGGGGCCGTGTCGACGGGCTCCGCGGTCTCGCGACTGGCCCGTACAGCACCGGCAGCCCTCGAGATTTCGGTTTCACTGAGACCAGTTAAACCGATGATCGCGCCTTGCGCAACCCCGAAGGGGCCTTAAGCCCACTCCGTCGGGTGAGAACGCGCGGGTCCTGTTCCAGCTGTCATGCTTGGTGTGTGCGTATCGAGCTAGCCGGCCGGAATCCCCTCCGACACCGCCGAGAGCTGAAGGCTGACTTTCATGGCGACACGGGGAACCTGGTGCTCGACGCGCGAGGACTCCAGTGGGTCAGCCCGCTTGAGCTCGCCGCCATCGTCACGATGGGGACCGTCGCCGCCGCCCGCGGCCGTGAGGTCCACCTGCTTGTTCCGCACGACCCGAAGATCGCGTCTTATCTCGTGCGGATGAACGTCGTGGAGCTACTCAAGCCCTTCGCCGAGATCGAAGGTTCGGTCCCATCCCAGGTGCGCCGCGACCACTCCGACAAGCTCCTCGAGGTTGCCAAGGTCACGCCCAACAACGTCGACGACGTAAGCGACAGGCTCGGCCGCCTGGTGACGGCACGGCTTGGACCGGGAGCGGGGAGGGCGGCCTTCCGCAGCCTCGGTGAGCTGCTGAGTAACGCCACCACACACGGCTATAGCGAGACCGGCGCTTTCACCGCCGCCCAGCTCTACAGCGGTACCCTGAGCCGTACACCGGGATTCGAGTTCGCTGTCTGCGACTCTGGCGACGGGATCCGAAAAGTCCTCTCCCGCACCACCAGCCAGGACCTGGAAGGCCCCGTGGCTCTCGAGCGAGCACTAGATGGTGGCAACAGGAGTCCCGAAGGGCGGGGCCACGGATTGCCAAACCTGTGGCGGCAAGCCATCCGAGCTGGAAAGGGAGGCGAACTCATGCTCCACAGCGGAGACGCCGTCGCCACCGCGAAACTCCGCCCGGAACCCACCTCGATCTGCAGCCGTGTTGCCGAACCGGTGGACGGCACTTGGGCCTGGCTGCGCGTCCGAGTTCCGTAACGGGCCGTAACGTGTTTCAATCACTCAGGTGAAACCGGCCTCCGCTACGACCATCACCTTCGACGTCGGACCACCCCGGGCGTTCCTGTCGACCAGGGAACGCGGCAGGAAAATGCTTCACGACCTAGAAGACCACACCCCGCATGGCGCCAGCCTCCTTGTCATCAACTTCACCAACGTCGAGGCCATGACCGTCAGCTTCGCCGACGAGTTCCTCGGCAAGTACTACTCCGCCCTCGCCACCCAGGACGACGGCCCGACCTCCGTGGTCGTGACCGGACTCAACGACGACACCCGGGAAACGATCGTCATCGGCTTCGAGCGCCGCGAACTTATCGCGTTAGAGCAGCTCGGTGATGACCTTGCGCTACTAGCGGCGTCGGATGTTCTTAAGGACACCTTTGAGATCGCCAGGACACTTGGCACCTTCACCGCGATGACGCTCGCTGCACAACTGGGTATCACCGCCCCAAATGCGAACAACCGTCTGAAGCGCCTTGTCGCGGCTCGAGCGCTCGTCCGGCGGCGTGGAGTCGCGGAGCGTGGGGGGAAGGAATTCACCTACTCGGCACCCGACGTTGCTCACGGATCAGAAGGTTAGAGGTTCGAGTTCTCCGGGCGTGCAAGATCAAGAGGTGCTTGACCTGCCACAACAGGGCTATGCGCCTCTTGTTGTTCGTCCTGATGGACGTGGTGGTGCTCGTACGACGAACTTGTCCCAGCCCGTCCGTCTCGGACCCCCTGGGCTACGGTCTGCCTCGACCAACTGGGCGACCCTTGGCACCGGAGGGGTGGCCCGCGCGTGGCGGGTCCCCAGAGACTCGAACCCTGAACCCGTCCGGCAACCGGGGGATCATCCTAGAGCGGGCGGATCGCCGTCCTGACCTGCGCGTGATCTCTCGCTGTCTTACAGCGGTTGCCAGCCCTATTGCATGTCAGTTGTGCCCAGCTTGTGCCCGACGATCTCCCCGTCCATTGCTCGTTGTTCAGGTTCCGGCATCGGCCGCGGCCCGCCGCGGACTGCAACTGACCCACCACCCCTGCCGCCCAGCAAGATCGAGGTGCCCCGAAGCCAGCGTCCACAGCAAACTGTTCCCATGACGTCCAACCTCTTTCCGTCATGGGACGATGACGCATCCACTGACCCGGCGGGCGACAGCCCTTCGGAGCTCATTCAGCTCCTGAACTTGCAGGCGGACCTCCTCCGCAGTGTCGCGACAGGCGGTCCGAGTGTCACGAACGTGAACAACGAGTACCGACGACGCCGAACGATCCTCAACGCCGGCCTCAGGCGCCTCGGTATCGCGCCGCCGTTTCCTTGGCAGGACTTGTGGGGCTGGCACGGAGCGTGGAAGGAGGTCAGCGGAACCTACGCGGGCCGGCGCAAGTACATTAGCGATCTCGCAGCGCCGGTTGATGAGCAACTGGAGCGGCTGGCAGCGGGCCGCGCAGCATCAGACCCAGGGCCCGCAGCTCCGAGCTGGCCGGACTTGGAGCAACGCCTCGCCGGGCTACAGGCCGAGTTGACGGCAGCGACGGCGCTAGACGACCTACAGGACGTCGGACGTCGTGCTCGGGAGGTACTGATCGACCTTGCAACACTCGTATATAAGGACGATATGCTCCCACAGAACGAGCCGGAGCAGCCGAAAGGCGCGGACGCGAAGGCTCGTCTCTCGTTTGCGGCGCGTACCCTCATGCCAGGCAGCAGCCACGAACGATGGCGGACACTTATTCGTGCGGCATGGGACTTGGCCAACACGATCACACATTCGAGCAGCATCAATCGAGTCGATGCCTTCGCCGCAGTGCAGGCGACGGTTCTCCTCGTCCGATGCTTCGAGCGGGCCGTCATCGAAGCCGGGGTTGCCTGACCTCCGCGCTGTCGGCAGCCGTCTCGCCAGTGGCCCGGCCTGACCCGCGCTGCCAGGGGTCTCCTATGACGGTGTCACGGCCGTAGGCTTCCTGGTCATCAGGGCCTCCGCACGACGGCCGCCTCTTAGCACAGGAGGGGATCACTTGGCAGCGTGGATAATCCGTGCCGGACGTGCTGGTGAGCGCGATCGTTGGTGCCTGGCCAACGGCTATGCTGGCGGCGGCTTTCACGAGGTGGCGGACCTTACCTCCACGACGACCCGCGAGGCTGTTCGTACCGAGGTCGAGCGGGGTTTCCCCAGCGCGAAGCCAGCGAGGCAGATCAACTTCACCGGACAGCTCCATGCCCTGCGAAACCGAATCGCGATCGGAGACGTTGCTGCACTGCCCCTCAAGACGACGGGCCAGATCGCCTTGGGTCGTGTCACCGGTGGCTACGAGTACCTTGCCGGTGAAGCGGACCCTACCCGGCGGCACGTCGTGCGCGTGGACTGGAAGCGCACCGATGTCCCTCGCAATGCCATACGTCAAGACCTGCTCTACTCCCTCGGAGCCTTCCTGACGATCTGCGAGATATCGCGCAACGACGGGGGATGGCGGCTGGCACAGGTACTCAAGACGGGCATCGATCCTGGCGCGCGCCCCAGTCCCGGCACTAGCCCCACCACGCTGAGGGAGCAGGACCCGTCGGACCAGACCGCCGAGGCGATCGATCTCGCTCAGGCTGCATGGGATCGAATCCGGACGTTTGTTGGGGAGAAGTACGCAGGCCATGCACTGGCCCGCCTGGTCGCCGCAATCCTGACCGCGGAGGGGTACATGTGCGAGGTGGCATCGGAAGGCCCCGATGGCGGTGTGGACATCGTGGCCGGCCGAGGGGCCCTAGGGCTCGATCCCCCGAAAATCGTCGTACAGGTCAAGTCGCAGACGACACAGGTCGGCGTCGAGGTGGTGAACCAGCTGCTGGGAGGACGCGCCCGGCTGCACGCGGACCAGGCACTGCTCGTCGCCTGGGGCGGGATCACTAAGCCCGCCCGAGCTCAAGCCGAAAGTCAGCGATTCATACTCCGGGTCTGGGACGCAGAGGCCCTGCTGTCGGCGATGCTGCGGGTGTACGCACACCTTCCCGAGGAGATCCATAGCGAGATCCCTCTCAAGCAGACGTGGGTCCTTGTTGAACAAGCGGGCGAGGACTAGGGGTGCCTGGTCCCCACGTCGCGTAGCCAGCAGCCGGCGTCTGACCGGCCTGGCGACCGCAGGCATGGCGAGGGCGACTTGTCGGATCTTGGACCACCGCGCAGGACTCCGAATTGGCATACTCGTGCCAACGCCCCTCGACATCCCCGTCCCGTACCTACTTACGTTCGTTCAACCAGAATTTTCTCGGGCGGCTCGCATCGGCGCCTTCGGCAGCGGTGGATATCGTCGGCAGTCCCAGCCAACACGGGAGAGCTTGAGTGCCGAACATCTTTGACAACATCACCGACGAGAGTCGACTTGGTCCGGCACTACAGGGCGATCTCAGCAACTTCGATTCTGTCGATGTCGCGACCGGTTACCTCGATCTACGCGGCTGGACCGGGTTCGCCGACATCGTTGACGCCAAGTCCCAAGCGGGCCGCGAGGCACCGATCGTTCGGGTGCTCGTCGGGATGGTGATGCCCTCCGACGCGGCGGCGATGCTCAACGTCCTGCAGGAGGAAGTGCAGCCGCCGGCCTACGGGGCGAACATCAACAGTCTCGAGAAGGCACTGGCGGCGAGAGACCAGCTGGTGCGACACCTGCGCACGCAGCTGATGCGTGGTGTTCCGAACAAAGCGCAGCAGCGCACCCTGCAACAGCTGCGCTCGCAACTAGCGTCTGGCGCTGTCGAAATGAAGGTCTTCACCGACGCTCCGCTCCACGGGAAGACCTACATCTTTCACGCGCCCGGGAACCCGTTCCTTTCCAGGCGCGGATATGTCGGTTCCTCGAACCTGACCGCCGCTGGGTTCTACAAGAATCTTGAGCTGAACATCGACGTCGTTGACCAGCAAGCCACCGAGCTGCTGGCCACCTGGTTCGACGGCCGGTGGAACGCCCGGTTCTCGCTGAAGATCACTGCCGAGATCATCGACCTCATCGAGGACTCATGGGCATCAGAGCAGCAGCCGACACCCTACGAGGTCTATCTGAAGGTCTGCCATAGCCTCTCAGAGGATGCTCGCGAGGGCATGGGCTACGTGCTGCCGCCCTCGATGCAGAACCTGCTCCTGGACTACCAGGAGACTGCGGTCCGTACGCTCGCTCGACGCATCGTGCGCCGGAGCGGGACAATGCTCGGCGACGTGGTAGGTCTTGGCAAGACGCTTACTGCGATCGCGACCGCACTGATGCTCGAGGCGGCCGAGGACTACAGCACCCTCGTGCTGTGCCCGAAGAACCTCGAGCGGATGTGGGAGGAGCACATCGAGCGGTACGAACTCACTGGTGCCCGGGTGGTCCCCTATTCGGTGGCCGACAAAAAGCTCCCCGAACTCAAGAGGTTCCATCTAGTCATCTGCGATGAGTCGCACAACCTGCGCAACAACACTACGAAGGCCTGGGAGGCCATCAGGGAGTACGTGCGGCGCAACGGCTCGAAGGTGCTGCTGTTGACGGCGACGCCATATAACCTTGCTTTCGCCGACGTGGCTAACCAGCTCGGCCTGTACATCGACGACGACGAGGATCTCGGGATTCAGCCCACGGTCGCGATGGACAAGGATCCCACCTTGGCCGACAGGGTCGACGGCAAGGTCACCACATTGGCGGCGTTCCGGCGATCGGAGGAGCCCGAGGACTGGAAACGGCTCATGTCCGATCACCTGGTACGCCGCACCCGGTCCTTCGTGAAACGGACCGCGAAGAAGGAGCGGGTTATCCTTCCCGGCGGCGCCGTGGCGGAGTTGGAGTACCTGCAGTTTGCCAACGGGCAGCGGTTCCACTTCCCCAATCGAATCGCCAAACCGCTGAGCCACGCGTTTTCCGCTGACGACGCGGCGCGGCTGATGGAGGAAGATGACACCCTGGATGCGCTCCGGGATCTTACGCTCCCGCGATACCGGCTCGCCGACTACGACAACCCGCGTGCGCCGCATTCGGATCAGGACATCAAGATCCTAACCGACATCCGATCAGGCCGCGGCAATGTCAGTGGGTTCGTCCGCGTCGGCCTATTCAAGCGCCTGTCGTCGTCGGGGCACTCGTTCATTCTCAGTCTGCAGCGGCAGCGGGCCCGCAACGAGCTCTTCGTCTACGCCATTGACCAAGGCCTCGACGTTCCGCTGGGCAGCTTCAGTGACCATCAGTTCATGGTCAGCGACCGCGCGCTCGATGACGAAACAGACCTGCATGGCAGCATGGAGACCCGCTACAACGAGCTCCAGCGCAAGCTGCCTGCTTCGACGAAGTGGCTTAGCACGAAGATCTTCAAGCAGACGCTGCGCAAGGATCTTGAGCGTGACAACCGCATCCTCAGCCGGCTACTAGAGAAGTTCGGGACGTGGGACTCGAGTAAGGACTCCAAGGTCAACGCCCTGGTCGACCTGCTCCGAACCCACCACCCCGGTGAGAAGGTCCTGGTCTTCACCGAGTACGTCGACACCGCCGAGTACGTCGCCAAGGCCCTGCGCGAGGCAGGCGTCGACAATGTGGGGCTCGCGTCGGGTGAGACCGACGACGCCGCCGGAGTCGCCCGCCGGTTCTCCCCGGACAGCAATCGCCTTCCCGGCGAGGCCGATGTGCACACCGAGATCGAGAACCCCATCGACGTGCTCGTGGCCACCGACGTCCTCTCTGAGGGTCAGAATCTGCAGGACTCGCACATCGTCGTGAACTACGACCTGCCGTGGGCGATCATCAGGATCATCCAGCGCGCCGGCCGTGTCGATCGGGTTGGGCAGAAGGCCAAAGATGTCTTCATCTACCTGATCACCCACGAGAAGGTCGAGCAGGCTATCCGGCTGCGGCAACGGATCCGGCAACGTTTGGTCGACAACGCCGCGGCCTTCGGCTCCGACGAGCGGTTCTTCGGAGGCGAGGACGAGATCAACATCCTCGATGACCTCTACAAGGGTAACGTTCCCGGCGAAGACGAGATCGACGCTACCGAGGGCGAGGCCGATGCGGCGAGCGAGGCGTGGCTGGTCTGGTCGCGCATCAAGGACGACAAGCCTGAGCTGGCACACAAGATCACCCGCATGCAGGACATGGTTCACAGCACGCGAGGCCCCTATGATCATGAGACCCACAGCGGCGTCACCTGCTATGCCAGCACGACTTCGGGCGTTGACGCGTTCGCGACTTCCTACCATGACCGGTACGGGAACCTAGTTGAGCGGCTCCTTACACCACTCGAGGCGCTGCACATCTTCCGTGCCCAGGAGTCCACGCCTACCTTGAAGCTGCGCGCGGATCACTTCGAGCGAGAGGCGCGCCTAGTGCGGGACAAGCTTACCAACGAGGTGATCGCCGCCGGCAATCTCAAAGGCATCCGCAAGTGGGCGGTCGAGCGGCTCGGTGGCACGATCTACGGGGCGGACGCGAGCAATGCGCTGGCCGTGATGATGGATCGGCCGCTCACACAGCATGCAAGCAGCCGGCTGAGGCAGGCTCGGCGTACCAAGTACGGCGACCAAGACCTCGCCGACCTTGTCAAGCAGTTGCACGAAGAGAATCGCCTGGTGATCGGCACGAGCGAAAGGGACGAGATCAACATCGTGTGCTCCATTGGGGTGACGGATCGATGATTGACGGCCTCGTTGCTCGGTCCGAGAGGCGCGACTACGGTGAGATGTTCCGGTTTGACCTGAATTGGGGTGCGCCTGACCACCCGCCGATCGAGCTGAAACTCGAAGACGGTTCAACAATCACCGCGACCAACGTTTCTTCTTACAGGGGCCTGCGGGTATTTGAGGTCCCGACCATTCCAGGCTCCGCGCTCGAGGCGCGGGTGGACCAGCTCATCGCGAAAACCACCACTAATCGGCTGGTTATTTTTCATGAACCCGACCGGCAGGCATGGCGATGGCCTTCCCGCATCAACAAGGGTTCTGGTGTCGTCTCCCGACCCGCCCGTCACTTGCACCGAACGGGAAGCAGCGACCCGGCATTCGCGGCCAAGCTCGAGGCTATCCGCCTCCCCTATGACGCGTTGCTCGATGTCAACGCCGTACTGGCGAAAGTCCGCGGTGCGTTCGACGTGGAGAGCGCAAATGAGACAAAGCGGGCCTCCAAGCTTATGGCACGGATGTACGCAGCGTTGGAAAAGGCTTACCCTTCCGCCTACGAGCCCAAAAAGCGGGACCACGAGATCTCCGTGACTCTGGCGCGGGTGCTGTTCCTACTCTTCGGTGACGACACGCAGATGTGGGCATCAGACCTGTTCCAGGATTTCATCAAGGACCACACCGCCCGAGACGGTTCTGACATCGCTCAGCGGCTCAACGACTTGTTTCGGGTTCTCGACAACCCTATCGGCAGCAGCCGAGCAGGGATGCCTGCGGACCTGGCGACGTACCCACATGTCAATGGCAGCATCTTTAAGGAGAAGATCACGCTGCCTGCGCTGGATCACGAGTTCCGTGCAGCGGTGCTCGACGCAGCCGTGGTTGACTGGACGACCATCAGCCCGGCAATCCTCGGGTCTATGTTTCAGTCTGTCCGCGACGCCCAAACCCGCCGTGAACTCGGCGAGCATTACACGTCGGAGGAGAACATCCTCAAGACGCTTAATCCACTCTTCCTTGACGAGTTGCGCAGCGAGTTCACACACATCCAGACGCTCCGGCGGGGTCGCGTGCAGCGGCTCCATGCCCTCTGGAGGCGTCTGGGTGATATCCGGTATATGGACCCGGCGTGTGGCTGCGGCAACTTCATCATCGTGGCCTACCGGGAGCTCCGCGAAATCGAGCTGCAGATCATGGAGGCGCTCGCAGACCTCCAGCATGGCGAGGGAAGCCAGGCGCTTGAGGCCGACTGGACGAGCCTTTTGCGGGTTACCCTCGACCACTTCTATGGCATCGAGATCGACGAGTGGCCAGCCCGTATCGCCGAGACAGCGATGTTCCTGGTGGACCGCCAGTGCGACCTGCGCATGCAGGAGCGATTCGGTGTGGCGCCGGACCGGCTACCCATCCGGCGCCAGGCCCACATCATGGTGGGTAGCGCGCTCAAGCTCGATTGGCGCGAGATAGTACCGCCGACCGAGAACGTGATCATCGCAGGTAACCCACCGTTCCTAGGAATCGCGTTGCGCTCAGCCGCACAAACCGCGGAGCTGCAGGGGGCGTGGGGCGGGAACTACCACGGCACACTCGACTACGTCACCGGCTGGCACGCCTGTGCGCTCCGCTACTTCGGTGAGGTCGATGGCCGTTGGGCGTTCGTGACGACTAACTCGATCACCCAGGGGGAAGCGGTTGCCCCGCTGTTCCGCTCTATTCTTAATCAGGGGTGGCAGATTAAGTTCGCGCACCGCACCTTCAAATGGACCTCGGAGGCTTCAGGGCAAGCCGTAGTTCATTGCGTCATTGTCGGTTACCAGCGACAGCCAGCTGTAAAGCGGCTCTTCGACTACGCAAGCGTTGACAGTGCGCCAGTCGAGGTGCTAGGCGTCAAGAACATCAGCCCCTACCTCACGGCCGGTCCCTCAGTGATCGTTGACCCTGCCGCCCGGCCTCTCAGCCCTCAGATGGGAGAGGTCGCCTATGGAAACAAGCCTACTGACGGGGGATGGCTGGTCGTAGAGCCCGAGGATCGCGACGAGGTCCTCCTAGATCCCATAGCCGCAAAGTACCTGCGGCCGTATATTGGCGCCCGCGAGCTGCTGCACGGCGGTGAGCGCTACTGCCTGTGGCTCGTTGATGTAGACCCTGCGGACCTTCGGAAGAGTCCCGTGCTCCGCACCCGGGTCGCAGCTGTTCGCCGATTCCGAAGCGAGAGCAAGGCGGCATCTACGCGACAGGCCGCCAACACGCCTCACCTGTTCAGGCAGCTGGCGCAACCCGACACCGCCTACCTCTGCATCCCAGCCCACGTGTCAGAGAACCGGCCCTACTTCCTGGCAGCGCGGTACTCGCCGGACGTCATCACAAGCAACGCGAACTTCCTAAGCGAGGACTCAGACGGGCTGGTATTCGCCGTGATCTCGTCGTCAATGTTTATGACGTGGCAACGGACCGTAGGCGGACGCATCAAGTCGGACTTGCGCTTCAACAAGCTCCTCTCGTGGAACACCTTCCCGTTGCCCGATCTCTCGCCAGCCAGCAAGGCAGCCATCGCAGATGGAGGTGCTGCAGTGCTCGCGGCGCGTGAGAAGCAAGATGGCACGCCGCTGGCCAACATGTATCCGCCGACGGGCCTGGCACCGGACCTGCAAGCCGCTCACGACGCCCTGGACCTCGCCGTCGACACGGCTTTCGGCGTTCCTTCGCGCCCGACTCTTACCGAGCTCGACCGCCAGGACATCCTCTTTGAGCGTTACCTAGCGGCGACCGCCAATGCCACCCGAGCAATCCGGCCGCCATCCCGTGTGCCGTCGACCCGCCCCTCTGGGGAGCGGGCCGCCGCCCGGCCCGCCACGTCAAGACGGCCTTGACGCACGTTTGGACGCTGGCGGGTCGGCGGTAGTCTGCTCGGCTTGCCCGGGTTGAGGGCAGGCGGGATGGCCTACCGCAACCACGCCACGTCGAGGTGGACGGCCCCGTAGCCAAGCCTCGTCTTCCCCGGCGCCGGCCTCTGCGCAGAGAACTACACGTCGAAGCTGCCGGCCTTAATGCTCTGGATGAAGGTTGTCCAATCATTGTGCGAAAAGGACAGCGTAGGTCCCTGCCGTTGCTTGCTGTCGCGGACCATGACGAGCTTTGCAGGCGCGGCGACCTCGACGCAGTTGCCGCTTGAGCCGGACCTGGTGCTCGTGCGCCAGACAGCGCGAGACAGGTCCATGGCTTCCGTCCTCCTACGAAACTAGCTCAGCAGCAATCGCACGCAGCGTATCTCGCGTGGGCTTGGGCGCCAGTGCCTGGGCTTGGAGTTGCTCATGCGCTGCGGCGTATGCGGCGATTTCCGACGGCCGGTCTAG
>NZ_JBEXGL010000037.1:0-38004 GCF_040607315.1 Micromonospora sp. NPDC005305 | reverse complement strand
TGGACGTCGGTGCTGCCGCCGTCGGCGGCGTCGCGGCCGTCGTAGCCGGCGGCGGTGTGCACCGAGCCGTCGGGCGCCGGGGGGGCCAGGGCCCCCGCGCGGGCCGTGGGGGGGCTGGGCCCGGTGCGGGCGCGGCACGGCGGGACCTCCTGGCGCGGCGGGGCCGGGCGGGGCCGGGTGCGGGGTCAGGGGGTTGGGTTTGTGCGGTGGCGGAGGCGGTGGAGGTGGTGGAGGACGTCGGTGCCGCCGCGGCCGAAGTGGTCGTGCAGGGCGCGGTAGTCGGCGTACAGCTCGTCGTAGGCGTCGGCGCGGGCCGGGTCCGGTGCCAGGTCTCGCGGATCGCCGCGCCCATCACCGCCGACGCGCTCTCCACGTCCGGGTACGCCCCGGCGGCCACCGCCGCATGGATGGCCGCGCCCAGCGCTGCCGGGTGCGCGGCGTCCACGACGTGCAGGGGGCGGCGCAGCACGTCGGCGTAGATGCGCAGGAGCAGCCGGTTGGCGGTGAGCCCGCCGGCGGCGGTCAGCTCGTCGACGGGTACGCCGGCGGCTTCGAACGCCTCGACCACGGTGCGGGCGCCGAACGCGGTGGCCTCCAGCAGGGCCCGCCAGATGTCCTCCGGCCGGGTGGCCAGGGTGAGCCCGACCAGCACCCCGCTCAGCTCGTGGTCCATGAGCACCGACCGGTTGCCGCTGTGCCAGTCCAGGGCGAGCAGCCCGTGCCCGCCCACCGGCTGGTCGGCGGCGAGCGAGTCCAGCAGTTCGTGCACGGACACCCCGCGCCGGGCGGCCTCCTCGGCGTACGGCGCGGGCAGGGCGCGTTCGACGTACCAGGCGAAGATGTCGCCGACCCCGCTCTGGCCGGCCTCGTAGCCCCACCGGCCGGCGGTGACGCCGCCCTCGACGACGCCGCAGACGCCGGGCACCTCGTGGCAGGTCTCCCCGTTCATGATCAGGCAGGTGGAGGTGCCGAGGACGGCGAGCATCCGCCCGGGCGCGACGGACCGGGCCGCCGCCGCGGTGACATGGGCGTCGATCGCACCGGCGGCCACCGCGACGCCGGCGGGCAGGCCGGTCCAGCCGGCCGCCTCGGCGGTGAGCGCGCCGGCGCGGGCGGCCGGGGGCAGCAGCGGCCCGTCGGCGGTCTTCGCGAGCAGGTCGGGCAGGTCCGGGTGCAGCGCGGCGAGGAAGTCGGGGGCCGGGTACCGGCCGTCCTGGCGCAGCCCCTTGAAGCCGGCGGCCGAGGCGTTGCGCGTGGGACGGCCGCAGAGCCGCCGGACCAGCCAGTCGGCGGTCTCGACCCAGCGCTCGGCGTGGCGGAAGACGTCCGCGTCCTCCTCCAGCAGCTCCAGTGCCTTGGCGAGCTGCCACTCGGCGGAGACCCGGCCGCCGTAGCGGGCCAGCCAGGGCTCGCCGCGGGCGGCGGCCAGGGCGTTGATCCGCTCGGCCTGCCGCTGCGCCGAGTGGTGTTTCCAGAGCTTCGGCCAGGCGTGCGGCCGGTCCCGGAACTCGGGCAGCTCGGCCAGCGGGGTGCCGTCGGCGCGGGTGGGCAGCACCGTGCAGGAGGTGGCGTCGAGGCCGACGCCGATCACCTCGGCCGGGTCGATCCCGGCGGCGCGGACGGCGGCGGGCACGGCGGTGCGCAGCACCTCGACGTGGTCGGCCGGGTCCTGCAGCGCCCAGCCGGGCGGCAGCGCCGGCCCGCCGGGCAGCCGCTCGGTGATCACCCCGTGCCGGTACGCGTGCACGGCGCTGCCCCGCTCGGCGCCGTCGGCCACGTCGACCACCACGGCGCGCCCGGAGAGCGTGCCCAAGTCCACCCCGACGACGTACCGGCCCACCCGCTGCTCCTCCCCGAACTGGGAGGATCACGCTAGCCGGTCAGCGCAGGGGGCGCTTGAGGTGGTAGCGGTGGACCTCGGTGCTGCCCTGCACGTTGTTCACGTCCTCGGCGGCGGAGACCAGCTCCCAGCCTTCCCGGCCGACCCGGTTGAGGTGCGCGATCGCGGTGTCGCCGTACGCTGTCACGTCGTTGCGGGACCCGTCCGGGCCGTACCAGACGAACGTGACGTGGAAATTGCGGCCCTGCCCCTGATAGCGGCGGACCAGCAACGCGTACTCCCAGGCAACCATCCGTCCATTATCAACGGTGGCCGCGCCGGCCGGGAACACGGGTGGTGGCGGAACGACGACAGTTCGGCGTCAGGTCGGGACGGGCAGGGCGGTCAGCTGGGCCCGGGTGGGCGGATCGGCTCCCTTGCGCCCACACGTCCAGGCGGCCACGCGTGCGGCGTCCCGGAGCACGCCGACGATCGTGGCCGGGTCGGCGGCATCGAGGGCGGCCCGCCGCGCGGCGCCGAGCAGGTCCCGCTGGGCCAGCGCGTCCAGCAGGCCGGCGGTGAAGGCGTCCCCTGCCCCGACGGTGTCCACCACCCGCACCGGCGGGGCGTCGACCCGCACCTCGCCGTGTCGGGTACCCGCCCACGCTCCACGGTCACCGCAGGTCACCACGACGAGGACGGCGCCCCGCTCGAGCCACTCCCGTCCGACCCGTTCGTGCGCGCGTCCCGGGTGGAGCCAGGCCAGGTCTTCTCGGCTGACCTTCACCACGTCGCTCGCCGCCACCAGCTCCTCGACCCGGCGCCGGACCGTCGCCGGATCGCCCATCAGGGACGGCCGGCAGTTCGGGTCGTAGCTGATCATCGTGGTGTCCCGCCGGTCCTGGACCAGCGCCAGCACGTCGTCCGCGCCGGGCGCGAGCACGGTCGCCAGCGAGCCGGTGTGCAGGCAGTCGCTGCCGGCCCCGACATCGGTCAGGGCCCGCTGCGGGAAGGAGCGCCAGTCGATGTCGAAGTCGTAGCCGGCCTGGCCGTCCGCGCCCACCCGGGTCCGGGCGACGCTGGTGGACGGCAGGTCCGACAACGACGCCGGATCCAGCCGTACGCCGCTGCCGGCCAGGTGGGCGCGGAGAAGCCGCCCGTACGCGTCGTCACCCAGCTGGGTGAGCAGGGTGGCGCGCTGGTCGAGGCGGCCCAACGCCACCGCCACGTTCGCCGGGCTGCCGCCCGGGTGGGCGGCCGCCACGCCCGACGGATCCTCGATGAGGTCCACCAGGCTCTCGCCGACAACGGTGATCACAGTCTTCCTTTCCTGGCGCCCGCGCCACCCCGGTCACGTGCACGGCGGTTCAGTCCGCCACACGGCCCGGCGTCTCCTCGATGGTGGTCGCGCCGGTCATGATGGCCACCACCTCCGGCATGGTGTGGGAGGCCGGAGTCACCACGCCCGCGCACCGACCCAGTCGCTGGACGTGGATCCGGTCGGCCACCTCGAACACATGGGGCATGTTGTGGCTGATGAGGATGACCGGCAGGCCCCGGGAGCGCACCTCCTCGATCATCCGCAGCACCTGGTTGGACTCTTTGACGCCGAGCGCGGCGGTCGGCTCGTCGAGCACGAGCACCTTGCTGCCGAAAGCCGCGGCCCGGGCCACCGACACGGCCTGACGCTGGCCGCCGGAGAGCGTCTCGACCGCCTGCGCCACGTTCTGCAGGGTGCCGATGCCCAGGTCGGCCAGGGCCTGCGCGGCCTCCCGACGCATGCCCTTGTGGTCGAGCATCCGGAAGACCGAACCGAGCACGCCCGGCCGGCGCTTCTCCCGACCGAGGAAGAGGTTGCTGGCGATGTCCAGGGCCGGCGCCACGGCGAGGGTCTGGTAGACCGTCTCGATACCGGCGTCCCGGGCGTCCTGCGGCCGCTTGAACTGTGCCGGCTTACCCGCCAGGAGTATCTCGCCGGCGTCGGGCGTCAGCGCACCGGTCAGGCACTTGATCAGAGTGGACTTCCCGGCGCCGTTGTCCCCGATCACGGCGAGCACCTCGCCGGGGTACAGGTCGAGGTCCACCCCGTCCAGCCCGACGACCCTGCCGAACGTCTTGACCAGGCCCCGGGCCGACAGCACCGGTGACCGCTGGCCGCTGTCGGCGGCCCCGGACCGGCCGGCGGGGGCGGGCGTGGTGGTGGTCATGACCTCACCTTCCTGATCCACTGGTCCACGGCCACGGCGAGGATCACCAGCAGGCCGACGGCGAGTACCCGGTACTGGTCGTCCACTCCGGCCAGGGACAGGCCGCTGCGGAAGAAGCCGACGATCAGCGCGCCGAGCAGGGTGCCCAGCACCGCGCCCCGGCCACCGAAGAGGCTGGTGCCACCGATGACGACGGCCGTGATGCTCTCCAGGTTGGCGTCCGTGATGGCGTTGGGGCTGGCCGCGCCGGCGCGTCCGATGAGGATCCAGGCGGTGAGGCCGTAGATCGCGCCGGCGACGAGGTAGACGCTGAGCAGCAC
Source organism: Micromonospora sp. NPDC005305 (assembly GCF_040607315.1). Taxonomy (NCBI): domain Bacteria; kingdom Bacillati; phylum Actinomycetota; class Actinomycetes; order Micromonosporales; family Micromonosporaceae; genus Micromonospora; species Micromonospora sp. NPDC005305. Next base: position 33,658 of record NZ_JBEXGL010000037.1, on the reverse strand, counting down.
CCGGTCGACCCGGATGCCGGCCAGCCGGGCGGCCTCCTTGTCGTCGCCCACGGCGTAGACGTGCCGTCCCCAGGCGGTCTTGGCCAGGGCGTAGCCCACCGCGAGGTAGAGGACGAGGACCGCGACGACCCCGAAGGTGATCCGGAACCGACCCACCGGGAACGACTCACCGGTCCAGCTCAGCACCGCCGGGAGGTCGGTGGCCTGGACGCTCTGGCCGCTCGAGTAGAGCAGCCCGAGGGCGGTGAAGACGCTCAGCGTGCCGAGCGTGACGATGAACGGCGGCAGCTTGAGCCGGGTCACCAGCGCCCCGTTGAGCGCGCCCGCTGCCGCGCCGACCGCGATGGCGAGGACGATGGCGAGGAGGCCCGGCAGTCCCTGCCCCTCGGCCAGCTTCGCGGAGAGCATCATGGCCAGGATGACGATGGCGCCGACCGAGAGGTCGATGCCGGCGGTCAGGATGATCAGCGTCTGCCCGACGGCGAGCGCGCCGATCACGGCCACCTGCTGGAGCACCAGCGAGAGCGAGTTGGGTGACGCGAAGCGCGGGTTCAGCGCGGAGAAGACGACGAACGAGATGACCAGCACGAGGAACGGGCTGATCGCGGGGTGCGCGTGCAGCAGGTGCTGAACACGTCGCAGTGGCGTCTGCCGGCGCAGCGCGAACTGCTGAGCGGCGGTGGTGGGTGGGATCGTGGCGGTCATCGGAGGCTCCCTGCCGGATTCGGCGGTGGCGGACGGACTGCCCGGCCGAGGGCGCGGGGCGGAGGATGCCCCGGGCCCTCGACCGTGGCGGGAATGGTCAGCCCCAGCAGCGCTGGGCGCCGTCGGCGCTGGTGATGCTCTCGACGCCGGCGGCCGGCTTGTCGGTGACCAGGGCGACGCCGGTGTCGAAGAAGTCCAGGCCCTCGGAGACCTTCGGCTTCTCCCCGTCGTTCGCGATCTTCTTGATCGCCTGGACGCCCAGCTCGGCCATCTTCAGCGGGTACTGCTGTGAGGTGGCGCCGATGACGCCGTCCTTGACCTGCCGTACGCCGTCGCAGCCGCCGTCGACCGAGACGACCAGGACACCCTGGGTCTTGCCGGCTGCCTGGAGGGCCTTGTGCGCGCCGACCGCGGCCGGCTCGTTGATGGTGTAGACGACGTTGATGTCGGGGTTCTTGGTCAGGCAGTTCTCCATGGCCGTCCGGCCGCCGTCCTCGGCGCCGTTGGTCGGCTCGTTGCAGGCAATCGTGTAGCTGCCGCCCGAGTAACTGCCCGTCTTCGCCTCGTCGCCGTTCTTCTTCTTGTCGCCGGTGCCGATGCCCATGCCGGTCAGGAAGCCCTGGTCCCGGTCGTAGTCGACGGAGACGATCTTGTCATTGAAGAGGTCGAGCAGGGCGATGGTGGCCGGCTTGCCGGCGAGCTGGGTGGCCGTCCACTTGCCGATCAGCTCGCCGGCCGTGAAGTTGTCGGTGGCGAAGGTGATGTCCACGGTGTTCGCCGGATCGGGCGGGGTGTCCAGCGCGATCACGTAGAGGCCGGCGTCGCGGGCCTTCTTGATGGCCGGGTTGACGCCGGGGCCGTTCGGGGTGATCAGGATGCCCTCGTCACCGCGGGCGATGGCGTCCTCGATGGCCTGCACCTGGCCGGCCTCGTCGCCGTCCTCCTTGCCGGCGGCCAGGGTCAGCTTCACGCCCTCCGCCTCGGCGGCCTTCTTCGCGCCCTGCTGCATGGTGACGAAGAACGGGTTCGTGGAGTTCTTGGTGATCAGGGCTACCGCGACGCTCTTGTCGCCGGAGCCGCCGTCACCCGAGCTGTCACCGCAGCCGGCGGCGACCATGCCGGTCGCCGCTACGGCGGCCAGCAGAGCGGCGCGGCGGCGGCCGATGCGCTGGATCATGTGTTCTCCCATCAGGGACCCACGGTGGGGGGGAAGTTTGACAACGATGTCAGGGCAGTTTCGGCGCAGTAGCCGGGAGATGTCAATGCCTTTGCCGCTGGTTTTCTCCAATCGCCACCTAACTCGCACGCCCCCCTTGACATCGATGTCAAAGCCGGCTCAGGATTCGCCCCACGGTCACGCCCGGCACCGACCCCGGTCGGTCCCGGCGTCCTCGAAGGACGGAGGATGGGATGAGGATCCGCCGATGGTTGGCAGTGTGCGCGGCCGCGGCTCTCGTGGCGGCGGCACCGGGCACCGCTGCCGCGGGAGCGGCGACCAGGGACGAGCCGTACCGGCCACAGCTGCACTTCAGCCCAGCGCGCAACTGGATGAACGATCCGAACGGGCTCGTCTGGTACCAGGGCGAGTGGCACCTCTTCTACCAGTACAACCCCGAGGGCGCGCAGTGGGGGAACATGTCCTGGGGGCACGCCGTCAGCCGGGACCTGGTGCACTGGGAGGAGCTGCCGCTGGCCATCCCGTACTCGGCCGACGAGCACATCTTCTCCGGGTCGGTGGTGGTCGACGAGCGGAACAGCGCCGGCTTCGGCCGACCCGGCGCGCCTGCGATGGTCGCCGTCTACACCAGCTGGTACCCGGCCACCGGCATCCAGGCCCAGTCGCTCGCGTACAGCACCGACCGGGGTCGCACCTGGATCAGATACGCCGGAAACCCGGTGCTGGACCTCGGTTCGCGGGAGTTCCGCGATCCCAAGGTCTTCTGGGACACCAGGTCCGGTCGCTGGACCATGGCGGTGGTCCGGGCCACCGAGCACAAGGTGAGCTTCTACGGCTCGGCCGACCTGCGGTCGTGGACCCATCTGAGCGACTTCGGCCCGGCCAACGCGGTCGGTGGTGTGTGGGAGGTGCCGGACCTGTTCGAGCTGCCCGTCGACGGCGACCCGGAGCACCCGAAGTGGGTGCTGATCGTCAACCTCAACCCCGGCGCGGTGGCCGGCGGTTCGGGCGCGCAGTACTTCGTCGGCGACTGGGACGGCACCACCTTCACCGCCGACAACGTGGTGACCGGCGAGGCGGAGCCGCCGGCCGGGACGCTCTTCGCCGACTTCGAGGACGGTTACGCCGGCTGGACGGTGGAGAACGACCCGGTGCTGGGACCGGGGCCGTTCGGCGGCGCCCCGTACCCGGGGACGGTGCCGGGCCAGCAGCAGGTCGGCGGTTTCCGGGGCGGGGCCCTGGTGAACAGCTTCCTCGGCTTCGACGCCCCCCGCGGCCGGCTCGTCTCCCCCGACTTCACCATCGACCGGGGGTACCTCAACCTGCTCGTCGGCGGGGGCGCGCACCCACACCTGCCGGACACGACGACGGACTTCGTGCCGGCCGGCGCCGAACCCGTGATCGACTTCGAGCTGCCCGACGGTCGGACGTACGAGCAGGCGGGCTGGACGGCGACCGGTGGCCTGCGCGACCGCGCGCCGGTGTTGGGCCCGGCCCGGTGGGAACGCGGCCACGTCGGCGACAAGCTGCTCACCACCTTCTTCGAGGCCGACTCGACGACCGGCACCCTGACCTCGCCCGCCTTCACCGTCGACCGCGACCACCTCGGCCTGCTCGTCGGGGCCGGCGGACACCTCGACGACGGGACCGGGCGGACGGTGGTCGAGCTGCTGGTGGACGGCCGGGTGGTGCGCACCGCCACCGGCAACTTCTCCGGCTTCATGAACTGGCGCGACTGGGACGTGACCGAGTTCCGTGGCCGCAGCGCCCAGCTGCGGATCGTGGACGAGAACACCGGCGGCTGGGGCCACCTGCTGGTGGACCAGCTCGTCGCCAGCGACGAGCCCGTCCTGCCCCGCGCGGTGGAGACCGCGGTGAACCTGGTCGTGGACGGCCAGGTGGTCCGGACCGCGACCGGCACGGACAGCGAGCGCCTCGACTGGGTCGCCTGGGACGTCCGCGACCTCGCCGGGAAGCGGGCCCACCTGGAGGTCAACGACTTCAACTCGGGCGGCTGGGGGCACATCCTCGTCGACCACGTGATGTTCGCCGACCGGCCGGCGCCGCGCGAGCTGGACCGCTACGACTGGCTCGACCACGGGGCGGACTACTACGCCGCGGTCACGTACAACAACGCCCCGGGCGGGCGGCGGGTCGCGATCGGCTGGCTGAACAACTGGCAGTACGCCGGCAGCGTCCCGACCGCGCCCTGGCGTGGCGCGATGGCCCTGCCCCGGGAACTCGCCCTGCGCACGATCGACGGCCGGGTGCGCCTGGTCCAGTCGCCGACCGTGCAGCTCACCTCGCTGCGGGGCGACGGCCCGGCGTACACCCTGCGGGACACCACCGTCCCGGCAGGGGTGCGCGACCTGCCCGCGGCGGCGGACGGCACGGTGCTGGAGATCCGGGCGGAGTTCGAACTCCGCGACGCCCGCCGGTTCGGCCTCCAGGTACGCGCCGGTGGCGACGAACGGACGCTGATCGGGTACGACGCGGGGGCAGGCCGCCTCTTCGTCGACCGGACGCGCTCCGGCCAGCAGGTCGCCCCGCCCTTCCCCGCCGTGCACTCCGGTCCCCTGTCGGTGGACGGCAACCGGGTACGGATGACGGTGTACGTGGATCGTTCCTCCGTCGAGGTGTTCGGCGGCGCCGGGCAGACCACCGTGACGGACCAGATCTTCCCGGCGCCCACGAGCGACGGGACCGGCCTGTTCGCCGAGGGCGGCGCCGTGGTGGTGCGCTCGCTCACGGTCCGGCCGTTGCGGTCGGTGTGGCGCTAACCTGGCAGACGATCAACGGCGGGTGGGGCTGGCCGTTTCGCCATGGCCCCACCCGCCACCGCACGCATTCCCTTCCGGTAGGAGCGCCCATGCACGCTGCCGCCTCCGCCCCGCCGGCCGGCGTCAAGGCCCGGCCCACGCTCCGAGACGTCGCGCTGCTGGCCGGGGTCAGCACCAAGACGGTCTCGCGGGTGGTCAACGGAGAGGCGGGGGTCTCCGCGCCGAAGCTCGCCGCGGTACGCCGGGCGATCGCCCAGCTCGACTACCGGCCGAACTTCACCGCGAGCAGCCTGCGGCGGTCCAGCGGCCGCAGCGCGGCCATCGCCGCGGTCCTGGAGGATCTGGCCAACCCCTTCTCCGCCGCCCTGCACCGGGCCCTCGAGGACGCCGCCCGGGACCGGGGCGTGCTCATCTTCGCCGGCAGCGTGGACGAGAGCCCGGAACGGGAGCGGGACCTGGTGCACGCCTTCACGATGCGACAGGCCGACGCCCTGGTCGTGGTGCCCGCCACCGACGACCAGAGCTACCTGGCCGGGGAGGTGGCGGCCGGCACCCCGGTGGTGTTCGTGGACCGGCCGCCGGTCGGCCTGGCGGTCGACGCCGTGCTGTCCGACAATCACCACGGCGCCGCCACCGCGGTGCACCACCTCGTCGCGCACGGCCACCGGGACATCGCGTACCTGGGCGACCTGCGGACCATCCCGACGGCCCGGCAGCGCGCGCAGGGCTTCAAGGAGGCCCTGAGCGAGCACGGCATCCGGCCGGCCACCATGGTCCACGACCTGCACACCGAGCGCGACTCGGCGGAGGCGGTCCGCCGGCTGCTGCGCGACGACCCGGCCCCGACGGCGCTGTTCACCTCCCAGAACCTGGTCACCATCGGCGCCATCCGCGCCCTGCAGGAACTCGGCCGGCAGCACGAGGTGGCCCTCGTCGGCTTCGACGACTTCCCCCTGGCCGACCTCCTCCAGCCGGCGGTCACGGTGGTCGCCCAGGACCCGGCCGAGATGGGGCGGGTGGCCGCCTCGCTGATCTTCCGGCGGCTGGACGGAGATCAGTGGCGACCCACCATCCACCCGGTCGCCACCCGGCTGGTGGTGCGCGGATCCGGCGAGATCAGGGGACCGCACGCGCGCTGACGGCGGTGCGGGCGGTGCCGGCCGACTCGTCGGTGATCAGCGCGGCCAGCCGGTCCAGGCCCACGTCGATCTGCTCGGCGGTCACCGCGCTGACCGACAGCCGCAGCGCGTTGACCGGGGCGCCCGGGTCGTAGAAGTGCGCCATGGCCGTCCAGAGCACGCCGTACTCGCGGGCCGAGCGGTGCAGCAGCGCGTCGTACACGCCGAACGGCACGGTGACCACCACGAAGAACCCGCCGGCCGGGACGTTCCAGCGCACCGGCCCGCCGGCCGGGAAACGCCGGGCCAGCCCGTCGGCCAGGTGCCGCAGGTTGCGGGCGTACGCGGCGCGCTCCCGGGCGGTGGCCGCCACCAGCGAGCAGTCGTGGGCCAGCAGCGCGCCGCCGATCACCGCCTGGCTGACCGGCGAGGTGTTCACGGTGACCATGCTCTTGATCTTGGCGAGCTGGTCGGCGAGCGGGCCGACCGCGCCGTCGGAGCCGGCCACCCGCTGGTCGGCGACGACGTAGCCGACCCGGGCGCCGGGCAGCACGGTCTTGGCGAACGAGCCGAGGTAGACCACCCGGCGGCGGGTGTCCAGCGCCTTGAGGGTGGGCCGCCGTTCCGCGCCGGCGGCCGGGAACAGTCCGTACGGGTTGTCCTCGATGAGCAGCAGGTCCTCCTCGGCGGCCAGGTCGAGCAGCCGCCGCCGCTGGGCCAGGTCCATGCTCACGCCGGACGGGTTGGCGAAGTCGGGCATCACGTAGCAGGCGCGCGGGCACAGCCCCTCGGCGCGGGCGCGGTGCACCTGGGCGCGCAGGTCCGCCAGGTCGATGCCGTCCGGGCCGCCGGTGACCGGGCGCACCGGCAGGTCGACGAGGCGGGCCGCGCCGGTCAGCCCGACGTACGTGGGGGCGACCGCGAGCAGCACGTCCCGCGGCCCGGCCCGCAGCGCGCGCAGCACCAGGAACATCGCCTCCTGGCAGCCGACGGTCACCACGATCGCCTCCGGGTCGACGGTGAGCCGCTCGTCGACGGCCAGGTTGCGGGCGATGAGGTGGTGCACGATGCCCTTGGTCCGGCCGTACTGGAGCAGCGTCCGGTCGACCTGCGCACGGCTCAGGCCCAGGTCGTCGGCGAGGTGCCGGCGGAAGGCGTCCAGGTGCTGGTGCAGCACCACGGAGTCGAAGAGCTCCTCGTAGGGCCGGCCGGCGGCGAGCGACACGGCGTCCGGATAGTGCTGGCCACCTCGTTGAGGAAGTTCATCGAGTTCAACGCGGGGTCGTCCACGCTCGGGTGCAGGGCCGAGACGGCCAGGTCCACCGGCTCCACGTCAGCCTCCGATCCGGGTGCGCAGCTCGCGGGCGGCGGCCGGGTCGGCGCAGCCGCTCAGGATGAACGCGTCGCGCAGCTCGGCGGCGAGCAGCGCCAGGGCCGCCTCCGCGCCGGCCCGCCCGCCGGCCGCGAGGGCCCAGAGCATCGGCCGGCCGACCAGCACGCCGGCCGCGCCGAGGGCGAGGGCGCGCAGCACGTCCGTGCCGCCGCGCACGCCGCTGTCCAGCAGCACGGCGCACCGGTCCCCCACCGCGGCGACCACCTCGGGCAGCACCGCCGCGCTGCCCGGCGCGCCGTCGAGCTGCCGGCCGCCGTGGTTGGAGACCACCACCGCGTCCACGCCGAGCTCCGCGGCGCGGGCCGCGTCGCGCGGGTCCAGGATGCCCTTCACGAGCAACGGCACCGGGGTACGCTCCCGCAGCCACGCCAGGTCGGCCCAGCTCAGTGCGGGCGCGAAGACCGCGCCGGTGTGCACGGCCACGGCGGACACCCCGGGCGTGCCCTGGTGGGCCAGGTCGTCCCGGCCGCCGGGCAGGTTCGCCGCCGTGACGTGCGGCGGCAGGGTGAAGCCGTTGCGCACGTCGCGCAGCCGCCGGCCGAGCACGGGCACGTCGACGGTCACCATCAACCCCGCGCAGCCGGCGGTCAGCGCCCGGTCCAGCAGGTCGGCGACCATGACGCGGTCGCGCAGCCAGTAGAGCTGGAACCAGACAGTGCCACCGACCTCGGCGACCTCCTCGATCGGTGTGCTGGCCAGGGTGCTCGCGACGTAGGGCACGCCGGCCGCGCGGGCCGCCGCCGCGAGGCCCAGCTCGCCGTCGGGGTGCAGCAGTTTCTGGTACGCCATCGGCGCGACCGCCACCGGCAGCGCGAACCGGCCGCCGGGCAGCGGCGCCTCGGTGGCCGGGACGTCCACCCCGGCCAGCATCCGGGGCAGCACGGCCACGCGATCCAGGGCGACCCGGTTCGCGGCGAGGGTGGTCTCGGTGCCGCTGCCGCCGGCCACGAAGTCCCACACGTCGGCGGGGAGCGCGGCCCGGGCCAGCTCCGCGAAGTCCGCCAGGCTGGCCGGCGGCACGAACGCGGGTCCGCCGGGCTCGCCGGGTCCCGGCACCGGCACCACCGGCTCGACCGCCGCCGGAGCGCCGACGCCGGCCGGGTCGTTCGAACGCTGCCCCGGCACCGCTGGTTCGACAGCGGCTCCGTCCGACGGCTCACCGGTCGTCGTGGCGTCAACCGGGCCGACCGGGCGAGGCTCCGGCGCCGCGGGCTCGACGGCGATCCCGTCCGTCGTCGTGACGTTCGCCGGGCGAGTGCCCGGCACCGTCGGCCCCGGGGCCGCCGTCGCGGGGTCAGCCATGGTCCGGCCCGCCGGTCGTCGTGCCGGCGGCCGCGCCGGCCGGGGTGAGCCCGAACCGGGCCCGCAGGAAGGCCGCGGCCTGTTCCTGCGCCCGCCGGCCCGCGTCGAACACCCCGGGCATGGCGAAGAAGCCGTGGACCATGCCGGCGTACCGGGTGGCCTCGGTGGGCACGCCGGCCTCGGCGAGCCGCTCGGCGTACCGCTCCCCCTCGTCGCGCAGCGGGTCGTGCTCGGCCGTGATGACCAGCGCCGGGGGCAGGCCGGCGAGGTCCTCGGCGAGCAGCGGCGAGGCGAGCGGGTGGGCCGCGTCGCCGGGGTCGGCCAGGTAGTGCCCGCGGTACCACTCGACGGAGTGCCGGTTGAACAGCAGCGGGTCCTGCTCGCCGGCGGGCGCGCGGCCGGGCCGCTGGTCGGTGTTCGGGCCGCCGTGCGCGGCCAGGAACAGCGCCGCTCCGGCCCGGTGCGTGCGGTCCAGGCCGGCCGCCCGGCACGCGCGGTCGACCGTGTCGGCCAGCTCGTCGGCGAGGGTGCCGACCTCGGGCAGGGTGGCCGCCACGGTGACCCGGCGGCCGGCCGTGTCGAAGCGGCGCACCGGCGTGAACGCCGGGGTGCCGGCGAGCACCCCGGCGAGCAGCGCGTCGGCACCCCTGCCGAGGGCGCTGAGCGCGTGGACGCCGGTGATCCGTACAGGCTCCCGCTCAGCCATCTGCGGGAACGGTCAGCGAGGTCTGGAACACGGCCAGCGCGTCGTCGACGGTGCGGATGCCGGCGAGCTGGTCGTCGGTCAGCTCCAGCCGGCGGTCGTAGCGCTGCTCGACGAGGTGCACGAGCCAGGCCAGCTCCATCGAGCCGACCCGGTCGGGCACCTGGTCGACGGGTTTCGCGGTCAGTTCGGCGAGCATGCTCGCCAGGTCAGCTCGCCCCAGGTCGGGCTGACCGGTCATCAGGAGGGGTCGCTGTTCGCGGTCACCCGGTCGGCGACCATCGTGGTGAACTCGCCGACCGTCATGAGGGGCCAGCTTCTCCGACTCGTCGTCGGCGAACTTCAGGCCGTACCGGTCCTCGACCCGGACCGCGAGGTCGGCCAGGGCCAGCGACTCGAGGTCGACGCCGGAGGGGCCGAGGGTGGTGTCGTCGTCGACGTCCTCGACGTCGTAGTTCATGTCGGCGAGCTGGTCGATGACGAAGGCGCGGACCTCGTCTCGCATGGCGTTAACCTCTTTCCGTGAACCAGCTACCGGTGCCCGGTCGGGACACCGTGTACCTGTGGACCGACCGCACCGCCGGCGACCAGCGGGAGCTGGCGCGGCGGCTGCTGAGGCGCGCGGGTGGCGCGTTGCTCGGCCGGCCCGGGGCGGAGATCGGGGTGGGACGGGCACCCGGCGGGCGCCCGGAGGTGTACGCGGCCGACGGGCGGGCGCTGCCGGTCAGCGTCAGCCACGCCGACGGGGTGGTCGTGGTGGCCGCCCGGGCGGGCGGGCCGGTCGGGGTGGACGTCGAGCGGCGCCGGCCGCTGCCCGCCACGCCGCTGGCCCGGCGCTGGTACGACCCGGACGAGGCGGCCTGGCTGGCCGCCCGGGCCGAGGCCGGCCGGGAGCTGGACTTCCTGCGTCTGTGGACGGCCAAGGAGGCGGTCGGCAAGGCGCTCGGCACCGGGCTGCGCGACGGCGGGTTGCGCCGCCGGATGCCCACGCCGGACGCCGGCGGCGAACTGCTGCGCGCGGTGCCCGGCTGTCCCGGGGTGCGGGTCGGCCATCCGGCCGGCGGTCCGGGCCTGGTGCTCGCCGTCGCGGTCGCCGGGGCGGCCGGGCCGGTCGAGGTCGCCCTCGCGTAGCGGGCCGGTCATGACGCGGCGTCCCGCAGCGCCGTCGCGGAGCGGACCAGCTTGCCGGTGGTGGTGAGCGGCAACTGGTCGAGCAGGTGCAGGGTGCGGGGCCGCTTGTAGCCGGCCAGGCGCTCGGCGAGCAGCTTGTCCAGGGTGTCCTCGGAGAGCGAGCCGTCGGTCTGCACGTACGCGGTGATGCCGTCGTCCCAGACCACCACGGCGGCGGTCACCCCGGGCAGCTCGGCCACGGTGGCCTCCACCTCGGTGAGGTCGACCTTCATGCCGCCCACCGACACCTGCGAGTCGAGCCGGCCCCTGATGGTGACCAGCCCGGTGTCCGGGTCGACCACACCGGCGTCGCGGGTGTGCAGCCAGCCGTCGGCCCAGCGGGTCGGGTCGGCGAGCCCGACGTACGGGTTTGCCGGGCAGCTGACCCACAGCTCGCCGCCGGACTCGCGGACCCGGATGCCGGGGGCGGGGGCGATGGCCGGGCGATGCGCCCCGTGCAGGTCGGTGCCGATGACGCCGACCTCGGTCATCCCGTACATGTTGCCCAGCGGGACGCCGTAGCGGTCGGTGAAGGCGCGGGCCACGGCGGCCGGCACCAGTTCGCCGCCGGTGGTCATCCGCCGGAGCTGCGGCAGCGGCCGGGACGGCACGGTGGAGGCGAGCAGGCCGATGTGGAACGGCACGCCGAGCACGGTGGCCGGGCTGCCCTGGGCGGCGACGGCGGCGAGGATCGCGTCGCCGCTGAGCCGCTCGGGCGGGCACAGCTCGACGCCGGCGTGCAGCCCGTAGAGCAGGCCGCCCACCAGACCGAGCACGTGCACCATGGAGGGCAGCAGGACGATCCGCTCACCGGGCAGGGCCATCCCGTCGATGCGGGTGTAGCGGTGCACCTCGCCGACCAGGTCCTCGACGGTGCGCCCGATCACCTTGGACGGTCCGGTGGAGCCGGAGCTGAGCTGGATCACCGCGTGCGGGCTGCCGGCCGGGCCGTCGGCGTACGGCGTGACGCCGGCGGTGACGTCGACGAAGATCCGCAGGGCGCCGCCGCCGGTCCGCACGGGCGCGACCACCACCTGCGGGCCGAGCCGGCGCAGCGCCCTGTCGACCTCGTGGTCGGTGAGCCGGTGGTCGAGCAGGATGGCCTGGGCGCCGGCGCGCCAGGTGGCCAGCAGGTGCACCACGTACGCCAGCGACGGGGGCAGCCGCAGCGCGGCGGCGCCGCCGGGGCGCAGGCCGGCCCCGGCCAGCCGGGTCTGCGCCTCGCCGACGAGGCGGCGCAGGGTGGCCTTGTCGACCGGCTCGGGCAGGCGGAGACATATGTCGGTGGGACGCCCGGTGAACAGAATGTCGTCCACCCAACTCGCGTCTGTCGACACCGGGTCTTCCGCCATAGAGTGTGCTGTCACGACCGCCCACCGCCCAGCCTCGAAGTGGGCGAAATCCGCCCAACACGTGCGTTCTCCGGGGTGCTGACGGAACAGTACGACAGCCGTTGGATCCATTGCTACATGCAAATGGCTAGATCGATAAGGGCGGCTGGGCGGATTGCTCAGGCTCGATCGGACAGGCAGGATCGGTGCCACGCCGGCTCGGTAGCCCGCCGGCCGCCCGACGCTGTGCTCGGGCGGGGCGCGGCCCGGTCCAACGGGTGTCTACGCTCGGGGCATGTTCCGTGCGGCCCGGCCCGACGACTTCGCGCAGATCATCCACCTCTACCGGCAATTGCAGCCCGACGATCCGCGTTTGACCGACGGATCCGACGAACGGGCCTTCGCGCAGATCCTGAGCAATCCGGCGCTGCACCTGTTCGTCCTCGAACTGGACGGGCTCGTCGTCGCCACCACGTACCTCAACGTGATTCCCAACATCTCCCGATCGGCATCGCCCTACGCCGTCATCGAGAACGTCGTCGTCGAAAAATCGCGGCGCGGCACCGGCCTGGGCAAGCAGATCATGGCCGGCACGCTCCAGGCCGCCTGGGACGCGGGCTGTTACAAGGCGATGCTCATGACGGGCTCGCGCCGGCCCGCGACCCACGCCTTCTACCGGGCCTGCGGGTTCTCCGGCGACGTCAAGACGGCGTACCTGGCTCGCCCGTCCTGACGCGGCGCACCGGTCGCCCCGTCACCTCTCCTCCCCCGCCGGCGGGGGCGCGGCGCCGCGGAGGACCACCGCGCTGTTGAAGCCGTCGAAGCCGCGCGCCCCGACCAGGGCGATGCGGCTGCGCGGCGGGCGCGGCCGGCGCAGGAAGGTCAGCTCACAGCCCGGCGCCGGCTGCTCCGGCCCGGCCGAGGCCGGCAGCAGGCCGTGGTGGAAGGCGAGCAGCGCGGTGGCCGCGTCCAGCGCCGAACCGCCCTGGTGGGCCCGGCCGGTCAGCGGCTTCTGCGTGGTCACCGGCGGGGTCGTCGCGCCGAAGACCGCGCGCAGGGCGGCCGCCTCGGCCCGGTCGTACGCCGGCACGCCCAGCGCGTCCGGCCAGATCACGTCCACGTCGTGCGGGCGGACCCCGGCCCGGTCCAGGGCCAGGCGCAGCGCCCGGGCGTAGTGGGTCGGATCGGGGCCGGCCTCCGGATCGGTCGGGGCGGCGTCGTGTGTGGCCGCCCAGCCGGTGATCTCCCCGTAGATCCGGGCGCCCCGGGCGAGCGCGTGCCCCAGCTCCTCCACCACGAACACGGCGCCGCCCTCGGCCGGCACGTACCCGGCGGCGCCCGCGTCGAACGGCCGGTACGCCCGCTCCGGGTCGGCCACGTCGCTGAGCAGCCCCGAGCGGAGCTGGCAGGCCAGCGCGTACGGGCTGAGCGGGCACTCGGTCGCCCCGGCCACCACCAGCGGGGTGCCGCGGCGGATGGTCCGCACCGCGTGGGCGAGGCTGTCCAGCCCGCCGGCCGACTCGGAGACGGTCACCCCGCAGGGCCCCTTGAGCTGGTGCCGGATGGACAGCTGCCCGACGCTGGCCGCGTAGAACCAGGCGATCGACTGGTACGCCCCGACGGTCCGGGACGGCCCACCCCAGAGCCGTTGCAGCTCCCGCTGCCCGAACAGGTTCCCGCCCGAGGAACTGGCCAGGGTGACCGCCCACTGGTACGGGTCGGGGGCCTCCTCGGGCAGGCCCGCGTCGGCCAGCGCCAGCCGGGTGGCGGCGAAGCCGAGGTGCGTCCACCGGTCGGTCTGCACCCGCTGCCGGGTGTCGCTGAAACCGGCCGGGTCGAAGTCGGGCACCTCCCCGGCCACCCGGGTCGGATAGCCGGCCGGGTCGAACAGGGTGATCGGCCCGGTGCGGCGGGTGCCGGCCAGCACCGAGGCCCAGTGCGCGTCGGCGCCGACACCGGTCGGTGCGACCACCCCCAGCCCGGTCACCACAGCCCGGGCGGTCACGGCGTTGTCCTTGTTCGCGACTGCGGGGCTCGCAACACCGGCTCACTCCTCGCGCTCACGGGCAATGTCCTTGTTCGCGACTGCGGGGCTCGCAACACCGGCTCACTCCTCGCGCTCACGGGTGCACCGCCAACCGGCGGAAGATCATGGCGGACTGGAAGCCGCCGAAGCCGCTGCCCACCGACAGCGCCACGTCCACGGGCACCTCCCGGGCCTCGTTGGGCACGTAGTCCAGGTCGCACTCCGGGTCCCTGGTGGCCCAGTTGGCGGTGGGCGGCACCACGCCGTACTCGATGGCCAGCGCGCACGCGGCCATCTCGATGGAGCCGATGGCGCCGAGCGAGTGCCCGACCATCGACTTGATCGAGCTGATCGGCACCCGGTACGCGGTCGCGCCCAGCGCCCGCTTGAACGCGGCCGTCTCGTGCCGGTCGTTCTGTCGGGTGCCGGAGCCGTGCGCGCTGACGTACGACACGGCGGACGGGGCGAGCCGGGCCTGGCGCAGCGCGTCGGTGATCGCCACGGCCATCTCCGCCCCGTCGGGGCGCAGCCCGGTCATGTGGAACCCGTTGCTGCGGCTGGCGTAGCCGGCCACCTCGCAGTAGACGTGCGCGCCCCGGCGCCGGGCGTGCTCGGCCTCCTCCAGCACCAGCACGGCCGCGCCCTCGGCCAGCACGAAGCCGTGCCGGTCGGCGTCGAACGGCCGGGAGGCGTGCTCCGGGTCGTCGTTGTCCGGGCTGGTGGCGCCGATGGCGTCGAACGAGGCCACGGTGACCGGGGAGATCGGCGAGTCGGCGGCCCCGGCCAGCACGATGTCCGCCTCGCCGTCGGCGACGAGCTGGTGGGCGTACCCGATGGCGTCGATGCCGGACGTGCAGCCGGTGGAGACCACCTGCGCCGGCCCGTGCAGGCCGTGCCGGCAGGCCACGTCGGCGGCCAGGCTGCTCGGGATCAGCGCCTGGTACAGGTACGGCCCGCCGAGGGTGTGGTCGACCAGCCAGTGCCGGCCGGAGTCGCTGACCCGCACGTACTCCTTCTCCAGCGCCATGGTGCCGCCGACGGCGGTGCCGAGCACCACGCCGGTGCGTTCCCGGTCGGCGTCGGACAGCGTCAGGCCGCTGTCGGCGAGCGCCTCGGCGGAGCAGGCGAGGGCGAACTGCACGTACCGGTCGGCGCGCTGCCGCTCCGCCAGGGTGATGCCGGCGGCGTCCGGGTCGAAATCGCACTCGGCGGCGATCTGCGAGCGGAACGGCGACGGGTCGAAGAAGCTGATCCGCCGGGTGGCGGTGCGCCCCTCGGTGATGGTCTTCCAGAACCGGTCCCGGGTGGCGCCGCCGGGGGCGACGACGCCGACGCCGGTGACCACGGTCCGCCGGCCGGTCACGACGGCGTCCGGGGTGGTGGGGCGCCCTCGGTGTCGACGTGGCCGAGTTCCGGGCGGGGGGCGAGCGGCCCGAGGTGGAAGACCACCTCGGCCGGCTCGTCGCCGGTGTTGCGCAGCCGGTGCCGCACGTCCTTGGGCACGAACAGCCCCTCGCCGGCCGCGAGGAGCACCGGCCGGTCGTCCAGGTCGACGGTGATGGCGCCGCGGGCGACGTAGAGGAACTCCTCGCTGTAGGGGTGGTAGTGCTCGGCGATCCGCTCCCCCGGCGCGAGGGTGGCCACCCCCATGAAGCCGGAGGTGCTGCCGACGGTCTTCGGGCCGAGCAGCACCCGCAGCTCGCCGCCGCGCCGCCGGTCGGGGGTGACGTCGTGGACGGAGACCCGGGGCGTGGTGGTGTCGGTCATCGCGCGCCTCCCGCGTGCGCCCGCTCGATCCGCTCCTTGATGACGGCGAGCTGGACCTTGCTGTTGGTGTTGATCCGCTCGGTCATGCCGGCGTCGTCCACCGGCGCGGTGGGCTTCATGGCGAAGTCCTGCACCCAGGTCATCCGGGTGCCGCCGTCGACCTCGTCGTAGCGCCAGTAGATGCGCATGTACTCGAACGGGCCGGTCTCCACCCGCCGGGCGCGCACCTCGCGGGTCGCCGGGTCGGCGGTGCGTTCGCTGACCCAGCTCCACGACGTGCCGTTCTCGTCCGGGTGCATGGTGAGCCGGAACCGGACCGTGTCGCCCTCCCGGTGCAGGATCTCGACCACCGCGTACTCGGTGAACAGCTCGGTCCACCGGGCCACATCGTTGGTGATCTCCCAGACCAGCGGCAGCGGGGCGGCGATGTCGACGGCGTTCTCGGTGTGCCCCGGCGGGTCCGCCTTCCGGGCCACCAGGTCGGCGACGCCGGCGATGCTGAGCTGCCCGGCCTGCTCCGGGATCTTCACCCGCCACCGGTCGGCCACGACCGCGGAGAGTTCGAGCAGGGCCAGCGAGTCCATGCCCAGCTCCTCCAGGCTGGCGGCCGGGGTGCGGGCGGCCGCGTCGGCGTCCAGGCCGCAGTGGGTCACCAGGATGTCGGTGATCTCGTTGGTGAGCGGTCGGTCGGGAGCGACGGTCATGGGTTCCTCCAGGCGTTCGGGCCGGCGGCGGGCACGGCGGTGACGGGGGTACGGCCGGCCGGGTCGGCGTCGGCGCGGATGTCGGGCAGGGCCGGTGCGGCCCGGTCGGCGCCGTCGGGCGGCGGGGCGGCGACCGGTACGGCGTCGGCGGCGGGCGGGTTGAGCAGGCGGTCGACCAGGGCGGTGGTGTGCCGTCCGGCGCGGAAGGCGGCGTCGCGCAGCACCCGCCGGGCGAACGGGATGGTGGTGCGCACCCCCGGGCCGGCCACCTCGAACTCGGCGAGCGCCCGGTCCAGCCGGTCCAGCGCGCCGTCCCGGTCCGGCGCCCAGACCGCCACCTTGGCCAGCAGCGAGTCGTAGTGCGGGCTGACCAGGTAGCCGACGTGGCCGTGGGTGTCCACCCGGGTGAACGGGCCGCCGGGCGGCCGGAACCGGTCCAGCCGGCCGGGGGCCGGGGCGAAGTCCCGGTCCGGGTCCTCCACGTTGACCCGGCACTCGACCGCCACCCCGCGCAGCCGGACGTCCTCCTGCCGCCAGCGCAGCGGCGTGCCGGCGGCCACGTGCAGCTGCTCGTGGACCAGGTCGATGCCGGTCACCAGCTCGGTCACCGGGTGCTCCACCTGGATCCGGCAGTTGATCTCCAGGAAGTGGCAGCGTTCCGCCTCGTCCACCAGGAACTCGACGGTGCCGGCGCCGGTGAAGCCGACCGAGAGGGCACCGCGCAGCGCGATCTCCGCGAGGGTGTCCAGGGTGGCCGGTCGCAGCGCCGGGGCGGGCGCCTCCTCGATCAGCTTCTGGTGGCGGCGCTGCACCGAGCAGTCCCGGGTGCCCAGGTGGATCCCGTTGCCGTGGCCGTCGCAGAGCACCTGCACCTCGACGTGCCGGGCGTCGGCCAGGTACCGCTCGACGTAGACCCGGTCGTCGCCGAAGGCGACCTGGGCGGCGGCGCGGGTGCGGGCGTACGCGCGGGGCAGCTCGGCGGCCGAGCGGACCACGGTCATCCCGCGACCGCCCCCGCCGGCGGCCGCCTTCACGATCACCGGGTAGCCGACCTCGGCCGCCACGTCGAGCGCCTCGGCGGCGCTCGGCAGGGTCCGCACGCTGCCCGGCGGCAGCGGCAGGCCGGCGCGGCTCATCAGCGCCCGCGCCGTGGACTTGTCCGCGAGGGCGGCCATCACCTGCGGCGGCGGGCCCACGAAGGTGAGCCCGTTCTCCGCGCAGATCTCGGCGAAGTCGGCGTCCTCGGAGAGGAAGCCGTAGCCCGGGTGCACGGCCTGCGCGCCGGTCTGCCGGGCCGCCTCGACGATCGCGGCGGCGTTCAGGTAGCTCTGCCGGCTGGACGCCGGTCCGATCTGGACGGTCTCGTCGGCCAGCCGCACCGGCAGCGAGTCCGCGTCGGCGCTGGAGTGCACCACCACCGTCCGGACGCCCAGCTCCCGGCAGGCCCGCAGCACCCGCAGCGCGATCTCGCCCCGGTTGGCGATGAGCACCTTGTCGAACATCACACGTCCCGTCCGGTGAGCGGTTCCAGGGCGATCAGCGGCTGGTCGTACTCGACGGGCTTGCCGTCCTCCACCAGCACCTCGACCACCCGTCCGGCCTGGCCGGCGGTCACCTCGTTCATGAGCTTCATGGCCTCGACGATGCCGACCACCTGGCCGGGCCGGACCACGTCGCCGACCACCACGAACGGGGCGGCGCCGGGCTCGGGGGCGCGGTAGAAGGTGCCCACCACGGGCGCCCGCACCGCCGGCCGGTCCGTCACGGGCGTGGCGTCGACCCGCGGTTCGGTGACCGGATCGGCCTCGGCACGGGGCGCCGGGGCCGGCGGGACCGGGTGGTGCCACTCCACCTCCAGCACGGTCTCGCCGCTGCGCAGCCGTACCCGGCGCACCGGGCCGGCCAGCTCGGCGACCAGCTTGCGGGCGTGCCGGCTCAACCCGTCCAGCACCTGTTCCGGCCCGCCGTCCGGGCTCATCGCGCCACCTCCGTTCGTGTCCGATCAGTCGCCTCGACCGGCGGGTTCGGGCCCGCCGAGCGGGCCGCGCCGAAGCGGCGGAACCGCTGCCGGCGGCGGCGGACCAGGGTGGCCGGCGGCACGGCGAGCAGCGGGGCGAGGTTCGCCGCCACGGCCCGGCCCAGCAGCTCGGCGGCGCCGGCCGGATCGCCGTGCGCGGCGGGCCGCGGCTCGGGCACCACCTCGTCGATCACCCCGAGCCGGCGCAGGTCGGCGGCGGTGAGCCGGAGCGCCCGGGCGGCCTGCGGGGCGGCCGAGCTGTCCGGCCAGAGGATCGCGGCGCAGCCCTCCGGGCTGATCACCGAGTAGACGGCGTGCTCCAGGATGAGCACCCGGTCGGCGACCGCGAGGGCGAGCGCGCCGCCGCTGCCGCCCTCGCCGGTGACCACCGCGACGACCGGCGTGGGCAGGACGCTCAGCGCGAGGATGTTCTCGGCGATCGCGGCGGCCTGGCCCTGCTGCTCGGCGTCCACGCCCGGGTCGGCGCCGGGGGTGTCCACCAGGGTCACCACCGGCAGGCGGAGCCGGGCCGCGAGGCGCATGAGCCGCAGCGCCTTGCGGTGCCCGGCCGGGCTGGCCATGCCGAAGTTGCGGGCCACCAGCTCCGCGGTGGTGTGTCCCTTCTGGTGGCCGATCACCATCACCGGCCGGCCGTCCAGCCGGGCCACCCCGCCGACGATCGCGGGGCAGTCGGCACCGAGCCGGTCGCCGTGCAGCTCCACGAAGCCGTCGAAGGCGGTCTCCAGGTAGTCCAGCGTGGTGGGCCGGCCCGGGTGCCGGGCCGTGCGTACCGTCTCCCAGGCGTCCCGGGCCGGGCCGGGCGCGCCGGCCGTGACGGCCGGTCGGGGCGCCGGCTCCTGCCGGGGTACGGGGATCCGCCGGCCGGCCTCGGCGGCGGCGAGCAGCGCCGTCAACCGGCCGCGCAGCGCGTGCCGGGGCACCACGAGGTCGATCTGGCCGTGCCGGAGCAGGAACTCGGCCGTCTGGAAGCCCTCCGGCAGGGTGGCGCCGGTGACCTGGCGGATCACCCGGGGGCCGGCGAAGCCCAGCCGTGCGCCGCTCTCGGCGAGCACCACGTCGGTGTTGGTGGCGAAGGAGGCGGCCACCCCGCCGTAGGTGGGGTCCGTGACGACGCTGACGGTGAGCAGGCCCGCCTCGCGCAAGCCGGCGACGGCCTGGCTCACCGTGGCCATCTGCATGAGCGACAGCGCGCCCTCCTGCATCCGCGCCCCGCCGGAGGCCGTGACGAGCACCAGCGGAGTGGCGTCGGCCAGCGCCCGCTCGGCGGTGCGGGTGATCAGCTCGCCGACCGCGCAGCCGAGGCTGCCGCCGAGGAAGCGGAAGTCCATCACCGCCAGGGCGACCGGGTGGCCGCCGACCCGGGCGGTCCCGCAGAGCACGGCCTCGTCCAGGCCGGAGCCGGCGCGTGCCGCGCCGAGCCGGTGCGGGTAGGGCAGCGCGTCCACGAACCCGATCGGGTCGACCCGCACCGCCCGGTCCGGCAGTGGGGTGAACGAGTCCGGGTCGACCAGCTGCGCCACCCGGTCGGGGGCGTCGAGCCGGGCGTGCGACCCGCACTCCGGGCAGACGTCGAGGTTGCGGCGCAGCCGCTTGCGGTAGAGCAGCGAGGCGCAGCCGTCGCAGCGGGACCAGAGCTGTTCGTCCCGGGGAGCGGTGGTGGTCACGGTCGCCGCCCGGGGGCGTCGTACCGGTGGGACTGCCGCCCTGGGGCGTCGTACCGGTAGAAACAGTGGGCCATGGCGTCGCGCGGCGAACGCCAGGTCGGCAGGTACGGCGAGATGTACGGGCGCAGCCGCTCGCTGACCCGGACGAACTCGGGATGGCCGCGCGCCTCCTCCACCGCCCCCTCGGCCGGCGCGTCCGTCTCCAGGAGATGGACGTAGAGGTCGTGCAGCCGGTAGAGGGAGCGGTGCCGGACACCGACCAGGCCGGGCAGCTCGGTCGCGTCGGACGCGGCGAAGATCTCGGCGACCCGATCCTCGGCGGTCGGCACCACCTTGGCGACGATGAGCGAACGGTCCATCCGCGGCCTCCCCTGGATGCGTACCGGTGCATGGCGACCGGTCTCGGCGCACGACTGGCGACACGGTGCCGCCGGGACCGTCAACGGGGCGTCAACCGGCCACCATCGGCCCGGGAAGTCGGTGACGCTGCGTTGACGCAAACTGTGCGCGAGCTATGTGAAGATCAGGTCCGCTCACGAATAGCGACACTTCTTCGCAGTTCACAGGCCGTTCGTCTGCCCACTACGGACGGTCAGCAAACGGACCATCCGTTGACTCAGAGTAACAAGTGTTGATATCCTCCGTACCGGTCAGCCCGGCCAAAGCGGGCTTTCTCCGCCACGGCGGAGCCGTTCCGACACCGGCGTCGTGGGCAGCCGAGCCGGGCAACAGAGGACGGTCGGGACGAGGGTTCCGCGTGCTGGGGGTGCGCCCGTGTCCGGTGGATCGAGAATGCCGACGGCGGGAGACTCCGCCCCACGGGTGTCGCTGCACCTGCTCGGCGGGTTCCGGCTGCTCCACGACGGCGTCCCCGTGGTGGTCCCCCGGGGCCTGCAACGGGTCATCGCCCTCATCGGCCTGCGCCCGGCCGCCACCCGCAGCCACCTCGCCGGGCTGCTCTGGCCGGAGACCTCGGAGGACCGGGCCCTCTCCTCGCTGCGCACCGCGCTGTGGCGGCTCCGGCAGGACCCCTGCTGCCCGCTGCGCACCGACGGCGACACCGTCCGCCTCGACCCCACCGTCCACCTCGACGTCGACGAGCTGGTGGCGGCCGCCGACCGGGTACGCGACGGCCAGATTCCCCGCGGCGCCGCCGGCGCCGGCCGGCACGACCTCCTCCCCGGCTGGTACGACGACTGGGTGCTGCTGGAACGGGAACGGCTGCGGCAGCTCCGGCTGCACATGCTGGAGGAACTCGCCGGCAACCACCTCACCGCCGGGCGGCACGGCGAGGCCCTGGAGGCGGCGCTGGAGGCGATGGCCGCCGAGCCGCTCCGGGAGACCCCGCACCGCCTGGTCGTCCGCATTCACCTCGCCGAGGGCAACGCGTTCGAAGCGGTGCACGCCTTCTACGTCTACCGCGACCTGCTGCTGCGCGAGCTGCGCCTCGAACCGTCCCCGGCCATGTCCGCGCTGCTCGACGAGACCCTCGCCCCGATCCGGCGGGCCAGCCGGCGGGATGCGCCCCCGCGGCGCGCCGACCGCAACAACGCCCCCGGGCGCCCGACCGGCTCGGCACCGCGCGGCTCGACCGCACCCACCACACCACACCCCCGCTGACCGCGGCGTCACCACCGCCATCAATGCCACCGCCCGGGCCGTGACGGTCAGGTGACAGCGGGCCCGGCAGGGTGTGCCCACGGTGGCCGGCGCCCTGGACCGGAGTCGGCGCACCACCAGCGGCGAGAGGGGCCCCGATGAGTCGACTGTTGGTCGTCAGCCGGATCGTGCCGGGTGCGCAGGGCCGGGTGGCCCAGATCTTCGCCGAGTCCGACGCCACCGAACTGCCCCGCCTCACCGGGATCCGGCACCGCTCCCTGTACTACCTGCACGACCTGTGCGTGCACCTCATGGAGACGGTGGACGTCGACCCGGACCTGGCCGCCGAGGTCCGCGACAACCCGTTCTACCAGCAGGTCAACGAGCGGTTGTCGGCGCACACGTCGCCGTACCTGCCGACCTGGCGTTCCCCCCGCGACGCCGTGGCCGGCTGCTTCTACAGCTGGGACGCGGCCGACCTCCCGGTGCCCCGCCAGGCCTGCTGAGCGGTCCGGCGCGAAGACCGGGGCGTCCCGGACCCTCGAACGGCACCAGGGTCCGGGGCGCCCCTTCCGCGCATCCGCGTGGCACACGCTCGGTCATCCCGCGGCCACCGGCCGGCACTTCCCGTCCCACCAGCGGCGGCAGCCGCCGACCTCCCTGTCGCCCCGCGCGTACGTGTGCGAAGCTGCCCCGAGTTTTCTCGCGATTGTCGTTCACGTACATAGGAGGAGGTTGGCATGCCGTCGAGCTTCGGGCAGTGGCTGGTCCTGATCCTGGCCCTGCTGGTGGGCCTGGTCGTCGGGTGGGTGGTGAGCGGCCGCCGGAACGCGGCCGGCACCGGCACGCCCACGGTGGAGGGTGCCGCCGCCCCGGCGCCCGAGGTGACCGCCACGGTCGACCGGGAGCGGCCGGAGGCCGTGGTCGACGAGGTGCCGGCGCCCGCCGCGGTGACCGAGGCGCCGACCCCGGCCGAGGAGGACGCCGCCCCGGCCGCCGCCACGCTGGCCGCCGAGGCCACCCCCCTGCCGTCCGACGAGCCGGTGACGGTCACCGAGCCGGTGACGGTCGCCGAGCCGGTGACGGTCGCCGAGCCGGCCGGGTCCGACGAGGAGCCGGCCCGCGCGGTGGCGGCCGAGGAGTCGCAGCCGGTCACCGAGCCGGTGACCGCCGGCGAGGAGGCCGAGCCGGCCCGCACCGCGCCGGAGCCGGTGGCCGTGGCCGGGGAGCCGGCCGCCGCGACCGAGCCGGCACCGGCCGCCGAGCCGGTGGCCGTGCCGGCCGAGCCGGTGGCCGGGACGGAGCCGGCCGCGCCGGTGACGGTGCCCGCGCCGCGCGCCTCGGTCGAGGACGCCGCTCCGGCCCAGGTGGACGCCGCCGACGACTTCCGGCGGATCCAGGGCATCGGGCCGAAGCTGGCCGCCGCCCTCCAGGCCGCCGGCATCCGCACCTACCAGCAGCTCAGCGAGCTGGACGAGGCGGTGCTGCGGGAGACCGTCAAGGGCGCCGGCCTGCGCGCCGCGCCCGGCCTGGCGACGTGGTCGCAGCAGGCGAAGGTGCTGGCCGGCGCCCGCGCCGAGGCCGACCGGGTGCTCCCCGCCGGCACCGGCGAGGACGCCTGAGCCGACCCACGGGCCGGTGGTGACCGAGGGTCACCACCGGCCCCCGCGCCCCGGACGGGCGCGAATGCGGGAAACCCGGCACGGGTCCGCGCGGGCGTCGCTACGGTCGGTGCAGGGCCGGACGGCCCGCCGCGCCGATCCCGCCACCGCAGGAGCAGCTCGTGCCCACCGCCACGCCGGAGCAGCCCGCCGAGCCGCGGCCCCCGGTGCGCGACCCCGAGGCGCCGCGCCGGGTGACCCTGCTGGAGCTCTTCTTCGACCTGGTGTACGTGGTCGCGCTCTCCCTGATCTCCCGCGGCCTGATCCACGAACTCAACTGGGAGCGGGCCTTCCAGTCGCTGATCATTCTGATGGCGATGTGGTGGACCTGGGCGATCACCACCCTGGTCACCGACATGTACGACCCGCAACGTCCCGAGATCAAGCTCTTGATCATCGGGGTGATGTTCGGGGCGCTGCTGATGACCACCGCCATCCCGGAGGCGTTCGCCGGCCGCGGACTGGTCTTCGCCGGGACGTACGTGGCGATCCATCTCGGACGCGGGCTGTTCCTCATGCCGGCGGTGCGGCGCCACCGGCAGACGCAGCGCCGGGCCGCCCGCATCTTCATCTGGTTCGCGGTCTCCGCGATCCCCTGGCTCGCCGGCGCCACGGTGGCCGGCCAGGCCCGCGAGATCCTCTGGGCGCTGGCGCTGGGCATCGACTACCTCGGCTTCCGGCTCGCGTACCCGGTGCCGGGGCTGGGCGTGGTGCCGGACGCCCAGCGCAACGTGACCGCCGAGCACCTCTCCGAGCGCTACCAGCAGTTCTTCATCATCGCGCTGGGCGACGCCATCCTGGTCACCGGCACGGTCTTCAGCCTGCACCACTCGGAGGCGGAGAACATCGGCGCCTTCGCCATCGCGTTCGCCACCACGCTGCTGCTCTGGCGGATCTACGTGCACAAGTCCGGGGAGCTGCTGCCGCACGCCATCGCCATGTCGAAGCAGCCGGCCAAGTTCTTGAACTCCGCCCCGTACACCCACCTGCTCATGGTGGCCGGCGTGGTGACCAGCGCGGCGGGGTTCGACCTGGTGCTGCTCGAACCGACCGGGACCACCCCGCCGGCCTGGCTGGCGGTCATCCTGGGTGGGCCGGCGCTGTTCCTGACGGGTCGGGCCGCCTTCGAGTACGAGGTGTTCAGCCGGGTGTCGGGGTCCCGCCCCGGCGGCGTCCTGGCGCTGCTCACCATCTCCCCCGCCCTGCTGCTCCTCGCTCCGGTCTACGCGGCGCTCGGCGCGATGCTGGTGCTGGCCGGGGTGGCCGTCGCCGACCACCTGCGCAGCCGGGGCCGGCCGCCGGAGATGCCGGCGCCGCCGCACTGACCCGGCCGGGCATGGTCGGAATCGGCCGCGCCGGAACCGCGGCGCCGTTTGACCGTTCCCCCGCCCTGGGTACATGACCTCCACCTCGAATCCACCACAACCCCAGTGGAGGCAACCCATGCGCGGCACCTCGATAGTCGGCGTCCTGGTCGTCATCTGGCTCGTCATCGGCGCCATCGCCGCCGGCCAGCGCGGTTACTACGGCAACGACGACACCAACTGCGCCGAGGCCGGCACCATCCTCGTCACCATCGTGGCCGGCCCGCTGAACTACATCGGCGCCAACCCCAAGGTGGACTGCAAGCTCCCCGAGCCGTCCAAGTAGTCCCCGCACCACCCCGGCCCGCGCCCGCTCCCCCGCGGCGCGGGCCTTTCCGTGCCCGGCGTACGCGGCGTCACCACCCCTACGCCATCCTAGGAGGCTGGGTCCCTCGCTCCAGCGGCGCGGTCGTTGTGGGGGTGCGAGGTGGCAAGGGCAGCGGTCCAGCCACGCGGGGCGGCGAAGGAGACCAGCCGGCGGCTTCCTCGATTTCTGTGCCGAGATTTCCTCGCCCGGGTGCGCGCACTCGCTGACCGGCGCGCTCGATCGGGGCGCCGGTAGCCGGGCGCAGCCCGGTGCTGGTCGCGGTCGGCGTACCCCTCGGGTCGTCGGACGGGACGGGGCCCGCGGCCGGCGGCGGTGCTCAGCCGCCGACGTGGATGCCGGGCCGGCGGGCGGGGTCCGGCTCGGTCTTGCGGATGATCTCCCGGACCACCGGCGGGGTGTCGCCGCGGCCGAGGATCAGGTAGCGCAGCAGGTGCGCGATGGGGTTGCCCTCGGACCACTCGAAGTGGCAGTGCGGCCGGACCCCGGTGGCGTCCCGCAGGGCCAGCAGGATGGCCGCGATGGCGTTGGGGGCGGCCGGGCTGTTCGCCCGCAGGATGCGGTAGCCGCCGACCTCGACCCCGTGCACGCGCAGCACCTCGCTGAACCGCGAGGGGTCGCTGATGTCGATCTCCAGGAAGAGCACGTCGGCGGCGCCGGGCACCGGGTTCATGCCGCGCTGCGCGCGCTCCTTGAGCCGGTACTCCTTCAGCGAGCCGCTCTGCCGCTTGTTGGCGATCAGGTGCAGCCGGCCGTCGTGGGCGATCGAGTCGGCGACGAACCGCCGCGCCGCCTCGTCGAACTCGATCCGCTCGGCGCGCAGTTCGGTGGTGCGGGACACCCGGGAGATCAGCGAGACGGCGACGATGCCGGCGATGAACAGGCCGGAGATGGTGATGCCGTCCGGCTTCTCGATGACGTTCTCGACCAGCGCGTAGAGCAGCACCAGGGTCAGCACCGTGAAGCCGATCCCGGCGAACGGGTGCCGCGACCGGTAGGCGGAGATGGTCACCGCGATCGCGCCGGAGACCATCATGGCCAGGATCCCGGTGGCGTACGCGCCGGCCTGCGCGTTGACGTCGGCGCGGAAGGCGACCGTGATGGCGATGCTGATCGCCGTGTAGACCAGCACCACCGGCCGGACCGCCCGCCCCCACTCGGGCGCCATGCCGTAGGACGGCAGGTAGCGGGGCACGATGTTGATCAGGCCGGCCATCGCCGAGGCGCCGGCGAACCAGAGGATGAGGATGCTGCTGATGTCGTAGACCGTGCCGAACGCCTCGCCCAGGTGCTCGTGGGCCAGGAAGGCCAGGGCCCGGCCGCTGGCCGCCCCGCCGGGCGCGAACTCGTGCGCCGGGATGAGCACGGTGGTGACGAAGGTGGTGGCGACCAGGTAGACCGACATGATCAGCGCGGCGGTGGTGAGCAGCTTGCGGGTGTTGCGGATCCGCGCCGCCAACCGGTGCTCGGCGTCGACGCCGTCGCTCTTGACCAGCGGCATCATGCTCACCCCGGTCTCGAAGCCGGAGAGGCCCAGCACCAGCAGCGGGAACGCGAGCACGCTGGTGGCCAGCACGTCGCCCGCGCCGCCGACCCGGGTCAGCCGATCGGTCCAGCCGGCGAGCGTTTCCGGAGCGGCGGCGACCTCGGCCAGGCCGGCGACCACGATCACCGCGTTCAGCCCGAGGAAGACCGCCACCAGGGGGATGGCGACCTGCACCGCCTCGCTGAACCCGAGCAGGAACACCCCGCCGAGGATGAGCAGCAGCACCACGGTCACCACCACGGCGGCCGTGGCGCCGTGCGGGAACGACTCGGGCAGGATCGGGTTCTCCAGCAGGTGCACGGTGGCGTCGGCGGCGGAGAGCGTGATCGTGATGATCCACGAGGTGGCCACGAAGCCGAGCAGCACCAGCACGAAGATCTTGCCCCGCCAGAACGGCAGCAGCCGTTCCAGCATGGCCACCGAGCCCTGCCCGTGCGGGCTCTCCCGGGCCACCCGCCGGTACATCGGCAGCATCCCGAACAGGGTCAGCGCGACGATCAGCAGGGTCGCGAGCGGGCTCAGCGCGCCGGCCGCCACCGCCGCGATGCCGGGCAGGTAGGACAGGGTGGAGAAGTAGTCGACGCCGGTCAGGCACATCACCTGCCACCAGGGGTGCCGCTTGGCCTGGTGCTCCCGGGTCTCCGGGCCTTCCGGCTGCACCCGGTGCTGGAACAGCCAGCGGGTGAGCCGGCTGGTCGGTTGGGCCGGCCGGACCGGGCTCTCCACGCGCTCCGGAAGCCTGGCGGGTCCCCGCCGGGCGCGGTCGCCGCGCTCGGGGTCGCGGGCGTCGCGCAGTGCCCGGCCCGCGGGGGTCGACTGCGCGTGGTGGCGGCGCCCCCGCGTCCGCCGGGGCTGCCCCCCGTCCCGTGCCTCCGCCATGTACACCCCTTCAGGCCCTGAACCGACCGTAGGTCGTGCGCGGGGCCCGGCCCGGCGGAACCGGGCAAGCGGCCGGGGATGATCAAGGCGGGGTGGCCAGGGCGTCGCGCAGCGCCTCCGGGTCACTCACCGTCACCGTGACGGCCGGGTGGCGCGGCCAGGGGCCGGGGACGAGCGCCGGCACCGGGGTGGCGAGGCGGATGCACACCCCGGCGGCCACGCCGGTGCCGAAGGTGACCCCGCCGTCGGCCAGAGACAGGTGCGGTCCGACGGCCCGCCACCAACGGTACGGGCCGCCCAGCTCGACCCCGCTGACCTTGTCCCGGGGGGTGCGCAGCCGCCAGGGGCCGTACCGGACGGTCAGCTCGTCCGGGCCCAGCTCGACGCGGGCGGTCTCCGGCCGGATCCCGAGCAGGGCCAGCGGCAGCCGGAACGCCGGGTCGAACCGGAAGGCGAAGCGGCGGACCGGATCGGTGTGCGGCATGACCGGCGGGTACCCGGTCGGCCCGCGCCGACACCCGGTCGTCGTCAGCCCGGGCCCGCCCAGCCGGTCGGGAGCGCCGCTTCCACCGGCCCGTGCTGGCACCACTGACGGCGTCCCCGCGCCCTGCCGACGGCGGGACGCGGGGACCCCCCGTCCCGGCTACTGCAGGAACGCCCCGAGGGGCGACAGCAGCAGCCGGCCGAGCAGCGCGGCGTTGTCGTCCAACCGCATCCGCTCACACTCGCGGGCCTCCGGGTCGTGCCGGCAGCGCCAGATCTTCTGCGCGTTGCGCCAGGCCACGTTCCGGGTGTACTCGACCAGTTCGCCCTCGTACCAGTCGTCGATGTCGCCGTTCACCATGTCGATCATCAGCTGCCAGTGGTCCAGGTAGCCGCGGCGCAGCTCCGGGATCCACTCGGCGAAGATCTTGTTGATCTCCAGGTAGTCGTGGTGCTGGTCGCTGGCGTCGACCGGCTCGGACTCCAGGCTGTCGAAGGTGGTCACCAGCGCGAACGGCAGGTCGTAGTTGATGTGGGCGTTCACCCCGGCGGCGGCCGACGGCAGCGGCCGGGCGTCCGGGCCGCGCATCCGCTGGAACAGGCACGACCAGGCCTTCGGGGTGCTCGGGTGGGAGTCCGTCCAGAACCGCAGCGCGTCGAAGTAGCGGGCGGCGAACTCCACGTCGAGCCGGGCCAGGAAGGCCGGGTCGGTGAAGCGGTCGTCGTACAGGCCGTCGAGGACCGTGGAGGTGATGACCAGGTAGAGCTTGTTGAAGTCGGCCAGCGGGCAGCTCTCCTCCAGCGGAGGCAGCCGGACCAGCAGATCCTGCAGCTTGGTGAGGTGGTCGACGACCGCCGGCACGTCGGCGGGGTGGTCGGCGAGCAGCCCGACGATGTCCTGGTGCACGGGACCCCAGACCGGTTCGGTCATCTCTCCTCCACAGTGGTCGGCGCCCCCACGACGCCACCCGGTGACGCTGGACAGCCTTCCAGCCGGCGTACGCCGGCCGGATCAGTAGAACGACGTATTGCCGACGTGCGGCTACTCGGCCCGGTTGCGCAGGAAGATCGCACTGGCCTGCACCCGGGTGCGCACCTGGAGCTTGTCGAAGATGTGCGACACGTGCACGCCGATGGTCCGCTCGCTGATGAACAGCCGCTGGCCGATCTCGCGGTTGGTCAGCCCCTCGGCGACCGCCGCGAGCACCTCCCGCTCGCGGGCGGTGAGCACCACCAGCTCGTCCACAGTGGGCCCGGCCGGCTCCGCGGCCCGGGGCCGGGGCGCCGGACGGGCGGCCGGGCCCTCGTCCAGGGCGACCCGGGCCCGGCCCGCCAGGGTGCGGATCTCCTCGCTGAGCGGCACCGCGCCGAGCGACTGGGCCGTCCGGTGGGCCTGCCGCAGCAGCTTGCCGGCGGTGGCCACCCGGCTGCGCCGGGCCAGCAGCGCCTCGGCCTGCCGCAACCGGGAATAGGCCGCCGGGTAGGGGTGGTTGCGCCGGTCCCACTCGGTGGCGGCGCGCGCCCACAGCTCGGGGTCGCCCCGGCCGTCGTCCAGTCGGCTCAGCTCGGCGGCGCAGAGGGCCAGGAACGCGTCGGCGACGTAGCGCACCGGGGCGCCCGCCTTCCCGCTCTTGGCGGCCACCCGGTCGACCACCTCGCGCAGCCGGCGGACCGCGTTCGGATCCACCTCGACGGTGCGGCTGGCCGACGCCTCCGCCTCCGCGCGCAGCCCGTGCCAGGCCAGCGTGGCCAGCACGATGACGTCGTCGGAGCGGCTCTCGGTGAGGCCCCGCTGGACCGCCTGCCGGGCCAGGTCGTGCCGGCCCTGCCACATGGCCAGCCCGGCCCGCAGGATGAGCATCGGCAGCACGTGCCGGGCCCCGCCGCCGGCCAGCACGGTGGCGACCGCCTCCAGGTCGCGGTCGGAGGCCTCGACGTCGCCGTAGCCGACGGACAGCCGGCACCGGGCGAGCAGCAGCTCGACCGCGTCCGCGCCGGACGGGCGGTGGCGCAGCGCCGCGGCGACGACCTTCTCGGCCTCGGCCCACTGCCCCACCCGGAACAGCCCGTTGGTGGCGATGGCCAGCAGCCGGGTCTCCCAGGTGCGGCCGAGCCCCAGCTCGGCGACCCGCTCGGCGCCCCGGCGGGCCACCACCACCCCCTCCTCGAGGATGTTCAGCGGCCCGGTGAGCAGCTCGGCCAGGTGCAGGTACGCACAGGCCACGTCGTCCGGCCGGCCGGAGCGCTCGGCGGTGTCCAGCGCCCGGCGCATGACGGCGAGCCCGGCGTCCGGGTCCTCCAGGTAGGCCTCGCTGAACCCGAGGGCGGCGCTGGCCAGCACCACCTCGGAGGCCGTGCCCTCGACCTCGGCGGCGAGCCGGAGCGCCTCCCGGGCCTGGTCGCCGGCCTCGGCGTAGCGGCCCAGGTGCAGCAGCAGCTCGGCCAGGTGGGCGGCGGCGGTGGCCCGCTCCCGGGGCGTGCAGTCGTCCGCGGCCAGCACCCGCCGGTATTCGGCCTCGGCAGGGGCGGACCGGCCCGCGGCGGCCAGGTAGCGGGCCCGCCGGATGTGCAGGGCGCAGGTGGGCGGGCCGGCCGGGTCGGCGGCCAGCTCCTCCAGCAGGGCCAGCGCGCGGGCGTGCTCCCCGCAGTGGTGCGCCGACTCGGCCGCGTGGGTCAGCAGCTCGGCGCGGTCGACCTCGACCGGCTCGGGCCGGCCGCCGTCGGGCAGCACGGCGGGCGGGGTGGTGGCCAGGCTCAGGGCGGCCGACCAGTGGCGGTGCGCCTCGGCGTAGCCGTGCAGCCGCTCGGCCTCGCGGGCGGCGGCCATCGCGGCCGGCAGGGCCCGGGCCGGCTCGCCGGCCAGCCGCCAGTGGTGGGCCAGCCGGGCCTGGTGCAGCTCGGCGGTGGCCGAGGTCAGCGTCTCGGCGTAGCGGCGGTGCAGCGCGGCCCGCTCGGCGGGGAGCAGCTCGTGCGCCAGCACCTCGGCGACCAGGCGGTGCCGCAGCCGGTAGCCGTCGTCGGCGCCGACCAGCAGCCGGTGCGCCACCGCCTCCCGGACCGCCTCGATCAGCTGGTCCTCGGGCAGCCGGACGACCTGGGCCAGCAGCCAGTGCTCGACCGGCTCGACCCCGGCGGCGACCGCGTGCACCACGGCGTGCGCGGGCTGCGGCAGCGCGTCGACCCGGGCCAGGAAGACCTCGCGCAGCGTGTCGGAGAGGCCGTCGTGGCCGTCGCGCAGGTCGCGGGCCAGCTCCTCCACCACGAACGGGTTGCCGCCGCTGCGCCGCCAGATCTGGTCGGCGGCCTCGGGCGCCAGCGGCGCGCCGACGACGGCGGCGGCCAGCTCGTCGGTGTCGGCCCGGTCCAGCGGCGCCAGGTCGACCACCCGGACCGAGCGCAGCCGGCGCAGCTCGGTGAGCACCCGGCGCAGCGGGTGCGCGCCCTGCAACGACTCGGCCCGGATCGCGGCGAGCACCGACAGCTGGAGGTCGCCGAGACCGGCGAGCAGGTAGAGCAGGAGCTGTCGGGTGCTGCGGTCGACCCACTGGAGGTCGTCGAGGACCAGCACCAGCGGCCGACCGCCGGCGACCAGGTGCAGGCCGCGCGACACCCGCTCCAGCAGCGCGCCCGCGCCGTCCGGCCCGGGGGTCTCCTCGTCGAAGACCTGGAGCAGGCCGCGGACCGCGGAGGACGTGCGCGCCTCGGTCAGGTCGGCATCGAGGCGGCGCAGCGCCTGGCGCAGCGGGTGCAGCGGCGAGGCGTCGCCGATGTCGAGGCAGACGCCCGTGAGGACCAGCGCCCCCGCGTCCCGCAGGCGCTCCCCCACCTCGGTCAGCAGCCGGGTCTTGCCCACCCCGCTCTCGCCGGTGAGGAACACCGCCGCGGTCTGCCCGGGGGCGACGTCGTCGAGCAGGGCCGACCGCAGCGCCCCCACCGTGTCGGCACGGCCGACGAGCGGCGCGGTGTCCACATCGCTGGCCATGCACCGCAGCCTAGTCACAGGTTCCCGCACCGTTCTACGGGCTCAGCGCCCTTGTGGTACTCCTCGCGTCGACATTACGACTAATGGTTGCGGGTGGTCGACATACGTCGTCCTACCGATCCCCCGAGGATCCGGTGGTGAAAGTCTCCGGTGGTCGTCAGGCACCGGACCGGGGAAGGGTGGGTGCGATGCTGATCACCACGCCCGTGGAGAGTCGGGAAGCGGTCACCGTGGCCCGCTGGCCCGTGCCGGAGGAACGGCGCACGGTCACCGTCCTCTTCGCCGACATCGTCGGGTCGACCGGCCTGGTCGAGCGGCTCGACCCGGAGGACGTCCGGGCGCTGCAGCAGGCCTACTTCGGCACGGTGGCCGCGGTGCTCCGCCGGTGGCACGGCGTGGTGGAGAAGTACGTCGGCGACGCGGTGATGGCGCTGTTCGGGGCGCACGGCTCCGACGGGTTCGACGCCTACCGGGCGGTGCGCGCCGGGCTGGAGATCCAGGGCGCGCTGGACCGGCGGCTGCCGGCCGGCACCCGGCTGCGGGTCCGGGTCGGCGTGGCCACCGGCGAGGTGCTGGTCGACCTGGCCGCCACCCGCGACGGCGGGCACGGCGCGGCCAGCGGCGCGGTGATCACCACGGCGGCCCGCCTCCAGGAGCACGCCCCGCCGGGCGGAGTGGTGCTCTGCGCGGCCACCCGGCGGGCCGTCGCCGGCATGGTCGAGCAGCGCCCGCTGTCCGCCCTGACGGTGACCGGCCGGGCGGTGCCGCTGGACGTCTGGCGGGTGACCGGGGTGGCCCGGCGCCGGCCCGCCGCGCACCACGGCCCACTGGTCGGCCGCCGCCGCGAGCTGGCCACGGCCGGCGCCGAGATCGTGCGGGCCGTGCGGGAGCGGCGTCCACGCTGGATCTCGCTGGTCGGTCCGGCCGGCAGCGGGCGCAGCCGGCTGCTGCACGAGCTGGCCCGCGCGGTGTCGACGGTGGACGGCACCCCGGTGCGCTGGTGCGTCGCGCACTGCCCGCCGTTCCCCGACGGGGAGCTGGCGCCGCTGGCGGACCTGGTCCGCGGCCTCGCCGGGCTCCGCGCCGGCCAGTCCCCGGAGACGGTAAGCCGGCGGCTGGGCACCACCCTGGACGGGCTGTCGCCGGCGACCCGGCGCGGCGCGGCGGCGCACGCGCTGGCCGAGTTCCTGGCCACGCCGGGCGATCCGGGAGCCGCCGCGCGCGGCGCCGAGGCCTGCCGGGAGATCCTGCTGGACCTGGCCGCCGGCCAGCCGGTGGTGGTGGCGGTGGACGACCTGGACCGGGCCGCGCCGGCGCTGAACCGGTTCCTGCACCGGGTGTTCGCCGCGGCCACCGAGCGGGGTCTGCCGCTCGCGGTGGTGGCCACCCACGGCCCGCGCTGGGCGGACCTGCTGCCCGGGGCGGCCGGCCGGCGGCGCCGGGTGCCGCTGCCCGCGCTGGGCGCCGTCGACACCGGACGGCTCCTGCGGCACCTGCTCGACCGGGCCGGCCGGCCCACGGCGCCGGCCGCGGAGCTGCTCCCGCTGGTCGGCGGCAACCCGGCCGCCGCGGCGGCCTACGTCGCCACGCTCGGCGCCGACGGCGAGCCGGCCGGTGTGCCCGAGCCGGTGAGGCGCCTCGTCGACGCCCGGCTGGACCGGCTCGACGGGGAGCAGCGGGCGGTGCTGATGGCGGCCGCGGCCTGGGCTGTGGACGTCCCGGCCGCCACGGTGGCGCGGATGCTCGGCTGGCGGGCCGGGCGCGCCGAACGGGTGCTGCGTGCGCTGGTCGACGCGGGCCTGCTGCGCCGCGCCGCCAGCGGCGGGTACGCGGTCGTCGAGCCGGCCGTGGCCCGGGTGGCCGCGCAGCGGCTGCCCCGCGCGGTGCGGGCCGAGTTCGCCCGCCGGCTGCGGGACGCCGGGGCGGTCGGGGCGATCCGCC
>NZ_JBEXGL010000036.1:2071-44848 GCF_040607315.1 Micromonospora sp. NPDC005305 | reverse complement strand
GGCGAAGCCGGCAGCGGTCAGAACGGTGTTCCGCAGCATGGTGTTGGTACGCATGATGAGTCACGCCTTTCTGTCGGGGGATCACAGCACACGCGCAATTGGGGGTGCGGTGCCGCGAAGGGAAAGTCTGGGTGCCCGGCGATCAGGGGGTGACCTGCTCGGGCGGTCCGGGGATGTAACCATCGGCGGCGGGGAAGTGATTCCCACACACCTGATCCGATGTCCCGGGGGATGTAACGACCGGCGGCGGGAGGTCATTCCCTGGGCTCTGCCGGCTCGGACCTGCGCGGTCCGGGGGATGTAACGACCGGGGCTGCGGGGTGATTCCCTGCGGCTGACCGGTGCAGTGGGCCGGTGGTGCGCGACCCGGATGGTGTAACGACCGGCCGGGGCCGGTCATTCCGACCGGGGCTGCCTCGCTCGGGGGCGGGCTGCTCCGCGGTCTGCCATGTATAACGACCCCACCCCCGCCATCATTCCGCCCCGACGGTGGCGCCGACCACCCGCGCCAACCGGCCGAAACCGGACATCACGCCGCCACAAACCGGACAGGCACCCCAGGTAAGGCGCCGGTTGCGATCTTGGAGAGTTGCCGTTCGGGACGAACGCCAACTCTCCAAGATCCGCAGGCAGAGCGAACCCGGCGAGGCCGGGCCCCGCTCACCGACACCCAACCGCGTTGATCAAGAGGTTTGCGTCGCACATGAGCCCGATCCCGACGCAAACCTCTTGATCAACGCGGGTAGCCGGGGCGCGGGGCGTGGGGCGCGGGTGGTTTTCAGTGGGTGGGGGTGGTCCTGTCGCCCTTGGGTTGGGTGGGGATGGTGGTGGCCGGTGTGGGCCACGGGACGTCGGGGGACGGGTGGAAGGTGATGCCGGCGGCGGTCCAGCGCGGGCCGTGGGCGGCGAGCCGCTCGCGGAACCCGGCCCAGTCGTGCGTCGACCGGGGCGACCAGCCGAGTTCCGCGACGGCGGGCAGGCGCGGGAACAGCATGAACTCGACCCCGGCGAGCGTGGTGACCGATTCCGTCCAGAGCGGCGCCTCGACACCCAGCACCGCCTCGGCCGGTACGCCGGTGAGGTGCGTCCCCGGATCCCAGTCGTACGCGCGGCGCACGTCGATGAGGCCCGCCCAGTCGTGCCCGATCGGGGTGTCGGCGGCGTACTTCATGTCCAGGTAGACGCGGTTGCCGGGGGAGAGGATGAGGCGGGCGCCCCGGCGTACGGCCTCGGCGGTCTCGGGGTCGTCGCCGTTCGTGCCCCACCACTGGAGCACCCGCCCGTCGACGTGCCCGGTCGGGGCGAGCTGGTGCCAGCCGACCACGGTCTTCCCGGTCGCCGCGACCAGTGTCTGCGCCCGCTCGACGAAGGCGCGGTAGGTGTCGGCGGGCACCTTGAACGCCTCGTCGCCGCCCAGGTGCAGCCAGGGGCCGGGGGTCAGGGCGGCCACCTCGCCGACCACGTCGGCGACGAAGGCGTACGTCCGCTCGTCGGCGGGGTCGACGTAGCTGAAGCCGACCTCGGTGCCGGTGTACGGCGGCGGCGGGACCTTGCCGGGCGCCAGCTCCGGGTAGGCGACGAGGGCGGCGTTGGTGTGCCCCGGCAGGTCGATCTCCGGCACCACGGTGACGTGGCGGCGGGCGGCGTAGGCGACGATGCGGCGGTAGTCCGCCCGCGTGTAGTAGCCGCCGGGGCCGCCGCCCACCTCGGTGGCGCCGCCGACCTCGGCGAGCCGGGGCCAGGAGTCGACGGCGATCCGCCAGCCCTGGTCGTCGGTGAGGTGCAGGTGCAGGTGGTTGAGCTTGTAGCGGGCCAGGTGGTCGACGACCCGCAGCACGTCCTCCACCGGGAAGAAGTGGCGGGCCACGTCGAGTATGGCGCCTCGGTAGGGGAAGCGCGGCCGGTCGAGGATGCTGCCGCCGGGCACCGCCCAGCGTTCGGTTACCGGGGCGGTGCTGTCGACGGCGGCGGGCAGGAGCTGCCGCAGGGTCTGCGCGCCGTGGAACAGGCCGGCGGTGGTTGCGGCGGTGATCCGCACGCCGGACGCGGTCACGTCGAGCCGATAGCCCTCGTCGCCCAGCCCACCAGCCACACCCGCGGCACCGCCGGCCGCCGCGCCGGCCGCATCCGCCGCGTCGGCCGGACCGGCCGCGTCGACCGGGCTCAGGGCGTCGGCGAGGGGCGCCTCCGACAGCGTCAGGACGAGCAGGCCGTCGGCCGTGAGGGGACCGTCGGCGACCGGCAGGGGGAAGCCGGTGGCGGGGCGCAGCCACTCGGCCAGCTGCTCGGCGGCGTCCCGGCCGGCCGCGCTGACCCGGATCGCCGCCTCGGCGGACAGCGTGAAGTCCGCCGTCGGGTCGGGGAGCGCCCGTTCCGGGGCGGGCACGACGTCGCCGAGGCGGACCGGTGCGGGCGGGGCGAGCAGGTCGCCGGTGGTGCGCGCGGCGGCGCGGGCCAGCTCGGCGGCGGCCGGTTGCCGGCCGGGGAGGCGGTCGAGCGGCTCGGGGCCGCTCTCGGCGGGAGTGGTGGGGGTGGTCGGCACGGCGGCGGCTCCGGGGTGTATTTGCGCCGGATATGGCAATGGTCAAGTTCAGCAGAACCAGTGCCGTCAAGCGTACGAGGGGAATCGGAATTGCGTGATAGTGCGCGTGGAAGCGTTCCCAAAAACCGGTACGGACGCGGATAGTGGTGACTGTTGTGCCGAAAGTCACCGAACGGTCCCAGGCCCCCCGAAGTTCGCTTAACCTTCGCCCACCGATCGCTGACGACGCCGGGATTACCGGTGGTCGCTCCCGGGGTATGTCCGAACTGAACCTTCGTTAAGTGTCAATGGCGCGCGTGGGAGGCTCTGGTGGCAGCAGAAGAGACGGTCGAGCACAAGTACGTCTACGACTTCGCCGAGGGCAACAAGGACCTCAAGGACCTGCTCGGCGGCAAGGGGGCCAACCTGGCCGAGATGACCAATCTCGGCCTGCCGGTGCCGCCCGGCTTCACCATCACCACCGAGGCCTGCAAGGCGTACCTGACGACCGGCCGGGAGCCGGACGGGCTGGCCGCCCAGATCGAGACGCACCTGGAGTCCCTGGAACGCGGGATGGGCCGCAAGCTCGGCGACCCGCAGGACCCGCTGCTGGTCTCGGTGCGCTCCGGCGCCAAGTTCTCGATGCCCGGCATGATGGAGACCGTCCTCAACGTCGGCCTCAACGACCGCAGCGTGGTCGGGCTCAGCGCCCAGGCGGGAGGGAACGACCGCTTCGCCTGGGACTCCTACCGCCGCCTCATCCAGATGTTCGGCAAGACCGTCTGTGAGGTGCCGGGCGAGGAGTTCGAGCACGCGCTCGACGACGCCAAGCGCGCCAAGGGCACGCAGAACGACCTCGACCTGGACGCCGACGACCTGCGCGGGCTGGTCGACGCGTACAAGAAGATCTTCGCCAAGCACACCGGGCGCGAGTTCCCGCAGGAGCCGCGCGAGCAGCTCGACCTGGCCATCCGCGCGGTCTTCGAGTCGTGGAACGCCGAGCGCGCGGTGGTCTACCGCCGGCAGGAGCGGATCCCGGCCGACCTGGGCACCGCGGTCAACGTGGTGGCCATGGTCTTCGGCAACCTGGGTGCCGACTCCGGCACCGGCGTCGCCTTCACCCGGGACCCCGCCAGCGGCGCGCAGGGCATCTACGGCGACTACCTGGCCAACGCCCAGGGCGAGGACGTGGTGGCCGGCATCCGCAACACCGTGCCGTTGCAGGAGCTGGAGCGAATCGACAAGAAGTCCTACGACGAACTGCTCGACTACATGGCCCGGCTCGAGGAGCACTACAAGGACCTCTGCGACATCGAGTTCACCATCGAGCGCGGCAAGCTCTGGATGCTCCAGACCCGGGTCGGCAAGCGCACCGCCGCCGCCGCGTTCGTCATCGCCGGGCAGCTCGTCGACGAGGGCCTGATCGACCTGGACGAGGCGCTGCACCGGGTCAACGGCGCGCAGCTCGCCCAGCTCATGTTCCCGCGCTTCCAGCTCGACCACGAGTTCCAGCCGGTGGCCAAGGGCATCGGGGCCTCGCCCGGCGCGGCCTCCGGCAAGGTCGTGTTCACCTCGGCCCGCGCCGTCGAGCTGGCCGCCGAGGGCGAGTCGGTGATCCTGGTGCGCCGGGAGACCAACCCCGACGACCTCAGCGGCATGATCGCCGCCAAGGGCATCCTCACCTCGCGCGGTGGCAAGACCAGCCACGCCGCGGTGGTCGCCCGGGGCATGGGCAAGACCTGCGTCTCCGGCGCTGACGAGCTGGACGTCAACGTGCCGGCGAAGAGGTTCACCGTGGCCGGGCAGACCGTCAACGAGGGTGACGTGGTCTCCATCGACGGCACCACCGGCAAGGTCTACCTCGGCGAGGTGCCGGTCATGCCGTCCGAGGTGGTGCAGTACTTCGAGGGCAGCCTCGACCCGGAGCACATCGACAACCCGCTGGTCCGCGCCGTACACCGGATCATGACGCACGCCGACGCCACGCGGCGGCTGCGGGTCCGGACGAACGCCGACACCGGCGCGGACGCGGCCCGGGCGCGGCGGTTCGGGGCCGAGGGCATCGGCCTGTGCCGCACCGAGCACATGTTCCTCGGTGACCGCCGGGAGCTGGTCGAGCGGCTGATCCTCGCGTCCACCGACGAGGAGCGGGAGAGGGCGCTCGCCGCCCTGCTGCCGCTGCAGCGGGCGGACTTCATCGAGATCTTCCGCGAGATGGACGGCCTGCCGGTCACCGTGCGGCTCATCGACCCGCCGCTGCACGAGTTCCTGCCCCCGCTGGAGCAGCTCGCGGTCAACGTCGCGGTCGCCCAGGAGCGCGGCGAGGACGTGGCGAAGGAGGAGGCGCTGCTCGCCGCCGTCCGGCGGATGCACGAGGAGAACCCGATGCTGGGCCTGCGCGGCGTCCGGCTCGGCCTGGTCATCCCCGGCCTGTTCGCCATGCAGGTCCGCGCGATCGCGGAGGCCGCCGTCGAGGTCACCCGCAACGGCGGGTACGCCTGCCCGGAGATCATGGTCCCGCTGGTCGGCGCGGTGCAGGAGCTGGAGACGGTACGCGCGGAGGCCGAGAAGATCATCGCCGAGGTGGTCGGGGACGCCGGCGTCGAGGTGCTGATCGGCACCATGATCGAGGTGCCCCGGGCGGCGCTGACCGCCGGGCAGATCGCCGAGGCGGCGCAGTTCTTCTCCTTCGGCACCAACGACCTCACCCAGATGGGCTGGGGCTTCTCCCGGGACGACGTCGAGGGCGCGTTCTTCTGGCGCTACCTGGAGCTGGGCATCTTTGGCATCTCGCCGTTCGAGTCGATCGACCGGGAGGGCGTCGGCCGGCTGGTCCGGATCGCCGCCGAGGAGGGCCGGGCGGCCCGCCCGGGGCTGAAGCTCGGCGTGTGCGGCGAGCACGGTGGCGACCCGGACTCGGTGCACTTCTTCCACGAGGTCGGTCTCGACTACGTCTCCTGCTCGCCGTTCCGCGTGCCGGTCGCCCGGCTGGAGGCCGGCCGCGCGGTGCTCACCACCGCCGGTTCCGACTCCCGCTGACGGCATGACGCCTCCGGGGCCGCCGACGCTGACGTCGGCGGCCCCGCGTGCGTCCGGGCGCGCCTTTCCGGCCCGCCGGGCGTAACCTGGGCTCCCGCGTACGTGTCGATCAGGAAGGTGGCCGAATGACCAGCGTCTGGGAGAACCTGACGGTCGACGCCCAGGATCCGTCCCGGCTCGCCCACTGGTGGGCGGAGGCGCTCGGCTACCAGGTGATCAGCGACAAGCCGGACGAGGTGGAGATCCGCCGCACGCCCGACGCGCTGCCCGGCATCGTCTTCGTCCCGGTCAGCGGCCCCAAGGAGGGCAAGAACCGGCTGCACATCGACCTGCGCCCGGCCGATCAGGAGGCCGAGGTGGAGCGCCTGGTCGACATGGGCGCCCGGCACGTCGACATCGGCCAGGGGGCCGTCGAGTGGACGGTGCTGGCCGACCCGGAGGGCAACGAGTTCTGCGTTCTGCGGCAGCGGGGATGACCGGTTGAGCGCCGCTTCCGGGCTCGACGCGGCGCGCCTGGTCACCGAGGCGCCCAAGGACACCGGCTACGGGCGGTCGCCGTACGAGCGGGACCGGGCCCGGGTGCTCCACTCGGCGGCGTTCCGCCGGCTCGCCGCCAAGACCCAGGTGCACACGGCGGGCACCGACGACTTCCTGCGTACCCGGCTGACCCACTCGCTGGAGGTGGCGCAGATCGCCCGGGAGATGGGCGCCCGGCTCGGCTGCGACCCGGACGTGGTGGACACCGCCGGGCTGGCGCACGACCTCGGTCACCCGCCCTTCGGCCACAACGGCGAGGACGCCCTGGACACGCTCGCCGCCGACTGCGGCGGCTTCGAGGGCAACGCGCAGACGCTGCGGGTGCTCACCCGGCTGGAGGCCAAGGTGCTGGCCCCCGACGGCGGCTCCGCCGGGCTGAACCTGACCCGCGCCTCGCTCGACGCGGTCGCCAAGTATCCCTGGGAGCGCCGGCCCGGCCGGCGCAAGTTCGGGGTGTACGCCGACGACCGCCCGGTCTTCGCCTGGCTGCGCGCGGGCGCCCCGCCCGGCGACCGGCGCTGCCTGGAGGCGCAGGTGATGGACTGGGCCGACGACGTGGCGTACTCGGTGCACGACGTCGAGGACGGCATCCACGGCGGCTACGTCAGCCTGCGCCCGCTGCTGGAGGACGCCGACGAGCGGCGGGCGCTCTGCGCCGACGTGGCGGCCGCGTACTCCGGGGAGGCCCCCGAGGACCTGGGCGAGGTGCTGGCCGAACTCCTCGCCGATCCGGCGCTCGCGCCGCTGGCCGCGTACGACGGCAGCCACCGGTCGCTGGCCGCCCTGAAGACCACCACCAGCGTGCTCACCGGCCGTTTCGTGTCGACCGTGGTGGCCGCCACCCAGGAGCGCCACGGCTCCGGCCCGCACCGCCGCTACGCGGCCGACCTCGTGGTGCCGCGCCGCATCCGGGCCCAGTGCGCCCTGCTCAAGGGCATCGCCCTGCGCTACGTCATGCGACGCCCGGGGGTCGGCCCCCGGTACGCGCAGCAGCGGGAGATCCTCGCCGACCTGGTCGCCGCCCTGCTGGACCGGGCTCCGGACGTGCTCGACCCGGTCTTCGCGCCGCTGTGGCGGGCGGCCCCGGACGACGCGGCCCGGCTGCGCGTGGTGGTCGACCAGG
This sequence comes from Micromonospora sp. NPDC005305, assembly GCF_040607315.1. Taxonomy (NCBI): domain Bacteria; kingdom Bacillati; phylum Actinomycetota; class Actinomycetes; order Micromonosporales; family Micromonosporaceae; genus Micromonospora; species Micromonospora sp. NPDC005305. Next base: position 37,628 of record NZ_JBEXGL010000036.1, on the reverse strand, counting down.
TGGCCTCGCTCACCGACCCGGCTGCCCTGGCCTGGCACGGCCGTCTGGTGGCGGGGCGCTGACCTGCTCCCGCCGGCGGTCGGCAGCCGGACAGCCCGGTGGGAGCGATCAGCGACTTAGGTTAGCCTAAGCGGCATGACGGAGCAGCGCCCGAAGAAGCTCACCGCCGCCACGGTCGTCCGGACCGAGCGGCCCACCCCGCACCTGATCCGCCTCGTGCTCGGCGGTGCGGAGCTGGCCGGCCTGCCGGTGGGCGCCTACACCGACCACTACGTGAAGTTCGTCTTCCCGCCCGCCGGGGTGCGCTACCCGCACCCGACCGACCTGGCCACCATCAAGCGCCAGTTCCCGGCCGAGCAGTGGCCGCGGCTGCGGGCGTACACGGTGCGGGCCTGGGACGCGGCGGCCGGCGAGCTGACCGTGGACGTGGTGCACCACGGCGACGAGGGGCTGGCCGGGCCGTGGGCGGCCGGGCTGCGCCCCGGCGACCGGGTGCTGTTCGCCGGCCCCGGCGGCGCGTACGCGCCGGACCCGGCGGCCGACTGGCACCTGCTGGCCGGGGACGAGAGCGCGCTGCCGGCGATCGCCGCCGCGCTGGAGCGGCTGCCCGCCGGCGCGCCCGCCAAGGTCTACGTCGAGGTGAGCGGCCCCGCCGACGAGCTGCCGCTGGCCAGCGCGGGCGCGGTCGAGCTGCGCTGGCTGCACCGCGCCGGCCGTCCCGTGGGCGAGCCGCTGGTGGAAGCGCTTCGCGCGCTGGACTTCCCGCCCGGCCGGGTGCACGCCTTCGTGCACGGCGAGGCCACCGCGGTGAAGGAGCTGCGCCGGCTGCTGCGGGTCGAGCGCGGGGTGCCCCGGGGGGACCTGTCGATCTCCGGCTACTGGCGGCGCGGCATGGACGACGAGGGCTGGCGCTCCACCAAGGCGGCCTGGAACGCCCAGGTCGAGGCCGAGGAGTCGGTCGTCCTCCCGGTCTGATCGACCCGCCGGCGCCGGGGACCGCGGTGGTCCTGCGCCGTTCCGCCTCGGCGAGGTCACTCGCCCGCTGAGGATGGGGCCATGGCGGAGCAGGTGCGGCAGGACCGACCGGCGGAGCGTGCCGACCGGGTGGTGCTCGGGCTGGGCGTGGCCGGCGTGCTGGCGGTGGTGGCCTGGGGTGTCCTCGGCGGCGGATCCCTGTCGGCGTTCGGGAAGTCCGGGCTGGCCTGGGTGATCGACACCTTCGGCTGGTTCTTCGTGGTGGCAGCCGACGCCTTCCTGGTGCTGTCCGTGGTGCTCGCCGCGTCCCGGTTCGGCCGGATCCGGCTCGGCGCCGACGACGACGAGCCGGAGTTCAGCACCCTGGCCTGGGTCTCCATGATGTTCAGCACCGGCATGGGCATCGGCCTGGTCTTCTACGCCGTCGCCGAGCCGATCCAGCACTACGCCGCGCCGCCGCCCGCCGCCGGGGTCCAGCCGCAGACCGAGCAGGCCGCCGCGGCGGCCATGCAGTACACCCTGTTCCACTGGACCTTGCACCCGTGGGGCATCTACGCCGTCGCGGCGCTGGCCCTGGCGTACTCGACCTTCCGCAAGGGGCGCGGCAGCCGGATCTCGGCGGCGTTCGTGCCGCTGCTCGGCGCCCGGGCGTACGGGCCGGTCGGGCAGGCGATCGACCTGCTGGCGGTCTTCGCCACCGTGTTCGGTTCGGCGACCAGCCTCGGGCTCGGCGCCCTCCAGGTCGCGGCGGGCCTGGACAGCGCCACCGGCGTGCCGGACAGCACCGGGACCGAACTGGTGGTGATCGCGGCGCTCACCGCCGCGTTCGTGATCTCCGCCTTCACCGGGCTGCACAAGGGGATCAAGTGGCTGTCCACCAGCAACGTGGTGCTGGCGGTGGGGCTGATGGTGTTCGTCTTCGTGGCCGGCCCGACCATCTACACGCTGGAGGTGCTGCCCGCCTCGGTCGGCGACTATCTCAGCCACCTGGTGGTGATGTCCACCCGCACCGGAGCCTTCACCGACCCGGCCTGGCTGGGCTCGTGGACCATCTTCTACTGGGCCTGGTGGATCTCCTGGGCGCCGTTCGTCGGCATCTTCATCGCCCGGATCTCCCGGGGGCGCACGGTCCGGGAGTTCGTCACCGGGGTGCTGCTGGTGCCCAGCGGGGCCAGCGTCGTCTGGTTCTCGATCATCGGTGGCACCGCGCTGCGGGTGCAGCGCAGCGGCACCCGGGACCTGGTCGCCGACGTCGGGGCGAGCGCCGAGAACGCCCTCTTCGGGCTGCTGCACGCGCTGCCCCTGGCGACGGTCACCACGGCGCTGGCGGCGGTGCTCGTGGCGCTCTTCTTCGTCACCGGTGCCGACTCGGCCGCCCTGGTGCTCGGCTCGCTGAGCTCCCGGGGCGCGCTGCGGCCGCACCGGGGGGTGGTGGTGCTCTGGGGCGTACTCATCGGGGCGGTCGCGGCGGCGCTGCTGCTGGCCGGCGGCCTGGCCGCGTTGCAGCAGGCCACCATCCTGGTGGCGCTGCCGTTCGTGGTGGTCATGCTGGGCCTGGCGGTCGCCCTCGTGCGGGAGATGGCCGCCGACCCGGCGGTGCGGCTGCGGCCCGGCCCGCGCCGGTCGGGCCTGGCGGCCGCGGTGCGCGCCGCCCGGTCGTACGAGGAGGAGAACCCGCCGCCGGTGACCCGCTGGTTCCACCGGCCCCGACGCTGACCTGACCGGTTTCCGACGGGAAGCGGGTGTACCTCGGGTTGTAGTAGAGGTGCTACATTTCGCGGTATGACTGCGGTCGAACTGCCGGGGGTCGCCACGGCCCCCCACCCGCCCGACGAGGACCTGGTCCTCGACGTCCGCGACCTGCGCATGCGGTACGGCACCGTCGACGTGCTGCACGGGGTCGACCTCACGGCCCGGCGCGGCGAGGTGCTCGCCCTGCTCGGGCCCAACGGCGCCGGCAAGACCACCACCATCGAGATCCTGGAGGGCTTCCGGCTGCGTTCGGCCGGGTCGGTCCGGGTGCTCGGCGTCGACCCCGGCCGGGGTGACGAGCGCTGGCGCGCCCGGCTGGGCGTGGTGCTCCAGTCGTGGCGCGACCACGGCAAGTGGCGGGTCCGGGACCTGCTGGCCCACCTCGGCGACTTCTACGCGCCGTACGCCACCGGCCGGATCGCCCGGCCCTGGCCGGTCGACGACCTGCTGGACACCGTCGGCCTCACGGCGCAGGCGGACCAGCGGGTGGCCCGGCTCTCCGGCGGCCAGCGCCGCCGGCTCGACGTGGCGGTCGGCATCGTGGGCCGCCCCGAGCTGCTGTTCCTGGACGAGCCGACGGTCGGCTTCGACCCGGCGGCCCGCCGGGAGTTCCACGAGCTGGTGCACCGCCTCGCCGACCTGGACGAGACCACCATCCTGCTCACCACGCACGACCTGGACGAGGCCGAGAAGCTGGCCGACCGGATCCTCATCCTGGGCGGCGGCCGGATCATCGCCGACGGTTCGCCGGACGAGCTGTCCCGCCGGGTCGCCGGTGACGCGGAGATCCGCTGGACCCGGGACGGCGAGCGGTTCGTGCACGCCACGGCCGACGCCACCGGCTTCCTGCGCGACCTGCTCCGTGAGCACGGCGACCGGGTGCAGGAGCTGGAGGTCCGCCGGGCCAGCCTGGAGGACGCGTACATGGCGCTGGTCTACGAGGAGGAATCCGGGGTCCGGACCGGCCGGACCGACTGGGTGTGGCAGCAGGGGAGCGACCGATGAACCCGACGATGGCGGCCGTCCGGGCCGGTCTCCGGCGCGGCGGGATCGAGCTGCGCAACACCTTCAGCAACGGCCAGGACCTGTGGAACTACTTCTTCCCGACGGCGGCGCTGCTGGTCACGATGTTCTTCATGCGCGGCTCGACCGTGCCCGGCACCTCGTTCTCGCTCGGCGCCCGCACGCTGCCCAGCGCGCTCGGCATGGGCCTGGCCTTCGGCGGCATGCTGGTGCTCGCCTCCCAGCTGGTCATGGAGCGCGAGGACGGCACCCTGCTGCGCGCCAAGGCCACCCCGAACGGGATGCTCGGCTACCTGATCGGCAAGGTCACCCTGATGTCGACGGTGGCGCTGCTGAGCATGCTCCTCCAGCTCGTCCCGGCGCTGTTCTTCCTGGACGGCCTCCGGCTGGCCAGCGTGTCGGCCTGGTTCACCCTGCTGTGGGTGGCGGTGCTCGGCCTGGTCGCCACCCTGCCGTTGGGTGCGGTCTTCGGCTCGCTCATCGAGAACCCGCGCAACCTCGGGCTGGTCATGCTGCCGAACATGGGCCTGATCGCCCTGTCCGGCATCTTCTATCCGATCAACGGCTACCCGGGGTGGCTCCAGGGCGTCGCCCAGGTCTTCCCGATCTACTGGCTAGGGTTGGGCATGCGCTCGGCGCTGCTGCCCGACAGCATGGCCGCGGTCGAGCTCGGCGGCTCCTGGCGCCACCTGGAGACGTTCGGCGTGCTCGGCGCGTGGGCGGTGCTCGGGCTCACCCTGGCGCCGGTCGTGCTGCGGCGGATGGCCCGCCGGGAGTCGGGCTCGCGGGTGGCGGCCCGTCGCGAGCGGGCCATGCAGCGGGTCGGATGAGGGGGCGCCGGTGAGCGAGGTCGTGCACAACCGGATCGCCGTGCTGCGTGCCGAGCGGGGAGTCTCCCGGCGGCAGCTCGCCGACGCGCTGGGCGTGCACTACCAGACGGTCGGCTACCTGGAGCGGGGCGAGTTCCGGCCCAGCCTGCACCTGGCGCTGCGGATCGCCGCCTACTTCGAGGTGCCGGTCGAGGTGGTCTTCTCCATCGAACCGTTCCCGCGGATCGGCGACGCCGCCGCCGGGGCCGGCCGGTCGGCGTGACCGGGGGAGGGGCGGTGTCCGCCACACGCCCGTCCCCCCGACCGCCGGATCGTCGGTCCGGCAGGGCAGGATGTACGCCGAGGAGGTGGCGGAGATGGCGGGGCGGATCCGGGACGAGGACATCGCGCTGGTCCGCGAGCGCACCTCCATCGCCGAGGTCATCTCCGACACGGTGACGCTCAAGTCGGCCGGCGGCGGCAACCTCAAGGGCCTCTGCCCGTTCCACGACGAGAAGAGCCCGTCGTTCAACGTCTCGCCGGCCCGCAACGTCTGGTACTGCTTCGGCTGCGGCGCCGGCGGCGACGCGATCAAGTTCCTGATGGACGCCGAGCACCTGAGCTTCGTCGAGTCCGTCGAGCGGCTCGCCGGCCGCGCCGGCCTCCAGCTGCGCTATGTCGAGGACGACCGCTCGGCCCCGCGCGCCCGCCCCCAGCAGGGGCAGCGCCAGCGCCTGGTGGCCGCGCACGCGGCGGCCGTCGAGTTCTACCGCGGCCAAATCACCACGGCCGGCGCGCGGGCGGCGCGGGAGTTCCTCGCTCAGCGGGGCTTCGACCGGGCCGCCGCCGAGCGCTACGGCTGCGGCTTCGCCCCCGACGCCTGGGACCTGCTCACCAAGCACCTGCGCCAGCAGGGCTTCACCCATGACGAGCTGGTCACGGCGGGGCTGTCCCGCCCGTCCCGCTCGGGCAGCCTGATCGACCGGTTCCGGCGCCGGCTGCTCTGGCCGATCCGCGACCTCACCGGCGACGTGATCGGCTTCGGGGCCCGCAAGCTCTTCGACGACGACGACGGCCCGAAATACCTGAACACCCCCGAGACGCCCATCTACAAGAAGTCGCACGTCCTCTACGGCATCGACCAGGCCAAGCGGGAGATCGCCAAGCAGGGCAAGGTGGTGGTGGTCGAGGGCTACACCGACGTGATGGCCTGCCACCTGGCCGGCGTGCCCACGGCCGTGGCGACCTGCGGCACCGCGTTCGGCAGCGACCACATCGGGGTGCTGCGCCGGCTGCTCATGGACACCGACGCGGTGGCCGGCGAGATCATCTTCACCTTCGACGGGGACGCCGCCGGCCAGAAGGCCGCGCTGCGCGCCTTCGAGGACGACCAGCGCTTCGTCGGGCGCACCTTCATCGCGGTCAGCCCCGACAACATGGACCCGTGCGAGCTGCGCCTCGCCAAGGGCGACCTGGCGGTCCGCGACCTGGTCGCCCGGCGCGAGCCGCTTGTCGACTTCGCGCTCCGGCACATGATCAACCGGTACGACCTGGACACCGTCGACGGCCGGGTGGAGGCGATGCGCCGGGCCGCCCCGCTGGTCGCCAAGATCAAGGACCGGGAGAAGCGCCCCGAGTACGTCCGCAAGCTCGCCGGCGACCTCGGCATGGAGATCGAGCCGGTGCAGCGCGCGGTGCTGGCCGCCGCCAACGCGCAGTCCGCGGGCGCCGCCGACACCCCGGCCCGTCCCGCCCCGGCCCGGCCCACCGTGGACAGTCCGCACTCGATGGTCGAGCGGGAGGCGTTGAAGCTCGCCCTCCAGGAGCCGGTGCTGGCCGGCCCGATGTTCGACGCGGTCGAGGCGGCCGAATACCGGCACCCCGTGCACGCCGCGCTCCGCGCGGCCATCGCCGCGGCCGGCGGGGCAGCGACGGCAACCGGTGGCGCGGTCTGGATCGAGCAGGTCCGCGACGCCTGCGACGACCTGGCCGGCCAGGCGCTCGTCGGGGAGTTGGCCGTGGAGCCGCTGCGCATCGACGGCGAGGCCGACCCACGGTACGTCTCGATCACCATGGCCCGCCTCCAGTGGGGCTCGGTGACCGGGCGGATCAAGGACCTCAAGTCGAAGATCCAGCGGATCAACCCGGTGAGCAACAAGGACGAGTACTTCGCCCTCTTCGGGGAACTGCTCTCGCTGGAACAGCACGCGCGGGCGCTGCGCGAGCAGGCCGCCGGGGGGCTGTGATGGGACTGTTCCACCGCAAGCCCAAGCTGCCGCCCGCCGACCGGCCGCCGCTGCGCGACGACGAGCGGGTGCTCGCCTGGGCCGCCGTCGGCAACGGCGAGGGCGACGGCGTCGTGGTGGCCAGCAACCTCGGCCTGTGGCTGCCCGGCCGCGGGGAGCGGATCGGCTGGCACGACGTCCTCAAGGCGGTCTGGTCCGGCCGCGAGCTGACCGTCACCCCCGCCGACCGGGTCGCCGAGCGGGACGGCTACCTCGTGGTCGCCGACTGCCCGGCCGAGACCTACCTGCTGGTCGACCCGGGCGACCTGCCCCACCAGGTGCGGGCCCGGGTCACCGGCTCGGTCGCGTACACCGCGCACCACCCGGTGCCCGGCGGCGCCGGCCGCATCGCCGCCCGCCGGGTGCCCGGCGTGGACGGGCTGACCTGGACGGTGCGCTTCGACCCGGGCACCCCCACGGACGACGAGGCGGTGACCGCCGAGACCGACCGGCTCGTCGCCGCCGCCCGGGCGGCCACCGCCCCCGCGAACCTCTGAGCCGTCAGCCGCTGCGGTAGTAGCGCGCCGCTCCCGGGTGCAGCGGGATCGGGTCGGTGGCGGCGGCGCTGTCCCGGGTGAAGTTCGCCGCCTCCGGGTGCACCCTGATCAGCTCGCCCTGCCAGGTGAAGAGCACCCGCGTCAGGTCGTACGCGAGCTGGTCCGGCATGTCCGCCGCCACCAGGATCACGTTCGCCACTGTGATGGTCGGGGTGGCCGCCGGGGTTCCGTAGATCTCCTTGGGCAGGATGGCCGTCGTGTAGACCGAGCCGTAGCGGGCGGCCAGCGGTTCGATCAGCTCGGTGAGGGGGAGCAGCCGGAACGCGCCGGGCGCGCTGGAGAGCAGGTCCTTGACGCCCGGGGTGGGCAGGCCGCCGGAGAAGAACATCGCGTCGAGGCTGCCGGCCCGCATCCGCTGCACGGTTTCCGGCAGCGACAGGTTGAGCCGCTGGATGCCGCGGTCCGGGTCGATCCCGCCGGCGGTGAGCAGCCGCCCGGCGATGATGTCGGTGCCGGACTTCGGCGAGCCGGTGGAGATCCGCTTGCCGCGCAGGTCGGCGAAGCTGTCGATCTTCCCGTCGGCGCGGACGATCACGTGGGTGTAGTTGCTGTAGACCCGGGCCAGCGCGCGTACCGGCTGCGGCTGGCCCTCGAAGCCGCCCCGGCCGCTGACCGCGTCGGCGGCCGTGTCGGCCAGGCTGAAGGCGATCTCCATGTCGCCGCCGGCCAGCCGGGTGATGTTCTCCACCGAGGCCCCGGTCGGCTCGGCCCGCGCCTCGTACCCGGGCAGGTGCCGGCTGATCAGGTCGGCGTAGCCGCCGCCGAGCTGGTAATAGACGCCGGTGGTGTTGCCGGTGGCCAGGAAGATCCGGCCGTCGTGCCAGGCCCTCGGCTCGCTGTCGGCCCCGCCGCAGCCCGCCACCAGGGCGGCCAGCAGCAGGGCGGCGACCAGCCGCGGCGGGCGGCCGGTCACCGGCGGGCCGCCGGTTCCAGCGCCTCCGCCACCCGCTGGACCAGCGTCGCCGTCTCGTAGCCGATCTGGCCCAGGTCGCAGCCCGGCGCGGCGAGGACCCCGAGCAGCGCCCGCTCGCCGACCGCCATCACGAGCATCACCCCGCCGTCCATGTCGACGATCTGCTGGCGTACCCGGCCGGCGGACATCAGCCGGGCGGCGCCCACGGTCAGGCTGGCCAGGCCGCTGATCACGGCGGCGAGCTGGTCCACCTGGTCGGGCGCGAGGTCGGGGGACGCGGCCAGCCGCAGGCCGTCCTCGGACACCGCGAGGGCGTGCGACACGTCCGGCACCTGCTCGGCGAAGTTCGCCAGCAGCCAGTCGAGCCCGGCGGTCACGGGTGGGGTCATGGATGTCTCCCGGTGGGTGTGGTGTTCGGGGCACGGCGCATCGCGCTGGCCACCCCTTCGGCGAGGGCGGACAGGCGGGCGCGTACCACCTCGGGGTCGAGCAGGTCGTCCGCGGGCCGGGGCGGCGGGGCGCTGGTGGGCAGTGTCGCGGGGAGCTGCCCGCCCCGGGTCCGGCGCGGCAGGCCGGCGCCGGTGGTTCCCGCGGGCGCCGGGGAACTCGCCGGGCGGATCCGGGCGGCGCTCGGCGCCAGCAGGGCGGCGCCCGGCGGGCGTACGGCGGCGACGCCCCGGATGGCGCCGGCGGGCAGCGGCGGTCCGCCGGCCACCGGCCGGGCGACGGCCGGTGCGTGGTCGTCCGCCGGCGTGCCGGGCGGCGGCTGGATCCCCAGGGCGGCCGGCGTGGGGGTGGTGGTGACCAGGTGGCGGGCGCCGGTGGCCGGCCTCGACGGGGCCGGGCCGGTGGCGCGGGACCGGAACCAGGTCGCCGGACGGCCGGCCGGTTGGCCGCGCTCGGCGGCCGGCCGCCGGGTCACCGACTCGACCCGGGTGAGCACCGACTCGGGCACGTCCACCTGGGCGACCGTGCCGCTGGCGGTGCGGTGCAACTGCACCCGGATCCCGTGCCGGGCGGCCAGGTGGGCCACCACGTGCAGGCCCATGCTGCCGGCCGCGGCGCTGGACAGCGTGGCCGGCGCGGCGAGCCGCTCGTTGATGGTGGCCAGCCGGGTCTCGCTGATGCCGATGCCCTGGTCGTGCACCCGCAGGGTGAGCCCGTCCACGGTGCGCCGACCGTCGACCAGCACCCGGGCGTCCGGTGGCGAGTAGACGGTGGCGTTCTCCAGCAACTCGGCCAGCAGGTGCACCAGGTTGCCGGCCGCCGCGCCGTGCACGGCGGCGGTCGGCACGTCGATCTCCACCCGCGGGTAGTCCTCGATCTCGGAGGCGGACGCCCGGATCACGTCGTCCAGGAGCAGCGCGCCCTCGTGCCCCCGGCCGGGTTCGCCACCGGCCAGGACCAGCAGGTTCTCCCCGTTGCGGCGCAGCCGGGCGGCCAGATGGTCCAGGGCGAAGAGCCGGGCCAGCGCGTCCGGGTCGGTCTCCTCGCGTTCGAACTCGTCGAGCAGGCGCAACTGGCGGGTGATCAGCGTGCGGATCCGGCGGGCCAGGGCCTCGGCCATCCGGGTCACGTCCAGCCGCAGCTCGGCCTGCTCACCGGCGAGCCGCAGGGCGGCCTTGTTGACCGTGTCGAACGCCTCGGCCACCTGGGCCACCTCGTCCCGGCCCCGGCGGATCCCGTCGGTCAGCCGGGTCGCCGTGCCCGCGCCCGGTGCGCCCTCGCCCGCCGCGATCGCGGTGATCCGGTCCGGCAGTTCCCGGTTGGCCATGGTGAGCGCCGCGACCCGCAGCCGGCGCAGCCGCCGGCTGGTCCGGACCGCCAGCAACACGGCGGTCAGCAGCGAGCCGAGCGCCACGGTGCTGGTCGCTCCGGCGGTGAGCAGGGCCCGCTGCCGGGCGGTCCGGGCCAGCGCGGCGGCGTCCCGGTCCAGCCCGTCGGACAGCTCCCGGCCGAGCAGGTTGTAGCGGCGGATGGTGCCGCTCTGCGCCACGTACCAGGCGTCGCCGTCGGTCTTCAGCGACTCCGGCCCGCCGTCGCTGTCCAGTACGCCGTCGCGCATCCGCCGGGCCGTCTCCACGTCGGCGCCGCCGACCAGCCGGTACCAGGCGGAGTTGGCGGGGCCGGCGGCGATCCGGAGGAACTCGGCCTGGCGCTGCTCGCGGGCGCCCCGGAGGCGGCCGAGCCCGGCCAGCTCGCCCCGGACCAGTGCGCCCCGCACGAACACCCCGCGCAGCAGGTCGCGTTCCAGCGCCGAGAGGTGCTCCTGGGCGGCCACCGCGGCCACCTCGCGCGCCTCGTTGGCCAGTTCGGCGTCGCGGAGCTGGGCGGGCAGCGCATCGGCGACGGCGAGCAGCGACTCGACGAGCGTCGCGTACGCCGGGTCGGCCCGGTCGCCGCCCAGCGCCAGGTCCCGCGTCGGCGCGAGCTGGCCGAGCCGCCCGTCCGCGTCGTTGAGCACCGGGGTCAGGTCCGGGGCGGCGTGCCGGGCGTCCGCACTGGCCGAGCGGTACCGGGTGACCGCGGCGTCCACCCGGCGCCGCTGCGCGTCGACCAGTGGCCGGCCGGCGGCGCCGCCACGCTGGCGCAGCGCGGCCGTCTCACCCAGTTCGCGTTCCAGCTCGTGCACCAGACGCACGGTGGCGGTGGCGGTGCCGGCGAGCACGCGGGCCCGGTCGGCGTCGGCGGAGGCGTCCAGCGCGGCGCCGGTCTGGGCGGCGCCCAGCACCACCAGGCCGACCGTGGCCACCAGGATCGGCGCGAGGAGTTGGACCCGGACCGAGCGGAGGTGCCCGGTGGGGTCCGCGGGCCGGTGATGCCGGCGTACGCGGGCGGGGTGGGGCAGCGGCACGGGGGTCTCCCGGGTCGTTGTCGGGTGGCCGGGCCCGGACGGTCGGTCCGGGCCCGGCTCGTCGGGTCAGCTCGCGCCGAGGTCCTTGAGCGCCCGGTCGGCCCCGCGGTGCAGCCCCACCGGGTCGGTCTTGCGGGCGTTGGTCAGGTCGATGCCCTTGGCGGCCGGGTTGGCCTGGGCGAGGGTGTCCTTCTTCTCGAAGACCGTCTTCGTGATCACACAGGCCACGTCGGCGTCGAGGTTGTCGCGGACCAGCAGCACGTTCGGCACCACGATGGTGGGCACGTCGGCGCCGGTCCGGTAGATGTCCTTGCCGATGGTGCCGGCCTGGTAGGCCGGGTTCAGCTCGGTCATCTTCGGCAGCAGGGTGCTGATGTCGAGGAACCGCACCTTGTCGCCGGCCGTGGTGAACAGGTCGGTCACCCCGCCGGTGGGCACGCCGCCGGACCAGAAGAAGCCGTCGATGCTGCCGTCCTTCATCCCGTCGACGGTCTTGGTGAGGTCGAGCCGCTGCGCCTGGATGTCCGTGGCCGGGTCCAGCCCGGCGGCGGTGAGCAGCCGGTTGGCGATGACCTCGGTGCCGGACTTGGGCGACCCGGTGGAGATCTTCTTCCCCTTCATGCCGGCCACCGAGGTGATCCCGGAGTCGGCCCGGACGACCACCTGGGTGTAGTTGTCGTAGATCCGGGCCAGCGCCTTCACCGGCTGCGGGGAGCTGAAGCTGTCCTTGCCCTGCACCGCGTTGACCGCGGTGTCGAAGAGGGAGAACGCCACGTCGTACTGGCCGGCCACGAGCTGTTCCACGTTCTGCACCGAGGCGCCGGTCTCGGCGGCGGTGCCGGTGAGCTTGCCGCCGGTGGCCGCGGAGAGCTGGCCGGCCAGCGCGTTGCCGACCACGTAGTAGACGCCCGTGGCGTTGCCGGTCGCGATGCCGACCCGGGTGTCCTTGGCTACCTTGCAGGTGATCTCGCGGGCGGCGTCGTCCTTCGCCGCGCCGTCCTGACGGCCCCCGCATCCGGCGGTGCCGGCCGCGACCAGGGCCAGCGCCCCGACGCCCGCGGCGATCCGCACGTCGATCCGTCTCACTCTTTCTCCTCCCGGTGGTCCACCAATTCAGGGACCGACGGGCCGCCGGCGCGACCGGCGGAGCCACGTCGGACGAGCACGCCCGCGACGGCCAGCGCGGCGAGCACCGCGCCGACCGTGACGGGCAGGGGTTCCAGCCAGAGCAGCACCAGCCCGGCGACCGCGCCGAGGAGCCGCTCCGGCGTGCCGGCCGGACCGACGCCGGGCAGCCAGCCGCCGGCCGCCACCGCCAGCACGGTGACGCTGAGCGCCGAGACCACCGCGGCCGCCGCGATCCGCCCGACCCCGCCGATGCCGAGCAGGCCGAGGCCGGTCGGCGTGATCACGAAGGCGATCGGGATGAGGTACGCGGGCAGCGCGTACCGCAGGGTCTGCCACATGGTCGGCACCAGCCGGCCGCCGGTGACCGCGGCGGCGGCCACCGCGGCGAGCGCGGTCGGTGGGGAGACCTCGGACAGCACCGCGAAGTAGAAGACGAACATGGCCGCGGCGGGGGCGGCCACGCCGAGGTGCAGCAGCGCCGGGCCGATGATCACCCAGCCGATCACGAAGGAGGCGGTGACCGGCACGGCCAGCCCGAGCAGGCTGAGCGCGACCGCGGCGAGCAGTGCCGTGAGGGCCAGCACCACGGCGGGCTCGGAGCTGACCGCCTGCGCCCCGCTGACCAGCAGCGCGGCGGCCTGCGGGCCGAGGCCCGTCTTCGTGGTGGTGGCCGTGATGATGCCGGCCGCCGCGCAGACGGCGCTCACGGCGAGCACCCCGCGTACGCCGCCGCTGAGCGCCTCGACGAGGCGGGCGGGGGTGAGCCGGTGCCGGCGGTCCAGGAAGGACAGCGCGGCGGCCAGCACGGTGGCGATCACCACGGCCCGGGTCGCCGAGGCGCCCATGGCGAGCACCACGATGATCACGATGAGGGAGAGGAAGTGGTAGCCGAAGCGGAGCAGCAGCCGCCCGGCCGAGCCGCTCTCGATGACCACCGGGCGGACCCCGGAGCGCCGGGCGTCGATCTCGACGGACAGCAGGATGCCCAGGTAGTAGAGGATCGTCGGCACGGTGGCCCAGCCGAGCACCTGCAGGTAGGACACGCCCAGGTATTCGGCGATGATGAACGCCGCGGCGCCCAGCGTGGGCGGGGAGAGGATCGCGCCGACGCCCGCGGCGGCCAGCATGCCGCCGGCCCGCTCGGGCGGGTAGCCGGCGCGGCGCAGGATCGGCCAGGTCACCGCCCCGATGCTGACCGTGGTGGCGGCGCCCGAGCCGGACACCGTGCCGAGCAGGAAGCCGGAGGCGACGGCCGTGCGTCCGGCCGCGGTGCGGGAGCGGCGGAACGCGGCGGCGGACAGCTCGACGAAGAACCGGCCGGCCCCGGAGAGGTCCAGCACCGCGCCGTAGATGGTGAACAGCACGATGTACGACGCGGCCACGTCGAGCGGGGTGCCGTAGAAACCGCTGTCGGAGTTGTAGAACGCGTCGACCAGTTGCGCGAAGTCGAGCCCGGCGTGGGCCACCGGCCAGGCCTGCGGCAGCAGCCCGCCGTAGTAGCCGTAGGCGAGGAACAGCAGGCAGACGGCCGGGAGGATCCAGCCCGTGGTGCGCCGGCACGCCTCCAGCAGCAGGAGCAGCAGCACGGTGCCGAGCACCACGTCCAGCGGCACGAGCAGGCCCTGCCGGTCGAGGAACGCGTCATAGCCGCCGCCGCCCGCGCCGAGGGTCACCGGCAGCACGGGGTAGAGGCAGGCCAGCAGCGCGACGGCGGCGAGCAGCCAGTCGGCAGGGCGGGGACCGCGCCGCTCCGCCGGCTCGCCGCCGGCCGGCCGGCGGCGCAGCCGCACCCCGGAGGGGTACGCCAGGAACACCATCGGCAGCACGCCGGCGAGGAAAATGATGAGGTAGTACTTGCTGCCCTGAGCGAGCGGGAAGAACACCTGCCAGAGCGCGAGCAGGGCGACGGCCAGGGTGGCGCCGGTGAACAGCAGCGCGACCGGTCCGGTCAGCACCCGCCCCGGTTTCTCGTCCTCGAACCGGGCCGCCAGTTCCCGGGTGTCGTGGTGCGTCTCCGCCGGCCCGTCGTCGGCCCACACCGGGCCGGCGACCGCGCCGCTGTCGGGCGGGAGCGGCACGGGAGCGGTGTCCACGTCGGACGCCGCGGATTCCGCCGCAGGGGGCCGCGGCGGCGGAAGATTCGCGTCGGAGGAGCGAACGGGCGGCACGAGGGGGCACGATACGCGAATCGTCTACATCATGGGAACATTGCCGGACGTGATTGCGTGGAGTGAGCGGAATGACGAGCTGCTCACTCACCGCAGGCCAATTCTGAGCTGCCTTCACAATTGTCGCGGGAAAGCCGCAAATGGCGTTCCAGCCGTGCCGGCCCGCCCGCGCCCCCGCGTTAACCGGTCGAGCCTGTCGGACCCGGCGGTTAGGGTCAGCCGGTGACCAGCGCGCAACCACTCATTCAGGCGCGGGGGCTGGTGAAGCGGTTCGGTGACTTCACGGCCGTCGACGGCATCGACGTCGAGGTGCGCCCCGGCGAGGCGTTCGGTTTCCTCGGGCCCAACGGCGCCGGCAAGTCCTCCACCATGCGCATGATCGGCTGCATCTCGCCGCCCTCGGGCGGGGAGCTGCGCATCCTCGGCATGGACCCGGTCCACGACGGGCCGGCGATCCGGGCCCGGCTGGGGGTCTGCCCGCAGCTCGACAGCCTCGATCCCGAGCTGACCGTCCGGGAGAACCTGACCACCTACGCGCGCTACTTCGGCATCCCGCGCCGGGTGGCCCGCGAGCGGGCCGCCGAGCTGCTCGACTTCGTCCAGCTCACCGAGCGGGCCGAGAGCAAGGTGGAGCCGCTCTCCGGCGGCATGAAGCGGCGGCTGACCATCGCCCGCGCCCTGGTCAACAACCCCGAGATCGTGCTGCTCGACGAGCCCACCACCGGCCTCGACCCGCAGGCCCGGCACCTGGTCTGGGAGCGGCTGTTCCGGCTCAAGCAGCAGGGCGTCACGCTGGTGCTCACCACCCACTACATGGACGAGGCCGAGCAGCTCTGCGACCGGCTGGTGGTGATGGACGGCGGCCGGATCGTCGCCGAGGGCTCGCCCCGGGCGCTGATCGCGCAGCACTCCACCCGCGAGGTGGTCGAGCTGCGTTTCGCGGCCGAGTCGCAGGAGGCGTTCGCCGGCAAGCTGGGCGGGCTGGGGGAGCGGGTCGAGGTGCTGCCGGACCGCATCCTGCTCTACGTGCCCGACGGCGACGCCGCGCTGGCCGAGGTGACCGCGCGCGGCCTCGTCCCGGCCAGCGTCCTGGTCCGGCGCAGCAGCCTGGAGGACGTCTTCCTCCACCTCACCGGCCGCACCTTGATCGACTAAGGTGGCGGGTCCAGGTCCAGGTCCGC
Organism: Micromonospora sp. NPDC005305; assembly: GCF_040607315.1. Taxonomy (NCBI): domain Bacteria; kingdom Bacillati; phylum Actinomycetota; class Actinomycetes; order Micromonosporales; family Micromonosporaceae; genus Micromonospora; species Micromonospora sp. NPDC005305. The sequence continues at coordinate 21,983 of NZ_JBEXGL010000036.1, read as the reverse complement.
CGCCTCGGGCGGCCGGGTGATTGACGGGAGTGTCCGACATGGTGGGTCTGCCGCGGCGTCAGGCCGGGCTCACGGCGCTCTACCTCGGCGTGTTCGCCGCCGTCTGGTTCAGCGTCCCGAAGGCCGATCCGCCGTTGCGGTCGCTGCTGGTGGTGGGCAGCGTCGTCGCGCTGGTCGCCGCGGCCGTCGGCGCCGTGCTCGTGATCCGGGCCGGGCGACCGGCGGCGGGCGGGCGCGACCGGTCCGCCGACCGGCGCTACGGGCTCGTCGTCGTAGCCGAGGTCGTCGTCGGCCTGGTCGGCGCGCTGATCCTGGCCGCCGCCGGGCTCACCGGCTACATCCCGGTGCTGGTCTGCGCCGTGGTCGGCATCCACTTCGTGCCGCTGGCCCCGGTGCTGCGCGACCGGCTGCTGGTGCCGCTCGGGGTGGCCGTCACGCTGGTCGCCCTCGCCGGCCTGGTGGTCGACCTCGTCTCGGGGGTGTCGGCCGGGCTGGTCGTCGGCACCGGCACGGGCGTCCTCCTCCTGGCCTACGCGGTGCTCGCCCTGTTCCGCACGCGCGGCCTCGACCACCAGGCCGTCGGAGCGGAAGCCGAGCGCCAGGCCGCCTGACCGCCCGGCGGGAGCTGTGCCGTTTGTCCGGCCCGACCGCGGGTAACCGCGGCCAGCCGACCGGACGACTGGGCAGAGGTAGGGCAGGACCATGACCGGAGACGAACAGTACGAGCGAGGTCTGGAGGCGCTGCGGCAGGCCGACAGCGGGGCCGGGCAGAAACTCCTCGAGGCCCTGGCCGACGTCTCACCCGAGCTGAGCTACCGGTCCGTCGCCTGGTCCTACGGCGACCTCTACGTCCGGCCCGAGCTGGCGCGCCGCGACCGCGAGCTGCTGTGCCTCGGCGTGCTCACCGCCCTCGGTGACGCCGGGGCCCAGCTGGAGGTGCACGTCAACGGCGCGCTCAACGCCGGCCTGACGCCGTCGGAGATCGTCGAGGCGCTGCTGCAGGCGGTGGTCTACTGCGGGGTGCCGCGGGCGGTCAACGCCACCCTCGTCGCCAAGAAGGTCTTCGCGGAACGCAACCTGCTCCCCGTCCGCCCCACCCCGGCCGGCTGACCCGCAGTTCCCCCACCGGCCGGCGGCCATCCCCCGACGGCACCCCCGCACCCCGTACCGTCGATCAAGAAGTTTGCGTCGCCCTCCGCGCGAATCCCGACGCAAACTTCTTGATCAACGCCAGTGGGGCGCGGTCTCCGGCGTCGTTGAGGGTGGTCAGCGTGGGCGGGCCCAGGTGACGAAGCGGTCGGCCAGCCGCTGCGGCGCGTCCCGCCCGTGCCGGTCGGCGAGGTCCGCCGTGGCCTCGCACAGGAGCGTGCCGAGGTAGACGAGCAGGGCGATCCGGTCCTCGCGATACTCCCCGAGCAGCGCCAGCCGGGCCGGCGAGCACGGCCACGGTGCGCCGCAGGCCCGGCAGCGCCAGGACGGCCGCGCCGCCACGTGCGGGCGGTAGCGGGGCATCAGCGCACGCCCTCCGCCGCCGGGGTCGGGCGCCACCAGAACCTGAGTCGCATGAGCTGGGCCTCCGTCGTGGGATGGGGGTGCCCGCGCACCTCGTCGTGCGCGGGCACCCCCGGCCTGGTTCCGCCCGCCGTCCGGTGCCCGTGAGCGGTTCCGCTGCGTGACAGTCTGGTGACCCGGCGACTACGGTGGGAGATCCCGCGCGCCGACGACCGGGGCGTACGGCGGCCGGCCCGGAGCGGTACGAGGATGTACGGAGGCTGTCCGTGGACCGTTCGTCCATGCTGGACCACTTCGCCGAGGAGTTGCGGCTCGCCCGCGCCACCAGTGGCATGTCCCAGAGCGCGCTGGCCGAGGCCCTCAGCTACTCGGGTGCGCTCGTGGCCAAGGTGGAGACCTGCGAGCGCCGGCCGGGCCTCGACTTCGCCCGCCGCTGCGACACCGTGTTCGGCTCGGACGGGCGGTTCGAGCGGATCCAGCGGCGGATCAGCCGGGAGACGGTGGTGCCGTGGTTCCGCGACTGGGCCGCCATCGAACAGGAGGCCCGTGCCCTGCGCACGTTCGAACCGCTGTGTGTGCCCGGTCTGTTGCAGACCGAGGGCTACGCGCGTGCCATCCATGCCGGCGGTGGCCTGTTCGCGGCGGACGAGATCGACCGGCAGGTGACGACCCGGTTGGATCGGCAGGCAGTGCTCGCCCGCGACCGGCCGCCGTTGTTCAGCGTGGTCGTGGACGAGTATGTGCTGCGCCGCCGGATCGGCGGGCCGGAGGTGATGCGTGAGCAGTTGCAGCACCTGGTGAAGCTGGGCGTCGCGCTGCCGCGGGTCCGTATCCACGTCGTGCCGATGTCGGCCGGCGCGTACCCTGGGCTCGCCGGACCCTTCGTGATCGCCACCTTGCCCGCCGGGGAGGACGTCATCTACCTGGAGGGGCAACGCCACGGCCAGGTCGTCGACCGAACCGACTTCGTGCAGCAGATGGTCGAGGTGTGGGAGTCGATCCGGGGTGAGGCACTATCCCACCAGCAGTCCCTCGACCTGATGGCGGAAGTGGCGGAAACATGGATCTGACCGGCGCCCGGTGGCACAAGAGCACCCGCAGCAGTGGCCAGGGCGGCAACTGCGTGGAGGTGGCCGGGAACCTTCCCGGCGTGGTCGCCGTCCGCGATTCCAAGGATCCGGCCGGTCCCGTGCTGGCGTTCGGCCCGGACGCGTGGCGCGCGTTCGTCACGCGGGTCGCCGGCCGGCCGTAGCACCCGACCTCGCGGAAACCCCGGCGACACCGTCCGTCGCCCGTCGTAGGGTGACCGGCGTCCTGTCGTACCCGAGCGGTAGGAAGGGCGACGTGGGCGGAGAACGGGGGTGGTCCACATGACCGTGGCGGAACGGTCCGGCCGGGCACTGCCCCGGGTGCCGGCGCTGGCGGTGCTCTCCCACCACCTGGTCGGCTACCGGCGCACCTGGCGGGCCGGGGTCTTCTCGTCGTTCCTGCTGCCGGTGCTCACCGTGCTCGGCTTCGGCGTCGGGGTCGGCGCCTATGTCGACCAGGGCGTCGGCGGGGTGCCCTACCTCGACTGGCTGGTGCCCGGCCTGATCGCCTCCACCGCCTTCCAGGTCGCCGTCGGCGAGTCGACGTGGCCGGTGCTCAGCAACTTCCGCTGGATCCGCACCTACCACGCGCAGGTCGCGGCGCCGCTGCGCACCGGCGACATCCTGGCCGGGCACCTCGCGTTCGTGCTGTTCCGGGTGCTCACCAGCACGCTGGCGTTCCTGCTGGTGACGGCGCTGTTCGGGGCGCTGCGCTCGCCCTGGGCGCTGACCGTCCCGCTGGTGAGCGTGCTGCTGGGCCTGGCGGTGGCGGCGCCGACCTTCGCGTACGCCGCCGCGGTGCCCGGCGACAGCTACCTGGCGCTGCTGTTCCGCTTCGCGATCATCCCGATGGCCCTCTTCGCCGGGGTGTTCTTCCCGGTCGAGTCGCTGCCGGTCGGGCTGCGCCAGTTCGCCTACGCGACCCCGCTCTGGCACGGGGTGGACCTGTGCCGGGCCGCCACACTCGGCGTCGCTCCGCAGTGGTCGGTCACCGGCCACCTGCTCTACCTCGCGGTCTGGGCCGGCGCCGGCTGGTGGCTGGCCCGGCGCGTGTTCCAGCGTCAGCTCGTCGTCTAGGAAGGGTGTCGTGGTCGCTCTCGTCCTGCCCCGGCTGGTCAGTCCGGCGGGGGCCCGCCGCTCGGCCTCGGTCGCCGAGCGCAACTTCACCGCCCTGCGCAGCGCCTACTGGCTGGTGCTGCTCTCCGGCTTCCTGGAGCCGGTGCTCTACCTCTTCTCGATCGGCGTCGGGGTGGGCGCGCTCGTCGGCGACCTCACCCTGCCCGGCGGTCGGCTGGTCTCCTACGCGGCGTTCGTGGCCCCGGCCATGCTCGCCTCGTCGGCGATGAGCGGGGCGCTGTCGGAGACCACCTTCAACTTCTTCGGCAAGATGAAATACATGAAGCTGTACGACGGGGTCATCGCAACCCCGGTGCAGCCGTTCGAAATCGCCCTCGGCGAGCTGGGCTGGGCGATGCTCCGCGGCGGCCTCTACTCGGCCGCGTTCCTGGTCCTCATGGTGGCGATGGACCTGACCACCGCCGGTCGGGCCCTCGCCGCGTTCCCGGCCGCCGTGCTGGTCGGCTTCGCCTTCGGCGCGCTGGGCATGACCGTCTCCACGCTGATGCGCAGCTGGCAGGATTTCGACCTCATGGGCTCGGCCCAGTTCACCCTCTTCCTCTTCTCCGGCACGTTCGTCCCGGCGGAGGCCTATCCCTCGGTGCTGCGCTGGGTCGTCGAGCTGACCCCGCTCTACCGGTCGGTGCACCTGATCCGGGGCATCTGCGTGGGCGGGTCCGGCTGGTCCTGGCTCGTCGACGTGGCCTACCTGGTGGCGCTGACCGCCGGCATGCTCGCGCTGGCCTCCCGACGGATGAGCAGGTTGCTGTACAAGTAGGTGGTTAACCGGCCCTCCCCTCGGGGCATGTCGTGGTGACAACACAGACGACGAGGGAGGGGCGATGGCCGCCGACGAGTCTTCCGCCCGGCAGGGGCGCGACCGCACCGGGCCGGTGGGCCCGGACGAGGGGCCGGACAGTCCCACCGATCTGCCCGCCACGGGGTGGGTGGCGACGCTCAAGCGCACCGTGCGGGAGTTCCAGGACGACAGCCTGACCGACTGGGCCGCCGCGCTCACCTACTACGGGGTGCTGTCTATCTTCCCGGGTCTGCTGGTGCTGATCTCCCTGCTCGGCCTGCTCGGTAACGAGGCCAAGTCGGGGGTGCGGGACACCGTCGGCCAGGTGGTGCCCGAGGAGAACATCCGGACGATCATCGAGACGGCGATCGACCAGGCCGGCTCCTCCGGCGGGCTCGCCAGCATCGCCGCGATCATCGGTCTGCTGGCCGCGTTCTGGTCGGCGTCCGGCTACATCGCCGCCTTCATGCGCGCCTCGAACAGCATCTACGACGTGCCGGAGGGCCGGCCGATCTGGAAGACGCTGCCGATCCGGCTCGGTGTGACCGCGGTGATCGGCGTGATGCTCCTGGCCAGCGCGGTGATCGTGGTCTTCACGGGCGGTCTCGCCGAGCAGGTGGGCAACGCCATCGGGCTGGGCTCGACGACCGTCACGGTGTGGAACATCCTCAAGTGGCCGGTGCTGCTCGTGCTGGTCAGCCTGATGTTCGCGATCCTCTACTGGGCCTCGCCGAACGCCCGGCACGGCGGCTTCCGCTGGGTCAGCCCGGGCGGCATCCTGGCCGTGGTGATCTGGATGGTCATCTCCGGCCTGTTCGCCCTCTACGTCAGCAACTTCGCCTCGTACAACAAGACCTACGGCGCGCTGGCCGGCGTGATCGTCTTCCTGGTCTGGCTCTGGCTCAGCAACATCGCCATCCTGCTCGGCGCGGAGTTCGACGCCGAGTTGGAGCGCAGCCGTGCCATCGAGGCCGGGCACCCGGCCGACGAGGAGCCGTACGTCGAGCTGCGCGACGACCGCAAGCTCAAGAAGAAGCGCAACGCCGCCACCCGACGCTGACCAGCGACGCATCCGGGGCCGTCCCCGCCGCACCGATCGCGGCGGGGGCGGCCTGCTTTTCATGATCGACTCATCGCTTTTGCTCATACGGACAAAAGTTTCCGCCAGATGTGCCGAAGCTATGGACACGTGACCTGGAAGGCTCCTACTGTGTCGGACACGACACATCGCCGTTGCGCCGATGTGAACGACTCCGATGCGGAGGTGAGTCCCGGTGCGGACGGTCGACCCCCTGCACGTACAGCTCCTGCGAACCCTCCGGGACGAGGGGGCCGTCTCCCGCGCCGAGCTGGGCGACCGGCTCCAGATGCCCCGCCCGCGCCTCCTCGCCGAGCTGGAGCGGCTGGTCAACCTCGGCTATGTGGCCGAGGCCGGGCTGGCCGCCTCCCGGGGCGGCCGCCGGTCCACCCTGGTCGAGCTGAGCCCGCACCTGCGCTTCGCCGCGGTCGACCTGGGCGCCAGCTCGATCGACGTCGAGGTGGTGAACGGCCGGCTGGAGCCCGTGGCCGCCTACACCGAGCCCGCCGACATCCGCTCCGGCCCGAAGGTGACCCTCCACCGGGTCAACGAGCTGCTGCACAAGGCCAGGGTGGACGGCGCGTACGAGCGGCTCGACGCGATCGGCATCGGCGTCCCGGGGCCGGTGAGCTTCCGGGACGGGGTGCCCGTCTCGCCGCCCATCATGCCGGGGTGGGACCGCTATCCGGTGCGTGAGCTGCTCACCCGCGAGCACGGCTGCCCCGCGGTGGTCGACAACGACGTCAACATCATGGCCATCGGCGAGCGGCACGGCGGCGTCGCCCACTCGGTCGACGACTTCCTGTTCATCAAGATCGGCACCGGCATCGGCTGCGGCATCTACCTCAACGGCGGGGTCTACCGGGGCACCGACGGGTGCGCCGGCGACATCGGCCACATCCAGGTCGACCCGAACGGTCCGATGTGCTCCTGCGGCAACCTCGGTTGCCTGGAGGCGGTGTTCAGCGGGGCCGCGCTGGCCCGGGCGGCCACCGCCGCGGCCCGCGCCGAGGTGTCGCCCGCGCTCGTCGAGCGGCTCGCCGCCCGGGGCGCGGTGACGGCGCTGGACGTCGCGCAGGGGGCGGTCGAGGGGGACGTCACCTGCATCCAGCTCATCCGCGACGGGGGCCGGCGGGTTGGCAGCGTGCTGGCCGGCCTGGTCAGCTTCACCAACCCGTCGATGATCGTGATCGGTGGCGGGCTCGCGCAGCTCGGCCACATCCTGCTCGCCGAGATCCGCAGCGTGGTCTACCGCCGCTCGCTGCCGCTGGCCACCGGCAACCTGCCGGTCGTCCTCTCCGAGCTGGGTCCCCGCGCCGGCGTCGCCGGCGCCGCGGTGCTCGCCAGCGACCTCGCCTTCGGCGAAGCCGCATGAGCGCGACGAGCGAGCCGGGCGGCATGAACAGCGAGGAGGCCGACGTGACGAACGAACCACTCGTCGAGGCGCCCGCCGACACCGTCGCGGGTGAGGTGGTCCTGCGCCTCACCGACGTGGTCAAGACCTTCCCCGGCGTACGCGCGCTGGACGGCGTGCAGCTGGAGGTGCGGGCCGGCGAGGTGCACTGCCTGCTCGGGCAGAACGGCGCCGGCAAGTCCACCCTCATCAAGGTGCTCGCCGGGGTGCACCGGCCGGATTCCGGCGAGGTGGTGTGGCGCGGCGAGCCGGCGGCCTTCGCCAACCCGCAGGCCGCCATGCGGGCCGGGATCGCCACCATCTACCAGGAACTCGACCTGGTCGAGGACCTGTCGGTGGCGGAGAACGCCTTCCTCGGCCACGAGCCGCGCCGGCTCGGCTTCGTCCGGCGCGGGCACATGGCCCGGCGGACCCGGCAGATCCTGGCCCGGCTCGGCCACCCGGAGATCCCGCCCGGCCGGCTGGTCCGCCACCTGCCGGCCGCCGGCAAGCAGATCGTCAGCATGGCCCGGGCGCTCTCCCACGAGGCCCGACTGATCATCATGGACGAACCGAGCGCCGTGCTCGCCCACGACGAGGTGGGCAACCTGTTCCGCATCATCCGGGAACTCACCGCGCAGGGCATCGCCGTCATCTACATCTCCCACCGGCTGGAGGAGATCTGCGAGATCGGCGACCGGGTCACCGTACTCAAGGACGGCCGGACCACCGCGGCGAACCTGCCGGCCCGCGAGACCCCGACCCGCGACCTGGTCTCCCGGATGACCGGCCGGACCATCGAGTACGTCTTCCCGGACCGCCCCGCCGAGGACCCGGCCGGCGCGGAGCTGCTGCGGGTGGAGGGGCTGACCCGGCACGGCGAGTTCGCCGACGTCTCGCTCGACGTGCGGGCCGGGGAGATCGTCGGCATCGCCGGGCTGGTCGGCTCCGGCCGCTCGGAGCTGCTGGAGACGATCTACGGGGCCCGCCGCGCGGAAGCCGGCACGGTCCGGATGGGCGGCCGGGCGCTGCGCCCGGGCAGCGTCGGCGCGGCCGTGAAGGCCGGCATGGGGATGGCCCCCGAGGAGCGCAAGAGCCAGGCGCTGCTGCTCGGCGAACCGATCTACCGCAACGTCACGCTGGCCACCTTCGGCCGGTACGCCCGCCTCGGCTTCACCGACGCCGGGCGGGAGCGGGCCGCGGCGGACCGGATCGCCGCCTCGCTGGAGCTGCGCCCCCGGGACGTCCGCCGGCCGGTGCGCACCCTGTCCGGCGGCAACCAGCAGAAGGTGGTGGTCGGGCGGTGGCTGCTCGGGGACACCCGGCTGCTGCTGCTCGACGAGCCGACCCGGGGCGTGGACGTGGGCGCCCGGGCCGAGCTCTACCAGGTGATCCGGGAGCTCGCCGCGCGGGGCGTCGGGGTGCTGCTGGTCTCCAGCGAGGTGCCCGAGGTGCTCGGCCTGGCCGACCGGGTGCTGGTGATGCGGGAGGGCCGGGTGGTCCGCGAGGCCCCGGCCGGCGAACTCGACGAGAACACCGTGCTCGACCTCGTCATGGCGGGGTCCCTCATGGAAGGCGCGCCAGCATGAGCGACACGACACCCACGGCGGCGCCCGAGCGGGCGGCGGGGCTGCCGGCCCAGTCGCCGCCGGTCGACCCGGCCGAGACCGCGAAGGCCGACGCCCGGCCGGGACTCTCCTGGTGGAGCGGGGACCGCGGGGAGGGCGCCAAGCGCAACCTCGGCCTGCTGGCGACGCTGGTGGTGCTGGTGGTCATCGGCATCCTGACCCGGCCCGACCTCTACGGCGACGCGAACTGGGTGTGGGGCAACACCCTCACCATCCTCAAGCTCGCCTCGGTGGTCGGCGTGGTCACCGTCGGGATGACCTTCGTGATCATCGGTGGCGGCATCGACCTGTCGGTCGGCGCGATCGTCGCGATCGCCGGGGTCTGGAGCACCACGCTCGCCACCCAGAGCTACGGCGCCGGCGGCATGATCTTCAGCGCGCTCACCGTCGGGCTGGCCGTCGGCGTGGTCAACGGGCTGCTCATCTCGTACGGGCGGCTGGTGCCGTTCATCGCCACGCTGGCCATGATGGTCGCGGCGCGCGGCCTGGCCGCCGAGATCTCCGACAAGCAGACCCAGGTCTCCAACGACGGCTTCATCAACGGCATCGCCACGACGAAGCTGCTCGGCATCCCGCTGCTGGTCTACATCCTCGCCGCGGTGGTCGCGGCCGGCTGGGTGCTGCTCAACCGGACCACCTTCGGCCGCCGCACGGTGGCCGTCGGCGGCAACCCCGAGGCGGCCCGGCTCGCCGGCATCGACGTCCGCCGGCACACCGTGCTGCTCTACGCGCTCTCCGGCCTCTGCTGCGGCATCGCCGCGATCATGCTGACCGCGCAGGCCACCTCCGCCCAGGCGGCGATGGCCAACCTCTACGAGCTGGACGCGATCGCCGCCGCGATCATCGGCGGCACGCTGCTCAGCGGCGGGCGGGGCACCATCATCGGCTCCCTGCTCGGCGTGATCATCTTTTCGACGATCACCAACCTCTTCGCCATCAACGGTCTCTCCACGGAGGCCCAGAACATGGTCAAGGGCGGCATCATCGTCGTCGCCGTCCTGGTCCAGCAGGTGCAGTTCCGCAGTCTCACCCAGTTCCTCGCCCGCAACCGGGCCACCACCACCTGATCCCACCGCGACCGCCAGGCCGCCGTCATCCGACGGTGGTCCGGCCCACCGCACCCGAAATCACTCCCACCACACCTCATTCAGGAGGCCGTCATGACAACGCAGGGCAGCGACCTGTCGCGCCGCCGGCTGCTCTTCGGCGGGGCCGCAGTCTCCGCCGGCGTGCTGCTCGCCGGGTGCACCAGCAACGAGCAGGCCCCGAGCGCCGCGCAGACCAAGGCCGCCGCGGCCGGCGCCAACAGCGAGCCGGGCAAGAAGGTGACCATCGGCTTCTCCGCGCCGGCCGCTGACCACGGCTGGATCGCCGCCATCACCAACAACGCCAAGGCGCAGGCCGGCGCGTACTCGGACGTGGAGCTGAAGAGCGTGGAGGCCGGCGCGGACGCGGCGGCCCAGCGCGCGGCCCTGTCCACGCTGATCTCCCAGAAGCCCGACGTGATCGTGCTGCTGCCGCACGACGGCAAGGAGCTCAACGCGTTCGGCCTGGAGGCCATGAAGGCCGGCATCCCGGTGGTCAACCTCGACCGGGCCTTCCCGGACGCCAAGGCGTACCGGCTGCAGATCAAGGGTGACAACTACGGCATGGGGGTCGCCGCCGCGACGTACATGATCGAGCAGTTCAAGGCCAAGGGCGTCAGCGCTCCGGTCATCGGTGAGATCGCCGGCATGGACGAGCTGGAGCTGACCCAGGAGCGGTCGAAGGGCTTCGCCGACACCCTGGCCCAGGCCGGGTTCAAGGTGAGAAACCGGCGGGCGGCCAGGTTCACCGCCGACTCCGGCCAGCAGGAGGCGACCGGGCTCCTCCAGGCCCTGCCGAAGATCGACGCGATCTGGAACCACGACGACGACCAGGGCATCGGCGTCCTCGCCGCCGTCAACCAGGCCAACCGCAAGGAGTTCTTCATGGTCGGCGGCGCCGGCTCGAAGAAGGCCATGGAGGCCATCGCGGCCGACAACACGGTGCTGAAGGCCACCGTCACCTACAGCCCGTCGATGGCCTCCTCGGCCATCACCCTGGCCCGCCTCATCGGCCAGGGCAAGGGCATGTCCGACCTGGTCGAACTCCAGGTGCCGAAGGAGATCGTCCTCGCCTCCGAGACGATCACCAAGGAGAACGCGAGCAGCTACCTGAAGCTCGGGTTCTGACACACGGGGGGAGATCCACCTTGTCCACTCACGACAACGTCCTGCGCGTCGGCATGGTCGGCTACGCGTTCATGGGCGCCGCGCACTCCCAGGCGTGGCGCACCGTGAACCGCGTGTACGACCTGCCGGCGCAGGTGCGGATGGCGCTGGTCTGCGGCCGGGACGAGCCGAAGGTAGCCGAGGCCGCCGGCCGGCTCGGCTGGGACGGGCACACCACGGACTGGCGGCGGCTCGTCGAGTCCGACGAGATCGACGTGGTCGACATCTGCACACCGGGGGACAGCCACTGCGAGATCGCCCTCGCCGCGCTGGCCGCGGGCAAGCACGTGCTGTGCGAGAAGCCGCTGGCCAACACCGTCTCCGAGGCCCGGGAGATGGCGGCCGCCGCCGCCCGGGCCCAGGCCGCCGGGGTACGCGCCATGTGCGGCTTCAACTACCGCCGAGTGCCCGCGGTCGCCCTGATGCGGCAGCTCGTCGCCGACGGGCGGCTCGGCGAGATCCGGCACGTCCGGGCGGTCTACCTCCAGGACTGGATCGTGGACCCGCAGTTCCCGCTGGTCTGGCGGTTGCAGAAGGACAGGGCGGGCTCCGGCGCGCTCGGCGACATCGGCGCGCACATCATCGACCTGACCCAGTACGTGACCGGGCAGCTCATCTCCGGGGTCAGCGCGGTCACCGAGACGTTCGTCAAGGAACGGCCGCTGCCGGGCGGGTCGAGCGGCTTGGCCGCACAGGCCGACGGCAACGGCCGGACGACCGGCCGGGTGACCGTGGACGACGCGGCCGTCTTCGTGGCCCGGCTCGACGGTGGGGCGCTCGCCACCTACGAGGCGACCCGGTTCGCCACCGGGCGCAAGAACGCCCTGCGTGTCGAGATCAACGGCTCGCTGGGCAGCGTCGTGTTCGACCTGGAACGCCTCAACGAACTGGAGTTCCTCGACGCCACCCGGCCGGCCGCCGAGCAGGGCTTCAGCCGCATCCTGGTGACCGAGCCGGAGCACCCGTACCTGTCGGCGTGGTGGCCGCCCGGCCACATCATCGGCTACGAGCACTCCTTCACCCACCAGATGCGCGACTTCGTCGAGGCGGTTGCCACCGGCGTCGACCCGGCGCCGTCGTTCGCCGACGCGTTGCAGGTCCAGCTCGTGCTCGACGCGGTGACCCGCTCCGCCGAGCGGGCCGCGTGGACGGAGGTGGAGCCCGCGCTGGCCGAGGTGGCCGCCTGACCGATTCACGGCGGCGCCCCGTGCGCCGCCCGAAGGGCTTTCCGGTGCCGGCCGGCGAGGGCCCGCCGCGGTTGCGCCCCGCGGCGGGGACGAGGCCGGCCCCGGAGAGCGTGCCGCCGCGGCGAACCCGCGGCCGGCACGAACCAGCACGGCCGTCCGGTGCGGCCGGACCGGGATTCCCCGGCCGCACCGGCCGACCGGCCCCGACGACGACGGGGAGGCGAACCCATGGGTACGGCGGCATGACACCCCACCGACTGCGCGCCGCGCTGCGGGGCGTACCCGATCCGCGGTGGCTGGACGCGGCCCTGCGCCGCGTCGCGACCGATCCCGCGGCGATCGCGCGGCTGTTCGCCACCGCGGCCCGGAAGTGCGGCCGGGGACCGCTGCCCGACCCGCCGGGCTGGACCGTCGACGAGGCCGCCCGGGCACTGCTGCTCACCGCGCTCCCCGCCGGCCACGCCGCGGCGGCCGAGTCGCTCTACCGGCACGGCGACGCCGCCGAGAAGCGGGCCGTGCTGCGGGCCCTGCCGCTGCTGCCCATCGGGGCGGAGTGCGTGCCGCTGCTGCATGACGCGATCCGCACCGACGACACGCGGCTGGTGGCCGCCGCGCTGGGCCGGTACGCCCGGCACCTGGAGCAGCCGGCCTGGCGTCAGGCGGTGCTCAAGTGCGTCTTCACCGGCGTGCCGCTGGCCGTCGTCGACGACCTGGCCGGCCGGGCCGACGGCGAGCTGGCCGCGATGCTGGCCGGGCTTGCCGCCGAGCGGCACGCGGCCGGCCGGAGCATGCCCGCCGACGCCGCCGATCTGCTCGACCGGCTCGGCGCCGGCTCGCCGTCGACCACCATCCCGGAGGCGTGATGCGCATCTTCGACCCGCACATCCACATGACGTCCCGGACCACCGACGACTACGAGCGGATGGCGGCCGCCGGGGTGCGTGCCGTGGTGGAGCCGGCGTTCTGGCAGGGCCAGCCCCGCACCAGTGTGGACACCTTCGTGGACTACTTCGACTCGCTGATCGGGTGGGAGCCGTTCCGGGCCGGCCAGTTCGGCGTCCGGCACCACGCCACCGTGGCGCTGAACCCGAAGGAGGCCAACGACCCGCGCTGCCGCCCGGTGCTCGACCTGCTCCCGCGTTACCTGGACAAGGACGGCGTGGTGGCGGTCGGCGAGATCGGCTACGACTCGATGACGCCGGCCGAGGACGCCGCCTTCGCCGGGCAGCTCGCCCTGGCCGTGGCGCACGACCTGCCCGCCCTCGTGCACACCCCGCACCGGGACAAGGCCCGTGGCGTCGAGCGCACGCTGGCGGTGGTCACCGAGTCCGGCATCGACCCCGGGCGGGTGCTGGTCGACCATCTCAACGAGGTCACCGTGCGGCTCGTGCGGGACACCGGCTGCTGGCTCGGCTTCTCGATCTATCCCGAGACGAAGATGTCGCCGCCGCGGATGGTCGAGTTGCTGCGGACGTACGGGATCGAGCGGATCCTGGTCAACTCGGCCGCCGACTGGGGGCGCTCGGACCCGCTGCTCACCCGCGCCACCGGGGAGGCCATGCTGCTCGCCGGTTTCACCGAGGACGACGTGGATCGGGTGCTCTGGCGCAACCCGGTCGAGTTCTACGGCCAGTCGGGCCGGCTGGACCTCGCCGACCTGGATGGGCTCCGAGGCTGAACGGGGCTGTCCGGTGGAGTCCGCGGGACACGCACGCGCGGTATTGTCAGCCATGGATACCGACCGGCTCGGGATCTGCCTGGATGCGGCGCCCCGGGAGGCGCTGACCCGCACCGTCGAACCGACCGATCCGGCCCTGCTGCGGGCCCGCTTCGACGCCGCGCTCGCCGCGTTCCTGCATGAGCGCCGGCCGGGCCGGCCGGGCGACGACGGCACGGACGCCGTCCATGCCGTGCTCCGCCGGTTCGTCCTGGCGGGCGGCAAGCGGCTGCGGCCCCTGTTCTGCTACTGGGGCTGGCGGGCCTTCGGCGGCACGGACGGCACGCCGATCGTGGTGGCCGCGGCGGCACTGGAGCTGTTCCACGCCTTCGCGCTGATCCACGACGACATCGTGGACCGCAGTGACCGCCGGCGCGGCCGGCCCACCGTGCACCGGGTCTTCGCCGAGCGGCACGCCCGGGCCGGCTGGCGCGGCGACCCGGAGGCGTACGGCCGGCAGGCGGCCCTGCTCTGCGGCGACCTGTGCGCCGCCTGGTCCGCCCAGATGTTCCACGGCTGCGGGCTGGCCACCGAGCGGCTGCGCCGGGGCCACGCCCTGCTCGCCCGGATGCGGGCCGAGGTGATCGCGGGGGAGTACCTCGACGTGGTGGCCGCGGCCGGCGACGGATCGGTGGAGAGCGCCCTCGCGGTGGTGCGGCTGAAGACGGCCCGCTACACGGTGACCCGCCCGGTGCAGCTCGGCGCCGCCCTGGTCGGCGCCGACCCGGACGTGGTGGCCGCGCTGGCCGGGTTCGGCGACCCGTTGGGGGACGCCTTCCAGCTCCGCGACGACCTGCTCGGCGTCTTCGGCGACCCGGCGGTGACCGGGAAATCCAACCTGGACGACCTGCGGGAGGGCAAGCCGACCGTGCTCATGGCGCTGGCCCGGGCGGCCGCCGGGCCGGCGGGGGTGGCGCGGTTGCGGGCGCTGGTCGGTGATCCGGCCCTGGACCCGGCGGGGGCCGCCGAGGTGCGCGGGATCGTGGAGGCCTCCGGTGCGCGCGCGGCGGTGGAGCGGATGATCCGGTCCCGGGCCGACGCGGCCCTGGCCGCGCTGGACGGGCTGCCGCTCGCGGGGCCGGCCCGGACGGCGCTGGCCGGGCTGGCGGCCCGGGCCGTGGACCGCCGCCGCTGACGGCGACTTTTGTCGCTCATCGACGAAAGTCGTTCCGGAACCAGCGGAAGCTATGGACAGACAGATCGAAAGGTCTTAATGTCGTGCGCAAGCACAGAGCTGTTTCGTCGAGGTCAACCGCCCGCACCCGGCACCCTCGTCGAGGTGACCGGCCGGCCGCAACCACCGGCGGTCACGGCCCACCGAGCCTCATCCGGCGGGCCCGGCGCAGCATCCCCGCACGGCATCCGGCGCGACGCGCGCCCGATCCAGGCTGCGCGCGTCAGGAAGGGACAGCAGAGGCATGTCCAGCCCCCACCACACCCCCACCCGACGATGGCTCCCCGCCGGGTCGGCGCTGCTGCTCGCGGCGGCCGCCGGCGCGGTCGGCCTGGCCGCGACCCCCGTCCCGGCGTCCGCCCACCCCATCCCGGCGAGCGACTTCCAGCAGGTCGAACTCGCCCGCGGCGTCGCCGAGATGGGCGAACCGATGTCCCTCGCGGTGCTGCCCGACCGCTCGGTCCTGCACACCGCCCGCAACGGCACGCTGCGCCGCACCGACGCGGCCGGCACCACCACCGTCATCGGCACCCTGCCGGTCTACACCCACGACGAGGAGGGGTTGCAGGGCGTCGGCGTCGACCCCGGCTTCGCCACCAACCGGCACATCTACCTCTACTACGCGCCGCCGCTGTCCACGCCGGCCGGGGACGCCCCGGCCACCGGCACCGACTTCTCCGCCTGGCAGGGTGTCAACCGGCTCTCCCGGTTCACGCTCAACGCCGACTTCACGCTCAACCAGGGCAGCAAGGTCGACGTGCTCGACGTGCCGGCCGACCGCGGGCTGTGCTGCCACGTCGGCGGGGACATCGACTTCGACGCCGCCGGCAACCTCTACCTCTCGACCGGCGACGACACCAACCCGTTCGACTCCGCCGGCTACGCGCCGCTCGACGAGCGGACCAACCGCAACCCTGGGTACGACGCGCAGCGCAGCGCCGGCAACACCAACGACCTGCGCGGCAAGATCCTGCGGATCAAGGTGAACGCCAACGGCACGTACGCGATTCCGAGCGGCAACCTCTTCGCGCCCGGCACCGCGCGGACCCGCCCCGAGATCTACGCCATGGGCTTCCGCAACCCGTTCCGGATGAGCGTCGACCGGGCCACCGGCATCGTCCACGTCGGCGACTACGGCCCGGACGCCGGCACCAGCTCGGCCCGCGGCCCCTCCGGGCAGGTCGAGTTCGACCGGGTCACCGGGCCGGGCAACTACGGCTGGCCGTACTGCACCGGCACCAACACGGCCGCCGAGACGTACGCCGAGTGGGACTTCGCCACCGGCACCGCGGGCACGAAGTACAACTGCACCGGCGGCCCGACGAACAACTCGTTCCGCAACACCGGCCAGAGCACCCTGCCGGCCGCGAAGCCGGCCTGGATCCGGTACGCGGGCGACGCCGGCAGCCCGCCCGAGTTCGGCGGCGGCTCCGAGTCGCCGATGGCCGGCCCGGTCTACCGCTACGACGCCGCCAACCCCTCCACCACCAAGTTCCCGCAGTCCTTCGACGGGCAGTTCTTCGCCACCGAGTTCGGCCGCGGCTGGATCAAACCGATCCACCTCAACGCCGACGGCTCGCCCGGCACCATCGACGCCTTCGGATGGACCGGCAAGCAGGTGATGGACTCCGCGTTCGGGCCGGACGGCGCCTACTACGTGCTCGACTACGGCACCGGCTACTTCAACGGCGACGCCAACTCGGCGCTGTACCGCTTCGACTACCTCGGCGGCGGCAACCGCGCCCCGGTGGCCCGGGCCGCCGCCGACCGGACCTCCGGCGCGGCACCGCTGGCCGTCGCCTTCTCCTCGGCCGGCTCGTCCGACCCGGAGGGCGGCGCGCTGACGTACGCGTGGGCGTTCGGCGACGGCGGCACCTCGACGGCGGCCAACCCGTCGCACACCTACACCGCCAACGGCCGCTACACCGCCACCCTCACCGTCCGGGACCCGCAGGGCGCCACCGGCACTGCCAGCGTGGTCATCACCGTCGGCAACACCGTGCCGACCGTCACCGTGAACAGCCCGGGCAACGGCCAGCTCTTCTCCTTCGGCGACACCGTGCCGTTCCGGATCACCGTCACCGACCCGGAGGACGGCACGATCGACTGCACGAAGGTCACGATGACCTACGTGCTCGGCCACGACCAGCACGGCCACCAGATCACCTCGGCCACCGGCTGCACCGGGTCGATCAGCATCCCCGTGGACGGCGAGCACGACGACGCGGCGAACATCTTCGCGATCTTCGACGCCGAGTACACCGACTCCGGCGGCCTGACCACGCACACCCAGCACACCCTCCAGCCCCGGCACCGGCAGGCCGAGCACTTCAAGACCTCCGCCGGGATCAACACCTTCGACAAGGCGACCGCCGAGGGCGGCAAGACCGTCGGCGACGTCCACAACGGGGACTGGATCGCGTTCGAGCCGTACCAGCTCGGCAACGTCACCGGCTTCAGCGCCCGGGTCTCCTCGGCCGGGGTGGGCGGCACCCTCCAGGTGCGGGCCGGCTCGGCGACCGGCACCGTGCTCGGCTCGGCCACCGTGCCGGTGACCGGTGGCTGGGACACGTTCACCACGGTGACCGGCGCGGTCGCCAACCCGCCCGCCGGGACCACCACGCTCTACCTCACCTTCGCAGGCGGCGCGGGCGCGCTCTACGACGTGGACTCGTTCACGCTCGCCACGTCCGCCGCGCGTACCGGCCCGGTGCGCGGCCTGGCCGGCAAGTGCCTGGACGTGCGCAACGCGGCGACCGCCGACGGCACCCAGATCCAGCTCTACACCTGCAACGGCACCGCGGCGCAGACCTGGACGGTGACGCCGAACGCGACGGTCAAGGCGCTGGGCAAATGCCTCGACGTGTCGGGTGGCGGGTCGGCCGACGGCACAAAGATCCAGCTCTGGACGTGCAACGGCAGCGGAGCGCAGAACTGGTCGGCGCAGGCCGACGGCACGCTGCGCAACCCGCAGTCCGGCAAGTGCCTCGACGTCTCCGGCAACACCTCCACCGACAGCACCCCCGTACACCTCTGGACCTGCACCGGCGCGGCCAACCAGAAGTGGACCCTGCCCTGAGCTGAAGGAGGGGCCCCCTGTTAACGCCTGGCGTTGTACAGGGGCCCCCTCCTAACACCTAGGAGAGCGACATGGGACTCCTCCGCACCGCCCTCGGCGCGGCTACCGCCGTCCTTGCCTGCACCACCCCGGCCACCCCGGCGGCTGCCGCCGACGCGCCCTACGACGTGCTGGTCTTCTCCAAGACCGCCGGCTTCCGGCACGACGCCATCCCCGCCGGCATCCAGGCCGTCCGCGATCTCGGCGCGGCGAACAACTTCACGGTCACCGCCACCGAGGACGCCGCCCAGTTCACCACCGCCAACCTCGCCCGGTACGAGGCCGTGGTCTTCCTCAACACCACCGGCGACGTGCTCAACGCCACCCAGCAGACCGCCTTCGAGGCGTACGTCGGCGCGGGCGGGGGCTACGTGGGCGTGCACGCCGCCGCCGACACCGAGTACGACTGGCCGTTCTACGGCAACCTGGTCGGCGCCTGGTTCGCCTCCCACCCGGCCATCCAGCCGGCGAACGTGAAGGTGGAGGACCGGGCGCACGCCGCCACCGCCCACCTGCCGCAGACCTGGAACCGCACCGACGAGTGGTACAACTACCGCACCAACGCCCGGTCCACGGCGCACGTGCTGGCGACCCTCGACGAGTCGTCGTACTCCGGCGGCTCGATGGGCGGTGACCACCCGCACGCCTGGTGCAAGACGTACGCGGGCGGCCGGTCGTTCTACACCGGCGGCGGCCACACCCAGGCGTCCTACGCCGACGCGGCGTTCCGGGCCCACCTGCTCGGCGGCATCCGGTACGCGGCCGGCCGCGCCAAGGCCGACTGCCGCCCGGAGACCGGCTACGCGCCGCTCTACACCGGCGCCACCACCGGCTGGTCCCAGGCCGGGCCGGGCAGCTTCACCAACGCCGACGCCACCCTCACCTCGGTCGGCGGGATGGGCCTGTACTGGTACAGCGCCCGGCAGTTCACCACCTACTCGCTGAAGCTGGACTGGCGGCTCGCCGGTGACGACAACTCCGGCGTCTTCATCGGCTTCCCGCCGTCGAGCGACCCCTGGTCGGCCGTGGACAACGGCTACGAGATCCAGATCGACCCGACCGACAGCCCCGACCGGACCACCGGCGCGGTCTACACGTTCAAGTCCGCCGACCTGCCGGCGCGGGACGCGGCACTCAACCCGGCGGGGGAGTGGAACACCTACGAGCTGCTGGTCGAGGGGGAGCGGCTCCAGGTCTTCCTCAACGGCGTGAAGATCAACGACTTCACCAACACCGACCCGGCCCGCTCGCTCGCCGGCCACGTCGGCATCCAGAACCACGGCACCGGCGACGACGTCTCGTTCCGCAACATCCGGATCAAGGAGCTGGGCACCACCCCGCCGACCGGCAACACCACCGTGCAGGCCGAGGCGTTCAGCTCGGCCAGCGGGGTCACCCCGTTCACCAAGGCCGGCGCCAACGGCGGGCAGACCCTGGGGTACGTCGACCCGGGCGACTGGGCCGCGTACCAGGGGCTGGACCTGACCGGGGTGACCGCGCTGCGGGCCCGGGTGGTCTCCGGCGGCCCGGGCGGCACCCTCCAGCTCCGCACCGGCTCCCCGACGGGCGCCGTGCTCGGCCAGGTGGCGGTGCCCAACACCGGCGGCTGGACCACCTTCGCCGACGTCAGCACCGCGCTGGCCGGCGTGCCGACCGGCAGCCAGACCGTCTGGTTGACCTTCGCCGGCACCGGCTCCGGCCTGTACGACGTCGACGACTTCACCCTGGTCCGGGGCGGCGGGGGCGGCGGCGGGACCGGCCCGGTGCGCGGCCTGGCCGGCAAGTGCCTGGACGTGCGCAACGCGGCGACCGCCGACGGCACCCAGATCCAGCTCTACACCTGCAACGGC